>JBJKQT010000222.1:0-10363 GCA_046705065.1 Desulfocapsaceae bacterium
GCCATCATAAACTGCATCCAGATCGCCGCCCCTTCAACGGAAGACAGACTTTTCGGATACTCGGCTACGGCATAGCCGGAACAACGGCGCTTACACCGTAGACCCCATAGGCGCCTATTGAAAATGAATGAATTGTACTCACTCTGTGGCCGATCGCAACACCGGTGGTTCCCGGTCCTACGGCGTCAACGATACCGGCTGCTTCATAGCCTATCCGGGATGGCAGCTGCGGGGGTTCCAGATAATGCCCCTGGCGGAACATTACTTCGGCACGGTTCAGACCGATGGCTTCAACTTTCAGTCTCACTTCGCCCTCACCCGGCTCCACAAGAGGCAACTCTTCTATTTTGAGGACCTCTGCTCCTCCTGTCTCATGGAAGCGAACGATCCTTGGCATGGCGGTCCTCCTTGTATAATAAGAATTAATAGCCTGAAATCTTGCCGTTGATTGATTACTGGCATCCGCAACCCGATTTCGGCTCTTTTGGTTGAATTACATTGCATCTTTCTGACTCAATGACGATGATCAGTTACCATGAATGTAATGCCGGATTACCCCTGCAGCAAGAGAACCACCTGAGAATAGGAATTATGCGCATAAATTGAGACACCCAATTCCCGCCTATTCCGCTCTTTTTAAATAAATAGGGGACATCCATGATAAGTAATGTCCCCCTTTGTCTCCTTTGTCCTTTGTCTTGGCTTCAGACCGAATGCGGTCTTGACGACGTTCTCTCTCCTTTATGCAGAGGGTTTCGCCTCGTAGCACCTCAGTCCCATTGCTTCGTCTTTTGCTTATTTGTTTTTTTGTGCGTCTTTTATAGCCTGAAACGGTCCGTACTGATGTTGTTCTTGTGAAAAATCATCCGCATACGGTGGATAAGGGCAATCTGCCGGTTTTTTCTCCAGTTTTGGATAGTCCTTCTCCAGTCCACTCATCTGAGGCCGCTCTTTGGAGCTGAGATAAGCGGCAATGTCGTAAGCATCTTCTTTGGTGATTGCCGGCCGATTCCATACTGTTCCCAAAGGCATATTACTGCGAACAAATGCGGCGTTGGTCAGCAACCTGTTCATCCCAGCCCCATTGTTATAACTGTTTGGTCCCCAGAGCGCCGGGGCGACATGGCTTCCTGAAACTCCTGCAGACATTGACTGATATCCATCCCCATTCCTGCCATGGCAAGACATGCAGAGCCTGTTGTACATCTCTTCGCCTCTTATCACATCTGCCTTCCGGTTGGGACCTTCAAATTTGGGCGTTTTCAGACCTAAAATTTTCTTGGGCATGTCTTTTGACAGCCAGTCCATGTAGGCTACCATTGCCTTCATCTCCCTGCTGTCGACAGACAGAGGTTTGCCGTTCATACTGCGCTTGAAGCAACCATTAATCCGCTCTTCAAGCGCCGCCATCTTATCTTCACGGCTTCGATATTGGGGATATACCTGACTTACTCCCATCCAGGGGAGACCGAACTGCTTGGTGCCGCTATCCTGATGGCAGCTCGTGCAGTTCAGGGTATTTCCGGAAAAATGCATTTTCTCATCTTTTGCGCCAGGACCAAGCTGTGCATATGTATCGGTCAAAAGGAGTTTACCGTACCGGATGAGATCGCCTTCCTCTCCTTGAGGAATATCCTTCGTCAGCGGTGGCGCCCAGATGCCGGAAGATTCTTTCACCGATATTGGCTCCGCGGTGGTGCGCTCCGTATCAGCCAGTATGGTCAAAAAACGGAGGATATTATTAATTTCTTCGTCGTTCATCTTCCTATTCAATTGAAAGTAACCCATCTTATCCACTGCCTCCGCCAGGTTGCCAATCCGGCCATCATGAAAATAAGGGGCGGTAAGAGTGACATTGCGCAACATGGGAACTTTGAAGACATATCTATCACTTTCCAACTTGGTGATCTCAAAGCGTCCAAGATCCGCTGTAAACTCATGAAAGACGCCCATTTTCTGGAAGGTCATACCGCCCATGGTAGGGCCGCTGTGACACTGCACGCAGCCGACATTAATAAAGGTGCGCATCCCCTCCTTTTCCTGTTTGGTGATGGCCCTGTCGTCTCCATTCATAAAACGGTCGTAACGACCGCGGCTAATAAGTGTTCTTTCAAAAGCAGCAATCGCTTTGGAAAAATTGCTGAAAGTTACAGGTTCTTTCTCACCGGGAAAGGCTTTTTTGAAATCCGCGGGATAATCTTTTATGCCTTTCAACCGCTCTGCCACCGCTTGGCCATCGGCCATTCCCATTTCAATGGGGTTGAGAGGAGGGCCCTGAGCCTGTTCTTCCAGGGTAGCCGCTCGTCCGTTCCAGAACTGGGCGATCTGGAAACCGGCATTCAAGGTTGGCGGATCGTTGCGGTCTCCAGATTTTCCTTCCGCACCTTTACCGGTAATGCGATTGTCCGCACCTGCTCCTTTGTTGTCAATGGGATGACAAGAGTTACAGGATTGGGTTTTGTTGATCGAAATCCCTTTTTCGAAATAGAGCTTTTTCCCTAAAGCAACCATGGCGGGAGTATCCTTCTCGCTACCGGGCATTGCCGCGGGAAGTTTGCCGAAAAGCGCATGCATCTGCATCACTAGGACACCATCTGGGGTTCCAGGTACTGCGTTGATTGTCTGTGAGCTTTCTGCCACCTTTCTCTTCGCCGCTGTTTCGACTTCAGCAGTGGCTTTGGCAGATGCCTGAGAGGTGAAATTCCCCCTCATATCTGAAAAAAAAAGTATCCCCGGTCCCAATACAAAAAAAACAATTGTGCTTATCTTCCGCATAGCTAATTCTCCTTTTCACCTTGTTTTGAGGCATTCCTGCTTTGGTCTTTTTGACAAAACTATCACTTCCAACTCCAATTACATTTTTCCACATATGACTCTTTGTTCTCCTTCTGGGATTCTGGAGATGACAGACGTTCCTCCATTGAACTACATGCCAAGTTCTATATGATATTTGTTGTGAAGTATGAAAATGTAGTCGCTTAGATTCAAACTCTCACTTTTTAATCTTGAATGTGCCGTTCTGAGAATAATTGATCTAAACCGTATTCCGGTCCCCGGAATCTCCATAGCCGGAGTTATGTAAATCAAAACCAGAGTCTTTAACTCTGCCTCCACAAACATTTTCAGATTGATCGGTAACTTCTTCTGTTAGGTAGCAAGGGGTGAGTGTTGTGGGTTTAATGCCTCCCAATTCTCTGATCCGTTTTCACCAGCATTTCCTGTTCGTTCAGAATGTTATAAAGACCCCGGGTGCAGGAGTAGCGAACCCGATCGTTGAAAAAACAATTTGTAGAGTACTTATCCCGGCTCTGTTCCCGTTTACCCGAAGTAGAAATATTTAGTACGATTTGTCACAAGAGGGAATTCACCTGAGGCTGAATTTGATAAGGCTAAATCCTACGTTTCATATAAGCCGTATCAAGGTGCGGAACCGATTCCTCCAAGATCATGCATTTAGGAATTTTTATCGGTAGGGATTGTCTATCTATTCAATTAGATAAGGACACCAGATGCATACAATACTCAATGAATGCCTCTATTACAAAAGTTATTCTCTCTCTATCTAATTGATTTCACAAAACTAATTTTACTGCTATTTATCATACTGCGGTATTTAGAAGGAATCGGTTCCGCACCTCCGTACGGTTTCAACAGGTGTGAGAGGTATGGAACCATTTCCTCAATTCGTGCAATATCTGGTGGTAAGCTAATAGGCAGAATAAGCCCGCGTTAAAATGTTAATGATCTTTGTCACCCGAATTCTTGCAAAGATGCGCGACTATTTAAATGAAACAGCGATTTTTCACAAAAGTGATTGAAGCTATTCTTACTCGATTTACACCTTTTTGCACACCTAAGTTGGGCTGCAGAATATTTCCAAATATTCTTTTAAAATCATATAAATATTAACTCAACCACATGATATGGTTGGAAATGGTTCCTCACCTATCAAAATCAAACCATTTTGCAGGAACCGTCTCTCAGTCTGTCCCTGTCAGGGGTGCCGTCCCGGTCTCCCTTACCTTGACCGTTTCGAACGAGTTTGTTCCTATTCTGGTCTGCTGGGAGACTTTTTTGGGACGACCCATCTCGTAGGCGATCCCGATCACGATCAGGGGTGCCGTCCCTATCACCGCTACCTTGGCCGGCGTTCACCAAAATAAAAATTTCATCGTCTACTTGTATCAGATCCTGGCAAGAACCGTCCCGCAAGCGGTCTCTGTCCGGAGTACCATCACGGTCGCCGCTTCTTGAACCTTGACCGGCCAGCCCGATGCTTGAGAAAAGGCAGCATGCCGCGAAAATGCAACAAATACTCATAACCGTCTTTTTCATTGTTTCCTCCATAAATTGAATTTAAAAACGACGAACTCATAAAAACTCCAAAACTCTAAAGGGGTAACACGATGATTCGAAAAGATACAA
Source organism: Desulfocapsaceae bacterium (assembly GCA_046705065.1). GTDB lineage: Bacteria > Desulfobacterota > Desulfobulbia > Desulfobulbales > Desulfocapsaceae > CAWGGS01. The sequence continues at coordinate 4,426 of JBJKQT010000222.1, forward strand.
CGCTGAACTGTTGGTTGGTGGGCTTACGAAGCCGACAAATGTGAGTAAGGTTGATTTTGGTTTCCTATAGCTCCAAAACGTTCCCTACGCTTCCTGGCTTGAGCAGCGATTTGGTTCTGGAAGGTTCGCCGTCCGGCCAAGGATAACAGAAATAATACCTTGTCAGGCATGATGTGTATATCAGATGAAGGAGTTTTTTTTTGTAGGACAATCGGCAATAAGTGTTGTACGTTTTTCTCCGGCAGGGAAGGAATAGCAGACGATTCAAAGTAAAAAAGAAAGCGTGGGATTCAGCTTATTAGTCCTTCTTTTATAGCATAATAGGTGAATTCCGCGTTGGTTTTCATATGCATTTTCTGAAGGGCTCGACGACGGTTTGTGCTGATTGTTTTCACACTTAAAGCCAGATCGCCGGCAATTTGCGAAACAGTTTTTCCCGATGCTATCATCAACATAACCTGATACTCGCGATCCGACAGTGTCTGATGCGGGTTCTTCTCAGAATCCGAGCTTAAATAAATGGCCAGGTTTTCTGCAAGGGAATGGCTGACATATCTTCCGCCACCAGACACTTTACGTATGGCCGAGATCAGTTCTTCCGGAGCACTCTCTTTTGTCAGGTACCCCTTGGCGCCTGCTTTCAATGCTCGAATGGCATACTGTTCCTCTGGGTACATACTCAACATGAGGATGGGGATATCGCTGTTTTCCGAGTACAGGTGCTTGAGCACGTCGAGACCGCTCATATCCGGCATAGATATATCCAGAAGTATGAGATCGAAGTAACTTCGGCCTGCCATCTCCAAGGCTTCTTTACCAGACTTCGCCTCCCCCGTAACTTGAATATCCGTGGTCGCTGTGAGAATCTGCTTCAATCCTGCCCTGACTACTGCATGGTCATCGACTATGAGGATCTGCAACATGGTTTTGGCCCCCGTGATAGGGTATGGAAAGAAAAATTGTAGTTCCTTGACCCGATTTGCTTTGGATTTCGAGACTCCCATGCAAGAGACACGCTCGTTCCTGCATACCGATAATGCCGAAAGAATTGGTTGCATGAATCCGCTCTTTGGGAAAGCCTCTGCCATTATCTTTGACAGTAAGGGTAACGCGGTCCATGCTTCGTTGCAGGAGGATTTCTACCTGCGTTGCCCCTGAATGGCGAGCTATATTGGTCAGCGCTTCCTGGAAAATTCGATAAACAGTGATACTTGATGTTTCGCCCAATGTGATATCCTCAGGGATCGATACGATATCAAACTCTATGCCGAGTTGATCTCGTACTTTACCGGCATGCCATTCGATGGCCGCGGAAAGACCCAGATCATCTAGCAGACAGGGACGTAATTCAGAGGAAAGCCTTTGAACAGTATGTATGGTCTGGTCGAGTTGCCGGTTCATTTCCAACAGTTTTTCCTGGAACTGCTCTCCGTGTTCGGGAACGCTACGGGAAAGCCAGTGGAGGTCCATTTTCATCCCGGTCAGGGACTGACCAAGTTGATCATGGATTTCGCGGGCCATGCTTCTTCGTTCCTGTTCTCTTGCCATCTCCAGACGCGAGGAGATAATCCGCAGTTGTTCATGGGAATGTTGAAGCTCTTCCTGGGCTCGCTTTCTGTCCGAAATATCCTTGAAATCTTCTACAATTCCAACAAAATCTCCGTGATAACCTCTAAATGGTGTTGCAGTTACGATGCAAGGAATATGGTTGCCTGTCAGGCTTATTTTCATTGCGTCATATTCTATGAGTTCTTCCCCTTTTTGAATCCTGAGCATGGGGCATTGGTCTGTGTGGCACGCGCTGCCCCAGAAAACGTCATAACATTTACGACCCTGGACATCCTCGGCTTTGGCGTCAACTAGCCGAAGGAATGTTTTATTGAAGCGCAGCATATTGAAATTTTGGTCAATCACTCTCATTCCATCGGCTGCAGTATTGAAGATTTGCATTAGCTCCATGTTAATATGCTGAATGGTCTTTTCAGCTTTCTTCAACGCTTTGACGATTCGTTGGACGTATCCGGCAAAAGAAATGAACAGTACGACGATAATAAGACGCATCCACAGTTCATGACGATCCGGAAATAGAATACTACTCATCAGGTCAGCATATGGATCAGAGAAAATTCGAGCGTGCATAAATGATTCGACAAACCACGACAGAACAGCCAGGAGGATGCCGAGCCAGATCAGACGTTGTGAGGTTGCGTGCATGATCCGCGAAAAAGTTTCCATCAATTCTCACCGGTTTTCTATTCAAATAACCTGGATTCTCAACTGACCTTCGAATGCTTGGAAGTGGTGAATCCTATCCTATTCATTGCTTCATCGCACCATCTTTCAAGAATTCTAGGCCCAATATAACTCTATTCTAACGCTCCTTTAAAACCAGACGCTTACAAACAGAATGGGGTTTTTGCATATCTCCCCAAAAGGTATATTTCAGGACTCATACAGCCGTCGAGGGGTAGTGCAAAATCCCGAACCTGAAAACGATTTGGGCAACCTCGCTGATGCGAATTACCCGGACACATTTTTAGGTTCTCAACAATGACGTATCGATGCTTTCTTGGATGGACTCTTCCAGTATACCGAGCCCTTCTTCCATTTCTTCCCAGGTAATATTGAGAGCCGGGAAAACCCGAATGCAATTACCTTGGGTCCGCGTGACAGAAAGACCGTTTCTTAGGCAGGCTTCCAGGATATAACTCGCTGCCTCTTCCTCGTGAAATTCGATTGCCGGCAGCAAGCCCCACACCCTCTTACGCTTTTGGTCCGGGAAGGATAGACAGCACGCCAGTCTGCCATAGTCTCCAGCGCATATCCGCCGACGTTGGCGACATTGGCAGTAATGTTTTCTTTGAGCAGCGTTTCGATCACTACGCAGGACACAGCACAACCCTGAGGATTTTCACAGTATGTACCTCCGTGGTCATCCTGTTCGAGCTGGGCGGATACCGGCTCCAAAACAGCGAATGCCCCGAATGCGCATGGACTCAAAATAACACCCTAAGCTGCGAAGTCGCAAGAATTAACGATCTTCATGCTTCCGATTGGTTGTTGCCTGCTGTTTAACCTGCATGTAAATTCGCCCTTTTATGCGGAAGGCGAACTCATCATCAATCTTTGAAGCAGGTCGTGATCACTCTGTAAGCCCCAGACAAACGTTTACGAATTCTTGCCGAGGATGAAATAGTAGCAATTTACGGTAAGCCTCGTTTCACACAGGAGGAACGCATCCACTACTTCTCTCTATTATCAACGCAGGAAGCGGCGATTGGAGAGCTGCATTCTTTCAAATCACGAATCTGCCTTATCTTATAACTCGGCCTCTTCAAAGCCCGTCATTGGGTGAACCCGCAGGAAAGAAAAAAACTACGTTCAGTATTATACGCATTGTTTATAAAAGGATAAAATGGCTCGGCACGTCTGGAACAAATCCAGATTGAGCATCGGCTCATTCAGATGCTCAGAAGCGTCTCTCCCGGTATTGCAAGCTCTCCTCGTCCTTAATCATAATTAAGATAATTGACCAACTTTCTCATATTAATATCATTGAGGTCAGATGCTTTTCCAGAATCGAATACCGTACGTCACTCTTGGATGAGATTTGATTGAAGCGAGGTGAATTATTGCTTTTCCAATTGGGACCACATTTCTGCTACTTCCACTGAACAAACTACGCCCCAGACAATTATACTGATGCCTACCGCTGCAGCAGCAATATCTTTGATCATCTTAATTTTTTCGTTTTGATGATCCTCAACAAAGTCGCACAATGCTTCAATTGCGCTATTGATGATTTCTGTAATTAAAACAAGTCCGGTTGCAGTGAGAATCAGAAGTAAATCCACCTTTTCACGCAAAACCAAGGTGGCTATCAAAATCATTAACGAGATGATTAGCTTATAGGCGACACTAAAGTCCGCAAGGACCGCATAACGTAAGCCAGAGATAACAGTGAGTATTTTTCGAAGAGGATTATAACCGTACTCACCAATGCCTAGAAATTTGTTTCTCATAAACATTTTCCTTTCTTCATTAAAGAAATAGGAAGAGAATTTGTATTGCCCCGATTTGAAGGAGGAATGAATGCCTCTAATCCCATTATCCATAAAATGGCTGTCAGGAATCCTGCCATCACGTCAGTGGGAAAATGAACTTGTAAATACAGACGAGAAAGACACACCAGTAAAATCAACACTCCGCCAAGGATGTTGAACGTAATTTTCCAATATAGAAGCAAATGACTTTTTGAGATAAGGAGAAAAGCAAGCACAAAAGCTGTAATCTGGATCGCATGAGAACTTGGATATGAGAATCCTGTTGGAGATTCACCAATTATTTGAAACATACAGGGTCGAGGACGAGCAACAATTTGCTTAAGAATCAGGCTGAGTAAACTTGCTCCGAAAAAAGTGGCTACCATGAAAAAGGCTTTCTTCAAATTCTTTCGAATTATCAAGATTAGCACCACCACAGCCAGTATTGGCATTAACAGGAAACGCGAACCAGCCCATGTGATATGAGTGAACACCCAATCAAACTCAGCCCTGCGATGAACAGCGAACCATTCAAGAATTTTTCTGTCGAGTTGCGGGATCGGTTCCTGATAAAGGAAAAATTTACCAAAGACAAAGACAAATAATATACCAATCAAGCAGAAAACGACTTTCAAGAAGTTATTCGATCGCATAAGATCATCAATGATCTGCATTTTCAGTATAATCTTGAGCTAAACAGTATTGGTTTTTCGGCTGAAGGCCTTGAAAAGTTCAAACCAGATAATACTAAGTGTACCTGCGGATACGCATATCACAACATCAACCAGATGTATTGGCGAAAACCGGAATATCTCCCGTAAAAAAGGTATGTTCAGGACGAGACCGAGAAAAATTACTGCACTCCCTGTCACCCACCAGAGTGCGGAGTTGGGCGTCTTGAGGATTCTGCCAAGAGTATCTGTCCAGGAACGGTTGGTTATGGTAAGCCAGAGATTGGCAATGATCAAGGTTGTGAACGCAAGGGTACGGGCCTCAAGTTCTCCCTGCCCACGACCGAGACAGATGCCAAACACAGCGAGAAGTATTGCCAAAACCCCCAGACCTTGAAGTGTACTGAGCAGTAAAACCCGCTTGCTGAAGAGAGGCTCCTTTGGATTGCGGGGAGGCCTTTTCATCACATCCGTCTCAGGTTGCTCGACCTCATAGACTATGGAGCATGCCGGATCTATTAACAGGTGAAGAAAGGCTATGTGAATCGGCATAAAAAAGAGTGGCCATTCAAAAAACACTGGTATGAGAGACATGCCGGCAATTGGAACATGAATGGCGAGAAGATAGGCCATCGCTTTCTTCAGATTGTCAAAAATGCGCCGCCCCATTTTGACAGCTCTGACAATGGAAGCAAAGTCATCATCCAGTAGAACCAGATCTGAAGACTCTCTCGCCACATCCGTCCCGCGTCCACCCATCGCTATGCCAATATGAGCAGATTTTAAGGCTGGAGCATCGTTTACTCCGTCGCCGGTCATGGCAACTATCTCGCCATTTGCCTTAAGAGCATTTACCAATCGGAGCTTTTGCTCCGGTACAACCCGTGCGAATATGTTGACGGTGTTGATTCTGCGCTGCAGTTCTTCTTCACTCATGGTATCCAGTTCGGGACCCGTAACAACTTCATTTTTATGATCAAGACCTATCTGTCGAGCAATATTCTGCGCCGTACCGGAATAGTCGCCGGTGATCATGACCATTCTTATACCAGCATGGTAGCAATCTTGAAGAGCAGGCGCCACAGTCGGCCTGACCGGATCAGCCAAGCCAACCAACCCAAGAAATTCAAATATAAAATCATGTTGTTGACCGGGTAAGCCGGATTCATGGAAATACGAGCGCGCCACACCCAAGACTCTTAAGCCGTCATCCGCCATCCGGGT
>JBJKQT010000223.1:0-12760 GCA_046705065.1 Desulfocapsaceae bacterium
GTAGACCAGCACCGCAAACGCCGCCAGCGCCAACAGGTACATCGGCACCAGCGTCATCCAACCGTGACCTACGTTCCAATATATCTCCCGGCTTGCCTCCATGTACTCCCTCCGTTTCTTGCTTGAATCTGTTACTTATCGTACAAGAGATGCTCCGATGACAATCCGTTGCACCTCGCTTGTGCCTTCGTAAATTTCGGTGATCTTTGCATCCCTCATCATCCTTTCCACTGGAAACTCGCGGGTATACCCGTAACCTCCATGGATTTGGACAGCCTGGGTGGTCACACGCATCGCCGTCTCGCTGGCCATCAATTTCGCCATGGCCGACTCACGGGAATAGGACAAACCGGCGCTGGCTCTGTAGGCCGCATTGTAAACAAGAAGCCGAGCCGCTTCAATTTGCGTTGCCATATCAGCAAGTTGAAACTGAACTCCCTGAAAACTACCGATTGCCACATCGAATTGTTTGCGTTCCTTGGCGTAGGCGACGGAGGCATCGAGTGCACCCTGAGCAATTCCCAGGGCCTGTGAGGCAATGCCGATCCGACCGCCGTCAAGGGTTTTCATGGCCACCTTGAAGCCTTTTCCCTCCTCACCCAACAGATTTTCTTTCGGTATACGGCAGTTTTCGAAAACCAACTCCATGGTAGGCGAAGAACGAATACCCATCTTTTTCTCTTTCTTACCGAAGGAAAAGCCGGGAGTGCCTTTTTCGACAACAAAAGCTGTGATGCCATGATGCTTTTGCGCCTCTTTATCGGTTCTGGCAAAGACCACATAAACCTCAGCCTCACCCGCATTGGTGATGAACACCTTGGTGCCGTTTAAGATCCATTCGTTTCCGTCAAGCACCGCTGTGGTTTTGGTTCCGCCCGCATCGGAACCGGCGGAAGGCTCCGTCAACCCGAAGGCACCCATCTTCTCTCCCTGGGCCATGGGAACCAGAAACTGTTGTTTTTGTTCTTCGGTGCCGAACAGATAGATCGGGTTGGTCCCTAGGGACAGATGGGCCGACAGGGTCACACCGGTTGAGGCGCAAACCCGCGACAATTCTTCCACGGCAATGGCATAACTGATATAATCGGCTCCGGCGCCGCCGTATTTTTCAGGAAAGACGATACCGGTAAGACCCAGCTCCGCCAGCCTGCCGAACATGAGTTCCCTGTCAAAACGCTCCTGTTCATCGCGTTCGGCCGCACTTGGGCCGACCTCTTTTTCGGCGAATTCACGCACCATATCCCGAATCAGATTCTGCTCTTCCGTCAATTCAAAAATCATATCGCTGCTCCTTTACGATTTACTTCATAAAGTTAACTAGTGCCTGCCCTGAAATGATATATTTCGTTCTCAATCGAGGCGCGGCGGCAAATTTAACCGGAGGCATATACAGAATATTCCGAGGATTAAATTTGACGGCGCAACGAAGAGTTAGGGCAAATAGCCGTTTCCGGATCGGCACTAACTATATATTTCCTCATACATGTTAAATGGCCGTGTTTTCCACTCGGGAATCAACCATCTCCATTTCGAATCACGTGTCCTTCTCATGATCACAAGCCGGATCTGTCCTCCGGGATCTGCACCATCACTGCCGAGCCCTCCGCACAAAGTTTGCCGGCGGCGGAAAGTGTCAGCGACTCCAAGACCTTACGGCCTTTAATCTCCGTGGCTCTCCCCCTGATCGTAAGCTCGGTGCCAATGGGGGTGGGGGCGCGGAAATCCACCTTCAAAGATGCCGTCACAAAGCGCGACAACGGTTTGCCGTCTTCACGGGATTTAGCCGCCGACGCCGTCGCCGCTCCATGACAATCGATCAGGGATGCGATCATTCCGCCATAGAGAAACCCCGGAAAGCCTCCCGTATATTTGAGGTCCGGTGTAAAATGGCAGACAGTCTCGTCCCCGTCCCAATAACTTTTAATCTGCAGACCCTGCTCGTTCAATCTGCCACAGCCGTAACAGTTGGCAAACTCATCCGGATAATGGTCCTGAAAGGCTTTTTGATTCATCAACATCTCCTCATCAGTTGGTTACCAGCTCTCCTCAGCCCGTCGGCCGCACCTCGGTGGTGCCAAGTGCATGATTTTCATAACACCACAAACGCCCCTCAATTAAAAGAAATATCACGGTTCCACAGGGGATTCGAAGCAAAAGCGTAATAGGGCAACACCCAAAAGCCGACTCGGCAGTGCAATTCCGTCTGCCCCTATTTCCCTGTCCGCACCACCATGGCCATTCCCATACCGCCGCCGATGCACATGCTGATCAACCCGCTGCGGTAGCCTTTTCTCTGCATCTGGTACATTCCGGTAACCATCTGCCGAGCGCCTGTGCAACCGACAGGATGCCCCATGGAAATGCCGCTGCCCAACTCGTTAGGCTTTTCGACATCGATTCCCAGTTCCAGCATACAGCCGATGGCTTGAGAGGCAAAGGCCTCGTTAAGCTCGATCATCTCCAGATCAGCCACAGACAGCTTCGTTCCGGCAAGGACCTTTCGTATTGCCGGCACCGGGCCAAGCCCCATATAGGCCGGATCCAACCCGCCTGCAGCAAAGCCTTCCACGGTTACAATGGGTGTAAGGCCCATTTCTTTGGCCTTCTCTTCACTCATCATTAAAACCGCTGCTGCGCCGTCGTTGATCCCCGAGGCGTTGCCGGCGGTAACTGTCCCTTTGGCATCGAAGACCGGTTTGAGCCGGGCCAATTTCTCCATATTCGTTTCCATGGGCCGTTCGTCTGTGGCAAAGAGGATCTCTTCCTTCCTGGCTTTAATTTTGATCGGTACGATCTCCGATGCGAACAGTCCGTCAGTGATGCCTTTGCGGGCACGGGCATGGCTGAGTGCGCTGAGCTTGTCCTGATCTTCGCGGCTTATATTGTAGAGTTTGGCGATATTCTCGGCCGTGACGCCCATATGGTAGCCGTAAAAGATCTCGTAAAGGGCATCGAAGACCATCAAATCAGCAATCTCTCCGGTTCCGGAAATCTCCATCCGGTAACCCCAGCGTGCCTTGGGCAAGGCCAACGGGGCTCTGCTCATGTTTTCCTGGCCGCCTGCCAACACAACATCGGCCTGGCCGGCCATGATGGACTGGGCGCCCAAGGCGATGGCCTTCAGGCCGGAACCGCAGATCTTGTTGACGGCAAAAGCCGGGGTCTCCTTCGGGATACCGGCCTTGATCATGGCTTGACGAGACGTATTCTGCCCCTGCCCGGCCTGCAGCACATTGCCCATGATTACTTCGTCGACAACCACGGGTTGGGCGGACTTGTCCCAATCGTCATAGGCGGTCTCCAAAGGAATCGCCCCCTGATTCTCGAGACGGGCCGGGCCGGTTTTCACCTCCGGAACCACAGGCCGGAGATTCACTTTTGTGAGCGCCTGTTTTAAAACAGCGGCCCCGAGCTCGACCACGGGCACATCCTTCAATGCTCCCCCGAACGCTCCCACAGCCGTACGACTTCCGCTTACGATAACAGCTTTGTTCATTTTCTAAGCTCCTTTTTATTCTCTGTTCGTCGATCTTTTGCTCTGAAAAAACATAAAAAACCAACAGGACACATTACCAGGCCTATCAGGCGCTTCGGATAGTATGTAAGAGCGTTGCATTGTTCAATCGGGGCAAAACCGATAATCACTCGCGTGAATATCCGAGAGGAACTAGGTTTTAAGCCTAGTTCCTCCCGCCCAAACAGTTCAAAAATATGCCTTCAATCACAACATGCGCATCGAAGATCAGACCATCTCCAGAGCGCATGCCATGGAAACCCCACCGCCGCCGCAGAGAGTTGCAAGACCGAGACTTTTGCCTCGTTTCTCCATGGCATGAAGCAGAGTAACCATAATCCGACAGCCGGTGGCGCCGACGGGGTGACCCAAACCTATTCCCGAACCGTTGATGTTCGTAATTTCTCTTTTAAGACCCAACTCTCGTTCACAGCCTATATACTGGGAGGCAAAGGCCTCATTGACCTCGACCAACTCGAAATCGTCGATGGCAAGACCACTGCGCGTTAGCAGATCATTGACGGCAGGGACCGGAGACAAGCCCATCACAGCGGGATGACAGGCACCGCGGCCCACCGCCCGAATCCTGGCCATGGGCTTTACTCCAAGCTCCCGTGCCTTTTCCGCCGACATAATGATCATACCTGCCGAGCCGTCATTGATGCCGCTGGCATTACCCGCCGTGACCTTGCCGATATCGGGCAGGAAGGCCGGGGGCAGCTTGCGAAGTTGCTCCATGGTCAGCCCCGGTCGGAAATGTTCGTCTTTATCGAACAGCAGAGGTTCGTTCTTTCTGCGTGGAACTGCCACCGGCACGATCTCCTTGGCAAAGGAACCATCGTTTGTGGCTCGTTCGGCACTGTTCTGGCTGCGCAGAGCAACCTCATCCATCTCTTCCCGGCTGATGCCGAGCTTTTGGGCGACGAATTCGGCGGTATGCCCCATAATGTAAGGTTTGCCGAGCAGCAAAGCAGCAGGTCCTCGCGTTATGTCGAGGGGTGCGTTGTTATCAAGGGGCTGCAGATACGATCCGCAGTGCAGGGCATGTATCATGGCATCGATGAATCCCTGGTCTTGGAGTCTTGCCCCCCAACGGGCACTCGGCACGACATAACAGACACCGGACATGTGCTCTACTCCGCCTGCGAGGATCACATCCGCCATGCCGGCCTGAATCATGGCCATGCCGGAAACAACAGCCTCCATTCCGGAGATGCACACACGGTTGATGGTCGCGGCTGTCACCGTCTCTGGAATTCCGGCCATCAGCGCCGCCACACGGGCCACATTGAGGTTGTCATGGTGTTCCATGCAGCAGCCGTAGCGGACATCATCGATAATCCCCGGTTCTATCCCCGCCCTTGCAACGGCTTCTTTCATTGTTATTGCAGCCAGTTGCGGACCGTTCATGCTCTTTAAGGTGCCGCCGAAGGCGCCGATTGCCGTCCGGCAGGCACTGACTATTACCACTTCTTTCATTGCCGACTCCTCTTTCTGTTCATCTGCCTATGGTTTTCCCGTGCTCTCCGGAATAAGGCAAAAACCGTGCCTAAAAAAAAACAAAGCTATTCCGTAATATTAAATGAACACCTCCGCCACATCCGGACCATAGAAAAGTTTATACTGGACAATAGAACAGTTTAGCGCTATTCTGGAAAATAGCACAGTTACCGAGGAAATATGCCATGACCATTGATGAGAGCGAATTTTTCCGCGAAGCCACCCTGCGCATCTGCGGCAGCCTGGAGATCGAAATCGCCATGCAGCGCTGCCTGCAGTATCTCACCCGCTACCTGCCTGCGACCAATATGTCTTTCCACGTTTACGATCGAGAGCTGGGGATTGTCGAAACCATAGCCATGGCAACGGTTGACAGCTGCCGGGCCATGTCCCTGCGCACCCCGATCTCCGCGCGCGGCAGACGCCAGGTCGAGGAGCAACGATCCCTCAGGACGAAACTCATGGAGCGGTCGGGGAACGATGCCGTGGCAGGCCCTGTGGTCCGCCAACTCGGTATCGAGGATCTGCCAGGCCTGCTTCTCGATCTGGCCTTGGAAGGCGAGTTCGTCGGCACCGTGTCGGTGTTCAGCGAGCCGGATATCCCTTTCAACCACCACCATGTCCGTCTGTTGTCCCTGCTCAACGAGCCCTTTGCCATCGCTCTCACCAACAGCCTCCGTTATCGCGAGTTGCAGACTCTGCGCGACACGTTGGCCGACGACAACCGTTATCTCCAAGACGAACTTCGCACCCTGTCCGGCGGCGAGGTCATCGGCGCCGAGTTCGGATTGAGCCGGGTTATGGACATGGTGCGTCAAGTGGCACCGCTGAAAAGCCCGGTGCTCTTGATGGGCGAGACTGGTGTCGGCAAAGAGGTCATAGCAAACGCGATCCACAATCTGTCGTTGTGCTCCAACGGACCGTTTATCAGGGTCAACTGCGGCGCCATCCCGCCTGCGCTCATGGACAGCGAACTCTTCGGCCACGAGAAGGGAGCCTTTACCGGCGCTCTATTCCAAAAACGCGGACGATTCGAGCGGGCGGACGGCGGCACGATTTTCCTCGACGAGATCGGCGAGTTGCCTCTGGAGGCACAAGTGCGCTTGCTCCGCGTCCTGCAGGAAAAAGAGATTGAGCGGGTAGGCGGCACCGAAACCATCAAGGTGGATATTCGCGTAATCGCGGCCACCCACCGCAACCTTGATCAGATGCTCGCCGACGGCCGTTTCCGCGAGGATATTTATTTCCGCCTGCGGGTATTCCCCATCACCATCCCGCCGCTACGTCAGCGCCCGGAGGACATCCCGGTACTGACCCAGCATTTTATCAGAAAAAAATCACGGGAGATGAAGACACTGAAAATCCCGTCTCTTGGTCCCGGAGCGTTGGACCGGCTCATGCAATACACCTGGCCGGGCAACGTCCGGGAACTTGAAAATGCCGTGGAGCGGGAACTGATTGTCAGCAAGGGCGCCGCGCTGTCCTTCGATGATCTCGGGAGCAAATTTCCGGCATCAGACAACCTGAAATCGAATCGAAACATAACAGCCCCCGGCGACACGTATGATCTCGATGCTGTTACTAGCCGGCATATCAGCGAGGTTCTGCATCTCTGCCATGGACGTGTCGAAGGGAAAGACGGCGCAGCACACCTGTTGAACCTCAACCCTTCGACCCTGCGCAAGAAAATGAAAAAACTGGGCATCCCCTTTGGTCGCAGAGTGGTCCACCTCCGCTAATCGGAGCCCCGAGGCTATCAAACAAATCCCGGCCGGCTTCACTCCAAAACATACAACTCACCGTATTTCCTCTTCAAGTAGTTGACATACGGTTCAATGGAAAAGGAGGTTCCCGTGGCGCGTTCGACAATCTCGTCCATCGTGAACTTACGCCCGTGCCGATAGAGATTTTCTATAAGCCAGCCGTGCAAGGCGGCAAAGTTCCCCTTGCGCATCTCGGCGGGGATCTGCGGATGAGCGGCAAGAGCGGCATCGAAAAACTGGGCGCTTAGAATGTTTCCCAAGGTATAACACTGAAAAGCACCTCCGATCATGCCGCCGAACCAATGAACATCCTGCATGGCGCCGTCACGGTCGTCGGGAGGCACCATGCCGAAATCCTGCCGGAACCGCTCACGCCACGCCTCGGGCAGGTCCTGAACCGCGAGGGATCCTTCGAGCATGGCCAACTCGAGGTCGAACCGCAACATGACATGCAGATTATAGGTAACCTCGTCTGCATCGGTCCTGATCAATGACCGCTCGACCTTGTTTATGGCTCGGTAAAACCGGTCCAAAGAGACTTTTTTCAATTGATCGGGGAACTGCTTTTTAAGCCTCGGATAGAAATATTCCCAGAAATCCCGACTGCGTCCGACCAAGTTTTCCCAGGTGCGCGATTGGCTCTCATGGACGCCGGAAGAGGTTCCTACGCCAAGCGGCGTGCCTTCATACTTCCTGTCGATCCCCTGCTCATACAGTGCATGACCTGCTTCGTGGATATTGCTGAACAGCGCTTCGCCAAAAAAGTTTTCCTTAACCCGGGTGGTTATTCGGATATCCCCCAAAGAGAATTTGGTCATAAAAGGGTGGTGGGTCTTATCGATTCGTCCGCGTGAAAAATCGTAGCCGATCCGTCGGACAACGTCTTCGGCAAACTTCAGCTGCTCCGCTTCGGGAAAATTATTACGAAGGAAAGAATCATCCGCCGCCTGCTGCGTTGCAATCGCCTTTACAACGGGAACAAGCCGCGCACGCAAATCAGCGAAGACCTGCCGTACGAAAGAGGCCGTTACCCCGTAATCTGAGGCGTTGATCAAAGGATCGGCGATATGTTCATAGCCGGGAAAGAAATCTGCAAACTTACGGCTTAAATCAAGTGTTTTTTCCAGATAGGGTAATACCTTTCCAAAGTCATCTTCCGACCGGGCATTTGTCCAGACCTGATAAGAATCGGTGGCATGGACGTTGAGCTCGGCCAGAAATTTCGGCGGGACCTTCGTGGCAAGCTCATAGTCTCTTCGGGTTACACGGATAAAGGCGGCATCGTCTGAATCATAGGGAAGGCTTTCTTCGTACGCCTGCAGGGCATCGAGTAGTTTGCCGATTTTCGGATCGATGAATTTTTGCTGCGCAATTGCGGCAAGGGTCGCCAACTGCCTTCCCCGTGCCGCGGCACCGCCCGGAGGCATGTAGGTATGTTGGTCCCAATCCAGAAGTGCCGCCGCCATGTGAAGATCGTCTATCTCAGCCAAGCGTGTTTTCAACTTTTTCAGTTTCTTTTTCATCCCGCATCTCCTCTTTCTCCAACCCCATAGAGGTCATACCGCATTGTCCGCTCACGTTTCAACTTCGTTGATTTTTCCCCGTTTATTTTCCTTAAAATATACTTACAAATAAAAATAGGACCTATCGGGCAGAAGTCACATACTTTTTCTTCCAGGCTTTGCCATTTCCACCAGGAGCGCAAATCCCATGCGAAAACTCACCAGCTTTATTCTATTAATACTGTTTGTGGTACTTACTTCGCCGACTCTTGCGCAATCGGGTTCAAAACGCCAAAATTGGTACAAGGACCCGTTCTTCCAGATATCCAGGGCCATACCCGACTGCCCCAAACCTGCCGGACCGTATGTAACCGAAGAACAGAGAATGGCCGATGCCCATCATCGCGGAGAAAGGGGAACAAGCTGCTGGCTTGCCGGCAAGTGCAAGCGCCCGACCTCCTACTATTATGACCAGGATATCGCCAAAGCGTTCAAGGCCTCTCTCGACAAACACAACCCGTTTTCCCAAAATTCAACGCTCTGGGTCACTATCCAAGGGCGGTATGTTTTTATCGAAGGCTGCGTTGCCGACAAAAGCATATCAGCAAAAATCGAACATTTTGCCTTTGCCTTGCCTTATGTGCAAATTGCCGTTGCCCATGTTCGTTCCGATCCGAAAGCAAAGCCGCCATATGTCCTCTTTGACAGTCCGTAGGAGCTTATGAGAAATTGCCTCCCGGGGTGTTTTCACATATCAATTTTCTTCTTGATATCGATTACGGGGGTGCCGTCCAAAATATCGAGCCCTGCGACCTCAAGCTTGTTGCCGTTGACGGCCAGGACTTTGAGTTCTGAAATCGCAATGGGATTGGGACGCACCGGGCTGCGGGTGGCAAAGACTCCTTTAAGCCCTTTTGATCGATCGCCTCGTGGGTAGACCCTCAACACATCTCTGCTCGATCTGTCAAGCCAGAATAATACGACAATGGTCTGCCCCGCGGCAATACCGTCGAGTCCCTCCTGATATTCGGGAAAGATGTCCAGAATCCCGACCCGTTCCGATTCAGTGAAATTCTTCGGAGCATCATCCAGGCCTTTGATATCGCCGTGAAGGATGCCGATAATTTGCAATATAGGTTGTTCCATTGCGTTTTCCTTGTCGAAGTAAAGCCGGTTACAGTCGATACCGTTTCAACAGATCTTGGTAGGCATCAATGCGCCTGTCTCTGAAAAACGGCCAGATCCGGCGAACTTGCTCTGATCTGTCCATATCGATATTCGCCGTGAGAAGCATCTCTTTGTCCGTACTAGCTTCGGCCAGAACTTCTCCCTGGCAGCCGACGGCGAAACTGCCGCCCCAGAACCGGATTCCGTCCGCAGCTTTGTCGGGCGACGGCTCGAATCCCACGCGATTGACGCTGATAACCGGAATGCCGTTAGCCACGGCATGAGCCCTTTGGATAGTACGCCAGGCTTCGAGCTGACGTTGCTGCTCGTCTTGGGTATCATGCGGATCCCAACCGATGGCAGTGGGGTAAATAAGGATTTCGGCTCCGGCGAGGGCCATGAGCCGGGCCGCCTCAGGATACCACTGATCCCAGCAAACCAGCACACCGAGCCGCCCCAGCGAGGTGTCAACCGGTTGGAACCCCAAATCCCCTGGGGCAAAATAAAACTTTTCATAGAATCCGGGATCATCCGGAATATGCATTTTCCGGTAAGTGCCGGCGATACTACCGTCTTTTTCCAGGACAACAGCGGTGTTGTGATATAAACCGGCCGCCCGCCGCTCGAAAAGCGAAGCAACGAGAACCACAGCGCATTCCCGGGCAACATTTGCCAAAAGTTCCGAGGTGGGACCTGGGATCGTCTCGGCGAGATCGAAATAGCCCGGATCCTCGTTTTGACAAAAATAAAGCCCGGCATGGAGTTCCTGAAGAACCACAAGCTGCGCACCGGACCCTGCGGCTCGACGAATCTGCTCGATACTCTTGGTCAGGTTGGCTTCTTTATCTTTGCTGCAAGACTGCTGAACCAGGGCAACATTCAAGGTTTTCAAGATAATACTCCTTTTGGAAACTGCATGGTGAGACAGTGGAGCGATCCATGCTGTCGAAGAAGAGGCAGACAATTGATCCCCAGGACCTTGCGACCGGGAAAAGCCATCTTCACCGCATCCAAAGCATCCCCGTCTTTGCCGTCATCGTAGGTCGGAACCAGAACGGCATCGTTGATTACCAAAAAATTGGCATAGGTTGCGGGAAGTCGATTGCCCTCTTCATCAAATTTGGGAGAAGGCCAGGGAAGAGCAATAAGCCTGAAAGGCCGATCCATACGCGTTCTAAAAGCCCGAAGCTCCTCTTCCATGGCGGCCAGTGCTTCATAGTGGCTATCGGAAGAGTCGTCGCATCGAACAAAGAGAATAGTATCGTCCGGACAGAGCCTTGCCAAGGTGTCGATATGGGAATCGGTATCATCCCCTTCAAGGAAACCGTGACGCAACCATAGTATCCGATCTGCACCGAGGTACTCCCTCAAAGTCGTCTCGATTTGCTCTTTTGTCAATTGCGGATTTCGGTTCGCGCTGAGCAGACATTTTGCCGTAGTGAGCAACGTTCCGCTGCCGTCGCTCTCGATGCTCCCACCTTCGAGGATAATCCCCGGGGTCTCGATCGGGATTGCATTGAAAATGCCCAAATCATGCATCCTGCGGCTTGCCATATTGTCATGAAAAGCAGGAAATTTAAGCCCCCATCCGTTGAAGCCGAAATCAAGAAGCATCGGCTTGTTTCCCTCCTTCACCGTGATGGGACCGAAATCTCTTGCCCAGGTATCGTTGGTTGCCACTTCAAAAACTTCGATTTTCTCTTTCTTTGCCAGCTTTGCAGACAGCTTTTCCTCAAGCATTTTTTTTTGCGGAGCAAGCAGGACAACCCTTTCAAATCTGCTTATTTCACGGACAATCTCGGCGAATACCGGCTCCACTTCGGCGAGGCACTCCCGCCAGTCCGTGCCCACATGTGGCCAGGCAAGCAGGACGCCATCCTGAGGCTCCCATTCTGCCGGCAATCTTCTTCTATTGGCTGTTGTCATCACTAAATCAAGAAATATTCGGATTAAGTGTCCATTTGATAAACCAGTCCGGGTTGCCATCCTCCCCTATATCGGCATCCAGGCAGACAATGCCCGAATTCTGGAACTGATAGACTCGGACCGCATCGGAGCCGGCAGTGAGATAGGAGACCAACCGCTGCATGAAGGGCATATGCCCCACCACCATCAAGCGCGCGGCAGTGTCAAGTCCTTGGGCAAACGCACGGACATCATCCAGAGGATCAATTCCGGAGATTGCCTCCAATGGTGATTTGACAGCCAAGGCCGCATGGTAAATGGCTGCCGTCTGCTCTGCCCGTTTTTTCCCAGAATGGACTATCCTGTCCACTTTTATACCATAACTTTTGGCAACTTGCGCGATACGCTCCGTATCATTTCTGCCTTGATCGGTCAATCCTTTTTCCGGATCGACATCCTTTGGCGCACTTTTACCATGCTGCACAAGATATATCGCCATCATAACCCTCCACGATTGAGTTTTTATTTCCCCCAGGTGTGAATTTCTCGCTAGTTTATGAATATATGGTACAGTATAGCCCTCAGGAACCGCTTTATTGAGAAGAACACCCGGTAAAGTATTTTTACAAGCATTCCCTCCTCTCGACGATATTACCTCCGATGAATCGAAGTGCCCGCCGCCAATCGCTCTTTCTGACCAAACTGTTAACACGATTCGGAGTAAACACAACGGTTATCTTTATCACCTTGATTATAGTATTCTTTTCAGTCTCGATCACTTCGGTATCCTTAAAAATTTTCCAAGGGTACATCGATTTGCTCGGAATTTGTATCTCCATTGCCGCCCCCGTACTCATATTCCCTTTTCCCGCCCGGACATTCCTTTTGCTGTTTTTGAAGATACAGGAAACCGAGGCAGAGCTACGCATCAAGAATTACGAGTTGGAAAAATCCCTGCACGAAATCAGGATCCTCAGCGGCCTTTTGCCCATCTGTTGCAACTGCAAAAAGATACGCGATGACCAAGGATACTGGAATGAGATCGAACAGTATTTCAGGGACCATTCCGACCTGCAGCTGACACATGGTATATGTCCAGAATGCGTTGTCAAACTCTATCCTGAACTTTACACTGAACGACCTGTAAAAGTTGATTCTCCTTGAAAAAACAAAATTCTGCTCAGATAATCCATGCTAAGGAATTTCCGATTGCTCATTCTATTGGAGAGGTTTTTGGGCAAAAAAAATTATCAACGTAAAACAATCTCAAGCCGATACCCGATCATGAACAAGTTTTTAACCACAAGTTTTAACAAGTTCATTGAATCTGAAAGCGCAGGCGGTATTTTTCTCGTGGCAGCAGCGATACTGGCCATGGGCCTTGCCAATTCGCCCTTACGCAGCATCTA
>JBJKQT010000224.1:0-12736 GCA_046705065.1 Desulfocapsaceae bacterium
CGAGTCGGCTTGCCGTCGAAATTCCTGTTACAGGCGGGATAGTCGTTACGGGCACAGCCGTGCCGATTGACATGTAGCAAAAGCGATGATCGGCAATCGTCCGTCACCACCAGCCTGATAGTCACCTCGTTTCCGGCTGGATAATAAAGTATAAGCGGCCGCTGCAGAGACCGCCTCACGGTGTGTTCTCCACCATCCATCCGGCGCCGCGCACGTTCTTGATGACATCGGCCCCGAGCTTTTTTCGTATCCCATGAATCAAAAAATCAACAGCATTGCTCTCCACCTCTTCGTTCCATCCATAGATATGTTCCTCCAACTGCGCACGCGCGAGAATCCTGCCCGGACAAAGGAGCAAAGCATGGAGAAGAGAGAATTCCCGGGCACTTAGGGAAACCTGTTTTTCACCGAATGTGGCGTTATGAGTGGATGGATCAAGAGAAATTCTGCCGTTGCTGAGAAGGGGAGCCGCCTGTCCTCCCTGACGCCGAATCACCGCCCGCAGCCGCGCTAACAGTTCTTTGATATCAAAGGGTTTGACAAGATAATCGTCGGCCCCGAAATCAAGCCCTTTTATCCGGTCCTCGACGCCGTCCCGGGCCGTGATAACAATGACCGGAAGCGTGTTGCCCTGCGAGCGCAGACGACGCAGCACATCCAATCCATCACGTTTTGGCAGGCCGAGATCAAGCAACACGACCTGATGTACACCGATTTTCAAGGTGTTGCAGGCAACCTCGCCGTCCTTGACCCAATCCACGGCATAGGCAGCGTCTTTTAGGGCGACAAACACTGCGTTGCCGATCATTTCGTCATCTTCAACCAGCAAAACACGCATTGATATCTCCTGTCATTTTAAAAAAGATCCATCTCCGCTGTCCGCCCCGGCCGATTGGCCCTGGCGGGCAAGCTCTTTTGGACACTATAGGCTGCTTCCATCTAAATTCAAAGCTTGCCCTCTATTTTTTAAATCATTCCCTTCTTTCCTATCAGTGCGGGGTCTGCGCGGCCCGCCGGCGAAACAACACAATCATCATGTCGGGAAGGTTTTCTTACTTCCATGTCCGAAAACGGCGAGAAATCGGGTTATCCAGTTATTATTATCTCCTCATGAAACTTAATCAGAATATATGTTATCAGGCCTTAATTGCTCGTGACGCGAGATTCGATGGTCGCTTTTTTGTTGGTGTAGCGACAACGGGAGTCTATTGTCGTCCCGTCTGTCCCGTAAAAACGCCGAAAAGTCATAACTGCACGTTTTTCCCGAGTGCAGCGGCAGCCGAATCAGCCGGGTTCAGGCCATGCCTTAGATGCCGCCCGGAGATTGCCCCGGGCAACTCAAGCATCGAAGCGAACGCCAGACTGGCCCACCGGGCCGCAAGTCTCATCGAGGACGGAATCTCGGATGGTCTGAATCTCTCGGAATTGGCAAGTCAACTGGGAGTGACAGACCGGCATTTACGCAGGGTTCTTCGGAAAGAATACGGTGTTACACCGGTAAAATTCGCACAAACGCACCGGCTTCTTTTGGCAAAACGCCTGCTTACCGATACAAATTTACCTATTATCGATGTAGCGATGGCCAGTGGGTTTTCGAGCGTAAGAAGATTTAACGCACTCATGAAAGAGCATTATCGAATGACTCCCAGCTCCCTACGGCAAAAAGCGGGCAATCGCCGGGATTCGGGAGAGATCACGCTCCAACTCGGCTACCGTCCTCCATTATCGTGGGAGGAACTGATTACTTTTTTGCAGGTCCGCGCCATCAAAAATATGGAATCGATCGAGAATGGCCGCTATAGAAGAACGGTGAGTGTGGAAACCGCCGGCCATACGTACAGAGGCTGGATCGAGGTTTTTCACGATCACCGCCGTCATGTCGTCAAAGTCCGAATGGACGGGGCATTGATTCGGGTCATTCCGCAAATCCTTTCACGCGTAAGACGGTTTTTTGACCTTTCCGCCCATCCACTGGAAATCGCTTCCGCGTTAGGAGATTTGGCACAAGAAAAGCCCGGCCTGAGGGTCCCGGGAGCTTTTGACGGTTTTGAGATCGCGGTACGCGCAATACTTGGACAACGAATTACAGTAAAGGCTGCGTGTACGCTTGCCGGCCGGCTCACAGAGGCTCTTGGAGAACCGGTTCAAACACCGTTTCAGGAGATTCGCCGCCTCTTCCCGTCGGCCCGACGAATGGCAGAGAGCAATGTTTCCACTCTCGCCGGCCTGGGCATAACCTCGCAAAAAGCCACATCCCTCATAGCAATCGCCCAAGCAATCGCGAAAGATGAGATTTGTCTTGAACCGCTTTGTGATGCAGAGGAGATTCTGAAAACTCTTATGCGCTTTCCAGGCATAGGTATATGGACCGCCCAGTACGTTGCCATGCGAGCGCTGGCTTGGCCGGACGCGTTTCCCCACACGGATTACGGCGTAGTAAAAGCCATGAAAGAAAAAAATCCCTCCAGAGTGCTGTCGGCAGCCGAGAAGTGGCGACCGTGGCGGGCATATGCCACGATGCACCTCTGGGAGAGTCTAAAAGGAAGATCAAATGAATAAATATACCATTTGCGACAGCCCCTTGGGACAAATCTTACTGGTCTCAGACGGTTTTTTTCTCACCGGAGCCTATTTTTCCGGCCAAAAGTACGAACCGGATCCTCTATCCGGCACCGATTGGCAACCAGAGCCCAACTTGAAAATTTTCGACGATGCTTCGTCCCAGTTACACGAATACTTCGCGGGCAGACTCAAGCGGTTCAACCTCCCGCTTTATCTCAACGGCACCCCGTTTCAGATGAAAGTCTGGCTCGCCCTTCAAGAAATCAATCTGGGAAACACAATGAGCTATGGGGAACTTGCTGCCAGGGTAAAGAGAACAGATGCGGTGAGAGCAGTCGGGGCTGCCGTGGGACGAAATCCAATTTCGGTAATCGTGCCTTGTCACCGGGTAATCGGCAGCAACGGATCTCTAACCGGGTACGCAGGGGGATTGGCACGCAAGAGAGCCTTGCTGGATCTTGAAAAAACGATCCTGACAGGGCAACGTTTTGCCGTCCATGCCGAAGCCGGCCCCGCAGCGTCGACAAGCTAACCCAATCATAAGATTTTGCTTAAAAAGAGTTGCGTTCGTTTTTCCTTGGGGTTGTTGAAAAGTTCCTCCGGAGGTCCCTGTTCGGCGATAAGGCCGTCATCCATGAAAATGACTCGGTCCCCAACCTCGCGTGCAAACCCCATCTCGTGGGTCACGACGACCATCGTCATATTGCTTTTTGCGAGGTCCTTCATGGTGGCCAGGACCTCACCGACCATCTCGGGATCCAGAGCGCTGGTCGGCTCGTCGAACAACATAACAAGGGGATCCATGGCCAGAGCCCTCGCTATTGCAACCCGCTGCCTTTGACCTCCGGAGAGTTCATCCGGATAGGTATCGGCCTTGTCGCGCAATCCCACTCTATCCAGAAGTTCATAGGCACGCTGTTCGGCGACCTCCTTTTTTCGGCCGAGTACTTTGATCGGACCAATGGTAATGTTCTGCAAGGTGGTCAGATGATGAAACAGGTTGAAATGCTGAAAGACCATGCTCACTTCCTTGCGGATAAGACGCAGGTCGGCTTTGTTCTGAGTGATAGGCACGCCGCCCACGGTAATTTCACCACTGGTTAACGTCTCCAACCCGTTGATCAAGCGGATAAAGGTTGTTTTACCGGAGCCCGAGGCCCCTATGATAACGACGACCTCGCCCTCCTCCACGGTCAGAGAAATGTCCTTCAGGACAACAGTGTCCCCAAAAGACTTGGAGACATTTCTGGCAACTATCATGGTTTTATTAGCGTTTGGCAATTTGGTACCTCCTCTCCAGATAACCTGACACTGCAGTAAGACTGAGAATGATAGCCAGATAGATGACAGCAACGGCTGTCCAGATCTGCAATGATGAAAATGTCGTCGAGATGACGATCTGTCCCTGCCGGGTCAACTCATTGATGGAAATGACCGAGAGAAGAGAGGTATCCTTAATCGTCTGGATGAATTGATTGACAAGCGGAGGGATCATTCGCTTGAAGGCCTGAGGGAGGATGATATAGCGCATGGACTGGTATGAACTCATGCCGATGCTCAACGCCGCTTCGCTTTGCCCCCTGTCGATGGAAAGAATACCCGCCCGGATAATCTCGGTGATATAAGCGCCCTCGTTAAGGCAAAGGGCGATGGTGCCGGCCACCGGAGTGAAATATGGATCAAACCAGTGATGCAACGGCAGCAGCATCGGGAGGGCGAAGTAAATGTAAAATATCTCGACTATCAGCGGCAGTCCGCGGAAAACATGCACATATATCTCGCCCGTCTTCCGGAGTATCGGGTTATGGGAGAGTTTGGCAAGCGCGAAAATAAGTCCGACTATTGTGGCGAGAATGATAGTGGCAAGGGAATAGTAGAGAGTGAGTTTGGCGCCGTAGAAGAGTTCCGGCAGCGAATCATGAATTACCGCAAAAAATTCCATTGAATTCCTTTGTTATGCGACCGCCGCCTTCCTTTGGCGGAGTGAATGCATACGCCCTGCACATTGACTCGCTGAGTCTCCTTCAGGGCGTATGATAATGAATTTCAACCCATTCCAACAACAAGGACCTCCATAAAAGCGGTAAGGCTATTTGGAGTTCTTGACAATCCCGTGCGTATCAGTACCAAAATAATGGTCATAAAGCTTCTTGTATTCTCCGCTTTCATAAACCTTATAGAGGCCGTCATTTATTTTTTTGAGCAGCCAGGGCTCATGCTTTGTGACGGCGATCCCGTAATCTTCCCCGGTAAGCAGGTCGCCGACAACGTGAACATTGGTATGCCCTTTAGCATAGTTCAGGTTTACCGGGTTGTCGAATACGACCGCATCGGCGCCGCCGTTTTGCATCTGGTTATAGGCGTCGTCGATGTTGGAAAAACGTTGAACCCGGACGCCCTCTTTTTTCGACATCATCAAGTCGGCCGTGGTTCCGAGCTTCACGGCAACCGATTTTCCGTTCAGATCGGAAAGGTTATGAATAGCACTGTCTTTCTTTACCAGCAGGGACAACCCCGAATGGTAATATGGATGTGAGAAGCTGACCACCTTGGCCCGTTGATCGGTAATCGTTATGCCGGCGACGGCAACATCAATCGTTCCTGTTTGGAGAGCGGGAATAAGACCTTGAAAATCCATGGTCTGCATCTTGATGGAAAGCCCTTCTTTTTGGGCAATGGCCTTGATCAAATCGATATCAAAACCGGTAACTTTACCCTGTTCTTCCATCTCGAAAGGGGGAAAGGTGGTATCCGCACCAACTGTGATCACCTTTTTTTTCACATCTTTGGCGAAGGCGGGAAATGACATGCTCAGAACAAAACCCATGCAAAGTAATACCAGCAACGCAGCAGACTTTTTCATTTTGATCTCCTTTCTGTAAGGTTTGGTGTCAGCGGAGGATCGAGAAAGAATCCCCTTCTCTCTCCAATTCGAGACAACTGACAGTGAACGGAATGCGAAGAAGAATCGGATTTTGACACTTCCTCGATAAAAGGCCTAGCGGCCGTAGCCGCCCGGGAACCAAGCCGATTTACGTCGACTCAATCCAACTTCTATCAATCGCATTGATATAACCTATTTAATCATAACCACTGCGCTCCTGATATGAAAGATAGGAGTCAACATATCTTTTCTAAATTACTCCTCCGGTTGACAAGCAATTGCATGCCACTTAATTGTTTTTTTAGATCTCGTCATTTTCATCCGATAAAAAGCCGTTTATTCCCAAACGGAGTTTTCAGATGGGCTTACGAAGAGTTTTCATCAGCCGTTATTTCGAAAGCTGAAATGAGATTCATCTTGCAGCCTATAAAAGAGGAGAACCCAAATGGCCTATATATGTCAGAACTGCGGAGTAACCGCGAACGAGAAAAAAACTCTCTGCGACCCGATTCCCGACGAGCAAAACAACAGATCTTGCAAAAGAGAAACGTCGAATGTCTGTCTGGAAAATGCTTCGGAGATAGAATATTCCTGCCCCTGTGGAAATGTTTCGGCCAACCCTCAGTTTTTATGCCACCCGACAAGAATGTGGTAAGCCCCATTCTTATGGTGCAGAAGAGAGTGACTGAGATCTTCCCGATATGAAGGAGCAATAAAGATCTCTGAGTGCTGAAGGGTGTTTTGTCCCCAAAGGCTGCGAGGACATCCATTGAAAGAACTCAAAAACGTTCTTTCAACCCTCCGCCCAGCACCTTGTACAGGGTAACGAGATTGACAAGCCGGGTCAAACGTGTCCCGATCAACCCCTGCCTGGCGCTGTAGAGCGAACGCTGGGCATCGAGCACGGCAAGGTAGCTGTCTATTCCCTTTTCATAACGCGCTTGGGAGAGAGTGTAGCGTTTGCCGGTTGAGTGCACCAGCGATTCCTGGGCAGCCAGTTGCCTGTCTATGGTGCCGCGTTGCGCAAGAGCGTCGGCCACCTCCCGGAAAGCGGTTTGAATCGTCTTCTCATACTGAGCAATTGCAATATCCTTGTCCGTTTCAGCCACTTGCAGCTGGGCCGATCGAGAGCCGGCATCGAAGAGCGGCAGAGTAATCTGCGATGAAAAATTCCAGAAACCCGAGCCGGATTTAAAAAGACCGGAAAGCTCGTCACTGGCGGTGCCGAGGGAAGTAGCCAACGTTATGCGCGGGAAAAATGCAGCCCGCGCAGCGCCGATGCTGGCATTAGAGCCTTTGAGCAGATTTTCGGCACTGAGGACATCGGGACGGCGGAGCAGAACTTCGGATGAAAGCCCCGGGCTTATGTCCTTGACTGCAGACGGCGTATCCGATATGGCCCGCGGCAGATATTGGGCCTGCACCGTGGCTCCGGCTAAAAGGTTCAGGCTATTCTCATCCTGAGCGTTCAAAGTCGTGTACCGCGCCACATCCACTTTGGCTGCATCCACCTGGGATTGAGCCTGCCGCAGATCAAGCTCCGAGGATACGCCAAGCTCAAACCTGCGCTGTATGAGGTTCAGGGTGGTTTGCTGAGCCTTCAGGGTTTCTTTTGCCAGTTCCAATCTTTCGCGGTCGGCGGCAAGACCGAGGTAGGTGGTGGCAACCTCCGCAACAAGACTGATCTGCACGGTGCGCTTTGCCTGTTCCGTTGCCAGATATTGTTCCAGGGCCTGCTCCTTCAGGCTTTGCACCCGGCCGAAGAAGTCGATCTCATATGAGCTGATACCAAGACCGACACTGTACCGGCGGTCTGTGGCCGCCTGATTGTTGTCGATGGCGGCCGCGTCTATCTCAGGAAACAGTGCGGCACGCTGGATCCGGTACTGGGCCTGCGTCTTTTTGATGTTGAGGGCAGCGACCCGCAGATCCCGGTTCTGCACCAGGGCGAGTTCGATGATTTTTTGCAGTTTTGCATCGGAATAAACATCCCGCCATCCTGTATCGGCTGGGAGTTTTTCTTCAGGTCCGGCATTATTCTCCCGATAGGACGGCCCGCTCGGCCAGCTTGACGGGACTGGTGCCGCAGGCCGCGAATATTCCGGTGCCAGAGTGCACCCCCCCAGGCCGAAAAAAGAGCCGAGAGCGAGACAGAGAACAGCCAACATTCGTTTTGGTTGTTTCATTTCAGAGCACCTCTCACGCAAGTTCCGACGCCGTTGGTTCCCCTGCCTTGGTCTTCGATTTTCTGCTGAACAGGCGTGAGACCATAACAAAGAAAAACGGAATGAAGATCAGGTCGATGAAGGTCGCCGAGAGCAATCCGCCGTCAACGGCAGTCCCGATGGCGTTCTGTGCCCCTGCACCGGCCCCCCTGGTAAGCGCCAGAGGCAGTGTGCCGAAAAAGAAGGCCAGTGAGGTCATGATAACCGGGCGAAGCCGGATTTTTACCGCCGTAAGCGTCGCGTCCATGAGCTCGTGTCCCTGTTGCATCTGTGCCTTGATGAACTGAATGATCAGGATGGCGTTCTTGGTTGAAAGTCCCACTGTTGTGAGCAGGCCTATCTGCAGGTAAACATCATTGGACAGCCCACGCAGCGTCACGGCCGTCACAGCTCCCACCAGCCCCAGAGGCAGCATCAGCATGTTGACAAACGGTATGGTCCAGCTTTCATATAAAGCCGCCACACTGAGAAATACCACCAGCAACGAGATTGCATAGAGAGCCGGGGCCTGGGCTCCGGCGTTCTTCTCTTCATACGAGAGACCGGTCCATTCGTAGCCGATGCCTGCGGGTAACCGGGCGACCATGTTTTCCATTTCGGTCATGGCCTCGCCGGTACTTATCCCCGGTGCGGCCTGTCCCAGAATCTCAACGGAAGGAATGCCGTTGTAGCGTTCCAGACGAGGCGATCCGTATTCCCAGTGAGCGCCTGCAAAGGCGGAAAACGGCACCATCTCGCCCTTTGAATTGCGGACATACCAATCCCCGAGATTCTCCGGCAACATCCGGTATTCGGGTTCTGACTGGAGATAGACTTTTTTGATCCGCCCGCTCTGGATAAAGTTGTTGATATACGACCCGCCCCAGGCTGTGGATATAACGTTGTTGATGTCCACCGGCGACACGCCGTGGGCACTGGCCCGCACATCATCGATATCCAGTTTGAACTGGGGAGCATCGTCCTGACCGTTGGGCCGTACCGCCACCATTTTCGGGTTTTTCATGGCCATTCCCAGCAACTGGTTGCGCGCTTCCATGAGCTTTGCATGCCCCTGGCCGCCGCGGTCCTGCAACTGCATGTCAAAACCATTGGCGAGTCCCAGTTCAATAACGGCAGGTGGAGCAAAGGCGAACACCAGGCCGTCTCGAATTTGCGAGAACGCCCGCATTGCCCGGCCTGCAATGGCCTGCGCCTTCAGATCCGGTGTCCTGCGCAGGCTCCAATCCTTGAGTTTTACGAACGCCACGCCCATGTTCTGTCCACGGCCGGCAAAGCTGAATCCGGCCACCGTGATTACCCCTTCCACCGCCTTCGACTCTTGGTTGAGAAAATACTGATGTATCCGATCCAACACGCGGATGGTCCGCTCCTGGGTAGCACCGGCCGGCAGCTGGGCCTGACAGATGAGAAATCCCTGATCCTCATCGGGCAAATACGATGTGGGAAGGCGCAGGAACAAGAAGACCATGGCGGCCACAATGGTGCTGTAGACGATCAGGTAACGAACCGGCCGTTTAAATGAGCGGCCGACAATACCTTCGTATTTGGACCTGCACCAGTCAAAGCCTCTGTTAAAAAGACGAAAGAAACGATAAAAAGCCCCTCCCTCCGCGGCACTATGCCCTTTTTCTATGGGTTTAAGCAATGTTGCGCACAGGGCCGGGGTCAGAATCATGGCCACCATTACGGAGAGAATCATGGCAGAGATGATGGTGATGGAGAACTGCCGGTAGATTACACCCGTGGACCCGCCGAAAAAGGCCATGGGGAGAAAAACCGCCGTCAGCACGGTGGCAATGCCCCATAAGGCTCCGGTAATCTGCCCCATGGATTTGAGGGTGGCGTCATGGGGTGACAATCCCTCCTCGGACATGATCCTCTCCACGTTCTCCACCACAACGATGGCATCGTCCACCAGCAGACCGATGACGATCACCAGTGCGAACATCGTCAAAGTATTGATGGAAAATCCTGCGGCGGCAAGCACCCCCATGGTGCCGAGCAACACCACCGGAACCGCAATGGTGGGGATCAGTGTAGCCCTGATATTCTGCAGAAAAAGGAACATGACGATGAAGACCAGGCACACCGCCTCGGCCAGAGTCCGGACCACCTCTTCGATGGAGATCTTGACAAAGGGGGTGGTGTCATAGGGGTAGATCACTTTTAAACCGGGAGGAAAATATTTCGACATTTCCTTCATCTTGGCCTTGACCCTGTTGCCGGTTTCCAGGGCGTTGGCACCGGCCGCCAGACGGATTGCCATGCCTCCCAGCGGTTTCCCATTGTAAAACGACTGGACTTCGTAGTTTTCCGTACCAATCTTGCTTTGGGCGACATCTTTAAGCCTGACGGTGGAGCCGTCGCTATTCACGCGCAGAATGATGTTGTCGAACTGTTCGGGAGTCTGCAGCAGGGTGCGGGCCGTGATGGTGGCGTTCAGTTCCTGTCCTTTTACGGAGGGCAGACCGCCGAACTGGCCGCCGGATACCTGGGCATTCTGGGCCTGCAGCGCCGCAATCACATCATTGGTGGTCAGGTTGTATGCAATGAGTTTCGTCGGATTAAGCCAGATTCTCATGGCATTTTGCGTTCCGAACAGCAAAATCTCGCCGACGCCGTCCAGGCGGCTGATGACATCCTGGATGTTCGATACCATATAGTCGGTCAGGGCGTTGCGGTCCATGGATCCGTCTTCCGACACGAGGCCCACAATCAACAGGAAATTTCTGGTTGACTTCACGACGGCAATGCCCTGCCTCTGAACAATCTCAGGCAGAAGCGGAACGGCAAGCTGCAGTTTATTCTGCACCTGAACCTGGGCAATGTTCGGGTCGGTCCCCGCCTTGAATGTAAGGGTAATGGAGACGGCGCCGGACGAGTCGCTTGTCGACGACATATAGATCAGGTTGTCGATTCCGTTCAGCTTTTGCTCAATTACCTGGGTGACGGTGTTTTGGACGGTTTGAGCCGAAGCGCCCGGATAGGTGGCGTTGATGGCAATCTGCGGCGGAGCAATCGCTGGATACTGGGATACCGGCAGCGAGGTAATCGACAAAAGTCCTGCCAGCGTTACCAGGATGGCGATGACGCAGGCAAAAATCGGGCGATTGATAAAAAATCGGGGCATGGTCGGCTCCTTACGGCTTCTTGGCTGCCTGTTGATTGCCGGCTGCGGCCGCCTGTTCCCCGGCCGGGACCACCTTTACCGCAACGCCGGGGCGTATCCGCTGCAGGCCTTCCACAATGACCTGATCTCCCGGTTTCAATCCATCCGTGACCAGCCAGGCGTTCCCGACTGTCCGATCGGTTTTCAAAACCCGGTTTTCAACCACATTGTTTTTACCGACCACCAAGGCTACGGCATTACCCGACTGGTCCCGGCTGACACCCCGTTGAGGTACCAGCATCGCCTGTTGCTGCACACCTTCCTGAACTATACCGCGGACAAACATACCCGGAAGAAGCAAATGGTCAGGGTTGGGAAACGAGGCGCGGAGTGTTACCGAGCCTGTGCTTTGGTCAACCGTTACCTCGCTGAATTTAAGCGTGCCTTCCAATGGGTACGAACTTCCGTCTTCCAGCACTAGCTTAACCTTCGCCCGGTCAGGGGTATTGCCCTTTATTTTGCCGGAGGCAATCCTTCGTTTCAGGTCGAGGAGGTCGGTGCTGGATTGGGTTACGTCCACATAGACCGGATCGAGTTTTTGGATCGTGGCCAGACTGGCGGTCTGGTTAGCCGTCACCAGGGCACCGGCAGTTACGGAGGAGCGGCCGATTATTCCGGAAATGGGTGCGGAAATCGTGGTGTAGGCCAGATTGATCCGTGCTGTTTCCACGGCGGCCTTCCCTCCTTCGATATCCGCTTCGGCCTGTTTGAGCGCGGCCTCAGCATCGTCGTAGTCCTGCCTGCTGACAGCATTGATGGCAACCAGCTGCTTATACCGGTCGGCCTTCTGCCGGATGGTGAACAGATTGGCTTCAGCCTTGAGGAGGGCCGCTTTCGCACTGTCGTATGCAGCCTTATACGAGGCCGGATCGATCTGGTACAACGCCTCTCCCGCCTTGACCGCACCGCCTTCGGTGAAAAGGCGCTTCTGAATGATGCCCCCTACCTGCGGACGTACCTCGGCCGTCATCTCGGGAGATATCCGTCCGGGCAGCTCCGTGGTCAGGTTAACCGGTTCGTACTTCATGATCGCCACACCCACTTCCGGGTTGTTTCCGGCGGATGGCGATCCTTCGGTTGAAGCCTTTTGCTTGCAGCTGCCGAGGAAGAACAATCCAGTCAGAATCCCCGTCATGACGAGCAACTTCATTTTGTTCTTGCTATTCATCGCAAAATTCCTCAGGTTTCAAAACAACTTAGTCCGCCAAAGATTTACGCTCTCAACAATCTGAACCTTCATTTCCCATATTTTTGGCAAAGAATCACCAGGAAAAAGCATTTACAACTCCTTAATCCCTTTTTCAATGAATTATCCATTGAATCTTAAAACCGGTTAAAGAGCAACGGACCATAATTTTTTTTGCGGGCCTTGATTTTGACCCAAAAATCTGGTTTTTAAGGATCACCTGACAAAAATCAACCGACATCAAGAAGAATCGGCAAAGGGGTAAGCGTTTCTAAGACAAATCTGCTCTGGGGCAACTTCCGCTAAACTTCACGTACCCCAGCTACCTGCAACGTCATTCAGCACAAGGAATCGACCAAATATGAAATATGTTCACGGGTATGATCCAAGGGAAAACATCCGGTTGCAAGATCAAGCTTCCACCCTTGTTCAGCTCTTGCATTCCGACACAGTGTATCCCGCCGGAAGCAATATTCTCGAGGCTGGATGCGGCGTTGGAGCACAAACCATAACTTTGGCGCAAAACAGTCCTTACGCCAGTTTCACTTCAGTCGATATTTCTGAAAGCTCTCTCCGTGAGGCCAAGAAAAAAATTGAAGAGGCCGGGCTGACCAACGTGAGTTTTCAGCAAGGAGACATCTTTAATCTCCCATTTGAAAACGATTTTTTCGATCATATTTTTATTTGTTTCGTCTTTGAGCATTTAGCTC
>JBJKQT010000225.1:0-9386 GCA_046705065.1 Desulfocapsaceae bacterium
CAACCGACGTTATCCTCTTCCAGGTTCAGCGCAAGCCCCATAATTCCGCCGGGGAACTCGAGAAGCTCCATGGCCATGCAGTTCTGCACGCCGTAGATACGTGCGATACCGTCACCGACTGAAATAACGGTACCCGTTTCGTTAAGGTCAATACTTGTCTCGTACTCCCCAATCTGGTCTTTGATAATCTGACTGATTTCTTCGGCTTTGATCTGCATCTACTCTCTCCCCTTAATGGAATCTTTTAAACCTGCAAGCTGTGTCCTGATGCTGCCATCCAATACAAGATCTCCTACCTTTGCGATTATCCCGCCAATCAAAGATGGATCGACGCTGGTCGACAGCTCAACCTTCTTGCCTGTTAATTTCTCTAAAGTGGCCCGCACATTGGCCTGCAATTCACTGCTGAGCTCAACTGCAGAAATGACAATTCCATGGCTGATGTTTTTTTCCTCATCAACCATGATCTGGAATTCTTCTGCGATTTCGGGGAGAACCTCAGCCCGTTTTTTCTGAACCAGCAGATTCAGAAAATTCCCCATGATCTTATCTACACCGGATGATTTAACAATCCCAACCATGACCTTTTCCCGGAACTCAAGAGGATAGAGAGGGTTGGTCAAGGCATCGACCACATCCGGATGCGTACCATACAGTCCTGCGAGCCCCTGAAGGGTCTCGTTATAGGCGTCAAACTGGCTGTTCTCTTTACCCACAGTAAAGAGTGCTTTTGCGTATCTTCGCGCTAAGATTGTCTGTTTCACTGGACGGCCCCTACTTTAGATAGATAATCTTCAACGATTTTTACCTGATCTGTAACAGTGAGGTTTTTCTTGATCAACTCTTCAGCCATGGCTGCAGCTTGATCGGCAATATCGTTCTTCAGAGTTCTTTTGGCTTCCACTATCTCATGCTGGATGGCCATTTCAGCCTGGCGCTGTATATCAGCCGCAGCCTGTTCAGCCTTCTCAATAATCCGTGTCTTCTCAATTTCAGCCTGTGCTACGGCTTTCTCGACAATCGTATCTATTTCGGCTTCAATACTGGCCAGTTTGGCCTCAAATTCCTTGAACGATTTCTCCGCATCGGCCTTTTTGGCCTCGAGATCCTCGATCTCGGTCTTTATCTTGTTTTTTCGGCTTCTGAGGCTTGTGGCGATGGGTTTGGCTCCGAATTTAACAAGAATGAACATCAAGGCGGCAAAGTTCATGAACCGCCAGAGGAGATCCCACAACTTAGCCTTTGTGATCATTGGGTGGTGCTCTTCACCATGCCCGGCAGCCGCATGCTCACCGGCATTTCCCTCTTCATGGACCGCCGCTGCGGCCTCATTACCTTGTGTCTGGGCAACGACTACCTGACTTGCTTTTCCGGCCATTTCTGGACTAACATTCTCTGATGCCCAAACCGTCCCGAAGGACAGGGCGAACCAGAGTGTCACTACGACCAGAAGCGTTCCCCTGGCAACTCGCTTCACTCCTTTCATTTTTAGAGACTCCTCCCCAGAATTTTGCTGGCCATAGCCACGGCGAACCCATCAAGATTTCCTTGAAGTCCTTTTGCGGCACCTTCTACCTGAGAGTGGATTTCCGCCATCCTTTTCTCTTTCCCCTCTTCAACTTCAGCCTTGATTGCAGCGAGTTTCGAATTGCCCGCAGCCGCGGCATCAGCCCTGGCAGAATCCAATGCTGCTTTTGCCTTCCCCGACGCATTGGCCATCTTTCTGTCTACTTCCTCCTGCCGAAGACGCGCATTCTCCTGGACCCTTGCAATTTCGCTTTGCATTCCTTTCATCTTTTCAGATCGTTCACGCAAAACTCTCAGTACTGGTTTGTACAGGACTGCGTTCAGAATAAACATCAGTACGATGATGTTTACCATCTGAATCAACAAAGTGATATCCAACGTAACCATGTTTGCACTCTCCTGATCAACTAAGTTTTATAAAACTCAACATTCAGAATTGAATGTGGACATACTTTCCAACTTACAAACCCGCAAAGATTTCGGTGAACGACAGGGCAAATAAAATGAATGGTCATTCACAATCGGAGAGAATTCTTACTGTAAATAATCGACTGTGTCAACTACTTTATAATAACTAGTCAACCTCAAGTTCACTAAAAT
This sequence comes from Desulfocapsaceae bacterium, assembly GCA_046705065.1. Taxonomy (GTDB): domain Bacteria; phylum Desulfobacterota; class Desulfobulbia; order Desulfobulbales; family Desulfocapsaceae; genus CAWGGS01. The sequence goes on from JBJKQT010000225.1 coordinate 2,128, forward strand.
TCATAACAAAACTCCGTCGTCGCTACATTTCAGAAAAAAACGGGGTTTCTGCTCTTCAGCTGCCTAGAATTCTTGAGACATGCATCGGCACCGACTTGATGGCCTCACCGAGCTTATCCACTCTATCGCCCCCGGCTTGTGCCATATCCGGCCGGCCGCCGCCTTTGCCGCCTACCACACCGGCAACGCTGCTGACGACCTCGCCCGCGCTGATTCTGCTTGTGAGGTCTTTTGTGACGATTGCCAACAATGCAACTTTGTTTTTGATAACACCTCCCAAAACGGCAACGCCCGAATCGAGACTGTCTCTGATCTTATCCCCCACTTCTCTCAGCGTCTTGGCGCTATCGAGAGGTATTTCGGCAGCAATAACCTTGATTCCAGCAACCTCGAAAGCATTTTTCATAAGAGTGCCGAGGTCCGAACTGGCCAATTTAGTCGAGAGTTGAGCTATTTGTTTCTCTAAATCTTTTTGAGTGGACAGAAGATTTTTGACCTTAGTGAGGGTTTCTTCTGCGGGCGTATTCAAAAGCGAGGCGAGCTCAGCTTCCCGTCTACATACACTCTGCAGGTATTCAAAGGCACTTCGCCCCGTCAATGCTTCAATTCTCCTGACGCCTGATGCAATACCGCTCTCCGATACAATCTTAAAAATACCGATATCCCCTGTTGCCCGGACATGCGTCCCGCCGCAGAGCTCTTTACTGAATCCCTCCACGGATACGACACGCACGGTTTCACCGTATTTCTCACCGAAAAGAGCCGTTGCTCCTTCTTTTATAGCCTCCTCCCGAGCCAAAATCCTGGTATCGACAGGCTGATTAGCCCTTATCCTTCCATTGACAATTCTTTCGATCTCACTCAGCTCTTCCGGTTGAACTTGTGAGAAGTGAGTGAAGTCAAATCTCAGTCGTTGCGGTCCCACGAGAGAACCTGCCTGTTTGACATGATCGCCGAGAACGCGTTTTAAAGCCGCTTGGAGAAGGTGGGTGGCCGTATGATTGGCTGCCGTTTCTCCGCGGGCACTTTGCTCAACCAAGAGTCTCACAGACAATCCCCGAGAAAGGGCTCCCTCGTCAATCCTGATGTCATGGAAAATCAGAGCTCCTTCCGAAGTTGTTGAGAAAACACTGGCCTTCCCTCCTTCCCAACTCACCGTTCCCATGTCCCCCACCTGGCCTCCCGATTCGGCATAAAAAGGTGTTATGGGAGTATACAGCTTCCCTTGGTGACCGGAGGATAGCCTTTCGATCTCATGGCCTTCTGCATCCAATAAGGCATCTGCTGTCGTTTCCACCGCAAGCCCTTCATACCCGACAAACTCGGTCTTCTTTCCTGATTCAAGGAGGTTTTTAACGCCGTCTTCACGCAGGCGGATACCTTCTCCTTTCTGCGAAGCCCTTGATTTTGCCTTCTGTTTTTCCATGGCCCGACTAAACCCTGCCTCATCGAAACCGACCTTTTTTTCAAGAGAGATGTCCCGGACGATATCCACGGGAAAACCGTAGGTATCGTAGAGTTTGAAAATAAAATCCCCGGAGATGATTTTCTCTTCCTCCTGTTGTATTCTCGAGATTTCCTGGTCAAGAATGATTAAACCGTTCTCGAGTGTCCCACGAAACCGCTCTTCCTCGTTATTCACCACTTTTTTCAGGAGTTCGACCGCGTCATTCAAGTGGGGATAAGCGTGTGCCATTGAGTCCACAACGGCGGCTGTAACCTTATCCATAAACGGTTTTTCAAGCCCAAGCGACTTACCGAACCGTATCGCCCGGCGCATTATTCGCCTGAGCACGTAGCCTCTTCCCTCGTTTGAGGGCAAGACACCGTCGGCAACCAGAAAGGCGGTTGCTCTGGCATGGTCGGCGATGACACGCATAGCCACATTGTCGTCTGCATTCGTACCGTACGAACGTCCTGATAGGTTTTCCAGGCAAGAGATAATCGGTGCGAAAAGATCAGAATCATAATTATTGAATTTTCCTTGCAGAACAGCGGCGACTCGTTCCAGCCCCATTCCTGTGTCGATACTCGGTTTGGGAAGTTTTGTCATGGTCCCGTCTTCGGCTCTATTGAACTGCATAAACACCAAATTCCACAGTTCCAGAAAACGGTCGCATTCGCACCCTAAGGCGCAGTCGGGCTTGCCGCATCCGGCCTCGACTCCCTGGTCAATATGGATTTCGGAACAGGGCCCGCAAGGACCCGTATCTCCCATGGCCCAGAAATTATCCTTCTCGCCCATCCGGACGATGCGGCCATCAAGCAGCCCTTCGACTTTTTCCCATAGAGCATAGGCCTCGTCGTCGTCGTCAAAAATTGTGACCCAGAGCTTATCTTTCGGCAGTCCAAGTTCTTCGGTCAGAAATTCCCAGGCAAATCGTATCGCATCCTCCTTGAAATAATCGCCGAAGGAAAAGTTACCAAGCATCTCGAAAAACGTGTGATGCCTGGCAGTGTAGCCGACATTCTCAAGATCGTTGTGCTTGCCTCCCGCACGAACGCATCGCTGACTGGTCGTGGCCCGTACATAGTCACGGCGATCCTCTCCCATGAAGACGGTTTTGAACTGTACCATCCCGGCATTGGTGAACAACAGGGTCGGATCGTTAGCAGGGACGAGCGATGAACTCTCAACAACGGTATGGCCGTTTTTATGAAAATATTCTAAAAATTTGGCGCGTAATTCATTTCCAGTCATAGGTGCCTTTCTTTGCAGGTGTTAAAAGTTAGTATCAGGTATCTTCTCTTCCTTGGCCGGTCATTACTTTAAATTCTTGTTAAAATCCATAATAAACGGCAGTATTTCTTTAAACTGGGAGGTGCCCGCCTTGCCGAGCAATTCATAGACGATCATCTCCGCCGGCCCGACCGCAGCTCCTTGCGATCTCAAAACGGCAAGACCCAGTTCGTGATTTTCCAAAGTCCTGGCAGAAACACCATCGGCGACTATCCAGGGTGAAAGCCCCATTTCCAAGGCCGTCATCGCAGTCTGATAGATACAGATATGGGTCTCAACCCCAACCAAAATAGGTGTTGTGATTGAATCCGGCAATTGTCCGACCAGTTTTTTGGTCTCCTCATTTGTCAGTGCGCTGAATTCGGTTTTGTCGGGTCTTGCGATTCCCTCCATCAGCGGAACCAAATCAGCGACATATTCGCCAAGACCTTTTTTGTACTGCGTATTGGCAATTACCGGAATATTTAATATCTTTGCGCACGCCAGCATAAGTTGGATAACCTCAATCACCCGCTTAGCTTCATGAATATGCGCCATGAGACTTTTCTGAGGATCGATTATATGGAGGTAGCACTCTTCCGGTTTTAGCAACGTCTTTTTCATTTTTCCCCCGTTGTAGTGGTTGATCAGTGAAAAATCGATTCGATTTTCTGTAATCATAGAAACAAGAAATCTTCTCTTCTTTATAAAGATAAGAGGTTGGCGGACAACAGGCTATCCCAATTAACTCTTTTTCTTTTACGTATTCAAGCGGGAAACCGATCCTTTTTTGTTTTTTATGACTTCCTTATTCATGGGTTTCTGCGAAGATTTTGCAGACCGCATCATTTTTACTGAAGTTCCCATGAAAATGAGTTGTCTCCTCTTTACAAACGAAAAGATAGTATTAAATTAAATTCTAAAATATCCCCAAAGGACCCATATGAAAGACGAACAAATCGATGCCCTGGCTAAAATTTTAAAATCAATGTCCCATCCCATCAGACTCAAGATCCTCTGCCTCCTGCAAAACAAAGAGCTGACGGTTGGAGATATCAGAGATTCGGTAAAAACCACCAATGCCAATATCTCCCAGCACCTGAACATCCTTCGCGCCCAGGGAATCGTCGATTTTAGAAAAGATGCAAATTTCATATATAACAGAATCACCGATAAACGCATCCTTGATATGATTACCAAAATGCAGAAGTTGTTCTGCCCGGACCATAAGGAGTAAAACAATGATCGTTACAGACTGGGTACACGCCATCGCCGGTTCCTTTATTCTTCTGAGCCTCGCTCTGGGGGTTCCCATCAGCCCTGTTTTCCAAAGCCAGTATTGGCTGTTCTTTACAGCTTTTGTGGGCTTAAACCTTTTTCAATACGGTTTCTCGAAGTTCTGCCCGTTGGCCCTTATTTTAAAAGCGGTTGGCGTTCCGGAAAAAAGAGAGGAAATAACACCATAATGCTTTTTGAGGAGGGAAAAACGAACCGGCGGCATAAAAACAGTCTCCGGCCTGTTCGCTTAAATAAGAAAATGTGTTCAAGATAAAACAGCCATTGTGTTCAGTCTAGATTGGCAGAATATGCGTCTCTTCCTGAATCTGGTGAACACCCAAAAGCAGAAAACCATTTCGTCCGTCAATGGATACGTGATCACCAAAGCGGATCCTCTTGTCTCCGATCTCGCAATATTGACCGGTTTCGTAGACTTTCAGACGTTTGCAGCCGACGACACAGGTCTTTTCCAGACGAACGGCAACAACGGACGCATGGGAAGTCTGCCCGCCCCGGGAAGTAATCAGTCCGTCGGCCATATCAATCACTTTAATATCCTCGGGAACAGTGTCCTGACGGAAGAGGATGAGCGGAGTTCCGGGATCGGACTTTCTGAGTTCTTTAATATTACTTTCCGAAAAGACCGCTCTTCCGGACATAGCGGAACCTGAAACGCCGACCCCCTTGCCCAAAATGTGTTCGGTTAAGGGCTCTGTTTCAACGAACACATTGAGGTGTTCTTTTTTCTTGATGGTTATCATGTCGCGGGTCTGCAGCAGATACAGCTGATCCGGGGAAGGACCTTCGAAGGTAAACTCCATCTCCTGAGGATTCCAATTTTTTTCGTAGACAAGATCGCGGGAAATAAATAGCAGACGCTGATAAACATCCGGAAACCTGCGCTCCAGGGTCTCATCCACAGACCGGCCGTCCAACTCCGCCTGTTCGACGGAAATGGCACAACTTGTCACCAATCCGGAAACGATATCTTCCCCCTGATCGCCGTAGGCATAATCTCCCCAGAGGGCAACCCGCGAAACTTTGCGATAAGGATGGGCGGTAAACAAGACTCCTGCCCCTGCCTGATCGGAACGGTTGCCGAAAACCATGGCCTGGACGATCACCGCAGTACCCCAGGCATCCGAAACATCCATGATCTTGCGGTAATCGGAGGCCTTGAACGTATCCCAGGAATCCAAAACCTTTTGAATAGCGTAAATCAGCTGGAGCCATGGGTCATCGGGAATGCCATACCCTCTTTTGCGAATCAGTTTCTGGTAGGAAAGCGCCAGTTCCTTCATCTGTTCGGGAGAGAATTCCCGTTTCAGATTTACCTGATATTTGGCCTTGGCCTCGTCCATGAGTTCCTGGAAATCTTCCCGTTGCATCCCTGAAATCATCGCCCACGATTGCAGGAATCGACGATAATTATCCCAGGAAAGATAGGCGTTGCCGTGATCCCGCACGTACTCCTCGATAAGCTCTTCATTCATCCCGACGTTGTGGATGGTGGCCATCATTCCAGGCATGGAAATGGCCCCGCCGCTTCGAACGGACAAAAGAAGCGGCCGATCGGGTGATCCGTAGACCTTGCCGGTCATCTCTTCGATTTCCGAGAGCGAGGCACGGATTCGCTGCATAAATTCCTCCCGGGCTTTTGAAAAACCGAAAACCGCCTCCCGGCAGCGAAACACCTCGGTGGTAATGATAAATGCGGGTGGAACCGGTTTTCCGTCGGTGGCCAAGGTCATCAGATTATATCCCTTGTTGCCGAGATGAATCAGGTCGTTGGTAAAGGGATTGACCCGGTACAACGAAGAAACCGCTTTCTCGGGGTTATACGTCATCAGCAGATCAAGGCCCTGTTTGTCCAGAATATCTTTTTGATTCTCAAGAGTTTGAATAATTCTTACGATAAAATTATCCAGATGCTGCAGACCAAAGGTGGAGGATATAAGATCCCGGAAAAAGAATTCGGATATACGGTGGATCGTGTTCGGAATATCGTTTTGATCCCAAAGGGAACGGTATTTGGTCACCAAATCGTTTGGATTGATCTGCGGGATGATGATGGACAGGTTGTTTTGGTGAATATTGGTGTAAAAGGCATAAATGATATCCTTGACCCCCTCGGACAATCCCCGGAAAATGTCCAGGTACTGGGTGTAGGAGAAGCGCCGCACCTTCAGGGAATTTGTCAGCAACGACATATAAATATCGAGTCGTCTCGAGGTTATGCCGTCGATTCTCAAAGCCTGGAGAAAGAGTTTGAGACATTTGACGATCCGGAAGAAGGTGGCCTGGGTGATGAAACTGAGATTGACGGTCTCCGGCAGCTTTTCCAGAAAGATATTGGCAAGGTTTTCAAGGCGGAATGTTAGGCTCAGGCTGTCGAATTTCCTTTCTCTGTATCGCCCATAGACGGAAGGTATATCCACGGCGATATGACGTTTGTAGTAAATATCCTCTCTTGCCTGGAAACGCTCGGTGGCGAGGATGATATCCTTAAGGCCTTCTAACGCCTTCAAAAGGGATTCGAGACATCCGACTGTTCCGCATGTTTCGAGCTCGGCAAGCACGCCTTCCATTTCCGGAAAACCTTCTTGAGCGGCCTGGAGCAAGTCGGACCGTAACTCCTGGAAGCCCAGATTGTATTTCCTGTGCAGCAGTTTATACATCTGCACCAGGAGTTCGAAACGGCGAAGTTCTTGAGGATCCAGGTCGGTTTGCTCCGCAAGGAACCTTTTCAGATCATCCATTTTCCAATCGAGGATATCCTGCATGCTGCGAAAATCGAGCTGCCCGGTAATTCGCTGGGCAAGGCGATATTGGTCGTCGACGAATTTTCCCTCAACGTGGACCTGGTTGTAGACCTCTTCTGGGATATATGGATGGAGCAGGGCCTTATTTCTTGTCTTCCAAAACAGAAAGATGGCTTTTATAAAATCGACAATGAGATTTGAGCTTTCAACATGACTCTGCTTTCTCAGAAAATGGATCAGAACGTCCTTGCGCTTGTATATTTCATCAAGTTCGGTTGATACATCCCGCAGTTCACCCTCGGCGCCTATCTCGTTAAAAAAAACAGGCATCAATTTGGTAAACTGCTTGGCGAGATTGTATATGGGCTTGATGGGGTGATTGAGAAGCTCCGAAATGTCCCGCTGAAAGAGATCCGTATCTTTGACGCAGGTGCCGGTGAGTTTCAGATTGATGATCAAAGCCGAAAACAGTGTGGAACACCACTTCGGCTCCTGTTCGA
>JBJKQT010000226.1:0-3544 GCA_046705065.1 Desulfocapsaceae bacterium
TGATGCCGTCTGCTGGAATCACATCGGTCAGTTTCGGTTTTCCCTGGGTCAGAGTTCCTGTCTTGTCAACCACCAGGGTGTTGATCTTGCGGAGCGTCTCGATGGCCTCGGCGTTTTTGAATAAAACTCCCATGGAGGCTCCTTTGCCGGTGGCAACCATGATGGACATCGGGGTGGCAAGGCCAAGAGCGCAAGGGCAGGCGATGATCAGAACGGAAATGGCCGCGATCAATGCGTAGGAAAGCCGTGGGGCGGGCCCGTAGACATACCAGATAACGAAAGCGATTAAAGCAATACTGATAACCGCCGGCACGAAGTAGCCGGCAACGATATCGGCCAGCTTCTGGATCGGAGCCCTGGAGCGCTGGGCCTGAGCGACCATCTGAACGATCTGGGCCAGCAGGGTGTCGCCGCCCACCTTCTCGGCTCGCATGGTAAGGGAGCCGGTTGTGTTGACAGTGGCGCCGACCACTCTGTCATCCTTTTGTTTTTTGACCGGAATCGGCTCTCCGGAGATCATTGATTCGTCCACCGAGGTGGAACCGTCACGCACGACACCATCCACCGGAATTTTTTCGCCGGGTCGTATTCGCAGCACGTCGCCGACTTGAACATTCTCCAGCGGGATGTCGGTTTCGCTTCCGTCTTCATTGATTTTTCTCGCCGTTTTCGGGGCCAGTCCCAAAAGCGCTTTGATTGCGGCGCCGGTCCGGCCGCGAGCCTTGAGCTCCAGCACCTGGCCCAGCAGGATCAGGGTGACGATGACGGCCGAGGCTTCGAAGTAGACGCCCACGGAGCCGTCGGGACCGCGCATGGCCGCAGGGAACATCTCGGGGAACAGGACACCGATCAAGCTGTAAACATAGGCAACCGACACCCCCATGCCGATCAGGGTGAACATGTTCAAGCTCTTGTTGACGAGCGACTGCACTGCCCGGACATAAAAGATCCACCCGGCCCACAGGACAACGGGTGAGGCCAGTACCAGTTCCACCCAACCGAGAGTTCGGGGCGAGGCCAGATTTTCGATGAGTCTACCTCCCGGCATCATCTCACGCATGGCGATGATAATGAGCGGTACGGTGAGAATTGCGGAGAAGATGAAGCGCTTGCGCATAAAATCGTATTCAGGGTTTTCATCCTCTTCGTTCGCATCGGCCGTCATGGGTTCCAAGGCCATGCCGCATTTCGGGCAGCTGCCGGGGGTATCTTGAAGAATTTCCGGGTGCATGGGACAGGTATATTGTCCTCCTGGAGCACTACTCTCTGCTTCCGTCTGCTTTGTTGCGGTGTGTGAATCCTTAGCAAGATATTTTTCGGGGTCTTCCCGGAAGGTCTGCAGGCAGTGATCACTGCAGAAAAAGTATAGCTCGTCCTGGTACTCATAACGACGGAACTCGCCCTCTCTGTCGGTGGTCATGCCACAAACGGGATCGGTAAAAGGCAACTGTTTGTGGTTGTGTCGATGTCCTTGTTTTGCTTCCATTTTTTATCTTACCCCCTATTTCGTTGTATTTCCCTTCTCCTCCACTGTCTTGCGTTGTATATATTTACCAGGGTAGGCTCAAATGTATTTTTTTTATAAACATAAACAATGACTTAATCTGATGTGTCGACTCAAGAATTCTAAGGTGACCGCACTTATCTTCCTGCCCCTGACCGGAATGTTGGTCCCAGGCAAAAGGAGAAAGGAGCTTTTCAAAAAAAATATAAAAGAGCGATAGTCGGTCAGGTGGCGGGATCTTCTAATAACATAATTCCCCTTTGTTAAAGTCGGAACCTGCCTTTTACCAAAAGATAAGCATTTGACTATGGTCAAGAGTCAAGAGTTTTCCTGATGGACACCATCTTTTCTTTATTTCCCATCAAATCCTGAATCTCAAGGTATGAAAGAACCATTATGTAAAAATCGGGGGTGAATTTCCGGTATAGAGCTTTTCCCGATACCGACAAGAAATTGGACATCAATGACGCCTAGCGGACCGTCAGATTGGGTAAAAATTATACAGTTCTGGTTTGTAAAGTGGAGGTGATTTTATTAGGGATATTTTTTTATCGTTTTTAATCCAAAGAGTTATAAGAGCCTTCTCTTTATTGTTCCGGCGGTGGCACAGCCTATGCTAGAAAAAAAATGTCAATGCCCTGATGTTTGGAATAATTCGGAGAACGGTTGCGGGAATGGACCCTGTGGGGCTGGACGGAAAATCCGTGTTTCGGCAAACCATATTTTATTCGAGTAAACGACTCTTTTAGGATATCTCATGAAAAAGACAATTATTACAGTATTTATGGCGCTCAGCTTGGCCATAGTGGGTTCCGTATACGCCCAAAGCGGCCCAGGCTATGGCGGCTACGGTATGGGACCCGGGATGATGGGCGGAATGATGGGAGGCTACGGCTGGCAAGGGTTTCGTCAGATGAATTATTCAACGGCTGAACAATTGCTTACACAAACGGCGAGCGCGTCGCGTGTCGATAAGGCAAAAAATCAGGTGAGTTTTTCAGGCGATAGAATCGAAATTGCGATGGCAGCCGTTCAACCGGGTTTTCCTGACACCACGTTTGAGGTTTCAGGGCTTGTTAATCCCACAATCATTGTGCCTGCAGGAGCTCTTGTCACACTCGATTTCGTAAATATGGACTATGGGAATCGGATGACCCATGGAGTTGTCATCACCCCTATCCCTCCGCTGTACCCCGTGCTATCCATGATGGGCATGCCCGACACCCTCGTCGGCGTTCCCATTCTGCCCCCTCGGCAGCTGAAAGACACCGCCAGATCGCTGTACGCCGAAAGCTCGGTTACGTTCAGAGTTCCGCCTCCCGGCACCTATTACTACCTTTGCCAGTATTACGATCATGCGTACAAAGGGATGTACGGGCGGTTCGTCGTAACTCGGAGATGATTGAGGGGTGTTCGTTCAGCCTCTGCTGTCCATCAACCCTGTAACTGGTTAAACTACCGGATGAAGATCTGGAAGGATTTTATACAATTGCTGCAAGTTTAAGAAAAGTCCGAGGGTGTCTGCTGTGACGCGCAAGTTCTGCGGGGAAATTTTTCACAGTAGTTGATCTTGACCAAAAACTCGACTTTTTCAAGGCAATCAACCATTGAACGAGTTACGATACCGAATTGTCGGCAAAATAATTCAGGAAGCCAACCAAATTTCCTGAATCTTAAAAACCTGCTAAAAGGATTACAGCTCCTGTTTCAAAAAAAAAACGCTGGGATGGCTAAAAAGATTTTCCAAGAAATTGACGAAATCCAAGAACGGGATGACAACGCCCTTGATGCATTCAAACGGCGCCTCACCTTTGTGGCTGTAATTCTGATATTTTTTGCGGCGGTAGTCGTCGCGAGGCTCTGGTATCTGCAGGTCGACCACGGCAAGGAGTTTAAGGAACTTGCCTATAACAACCGGGTCAGAATACGGCAGTTGGCCGCCCCAAGAGGGCATATACTCGACCGTAAGGGGAGAGAGCTTGTAACCAACAGGCCTTCTTTCAACGTCGTGCTGGTTCGTGAAGATTCGCAGGATCTCGA
>JBJKQT010000227.1:0-78689 GCA_046705065.1 Desulfocapsaceae bacterium
ATTTTTCGCGCTTGAAACATTATGTGCAAGTTTCAATAAAAATATTGAAGGTGAAAGGTCCCGGGAATTCCAATGACTCTGTCTTAAAAGACCAGGAAGGAAAGGTTTTGATGGACAATATTTCCGCGGGAGCCTTTAAGGTTGTTTTGGATCCTCGGGGAGGTCAGTGTACCTCGGAGGAGGTGGCTCAACTCTTGGATCGATGGGAACAGCAAGGAGTAAAAAAGATCAATTTTATCATAGGTGGTGCTTTGGGCTTGTCCGATGCCGTTCTTCGGGAGGCCGACTTGGTGCTCTCACTTTCTAAAATGACGTTTACTCATGATATGACAAGACTTTTTCTCTTGGAACAGCTTTATCGTGCGTATACTATAAAAGCAGGAGAGAAATATCATAAGTGATGCCTTCTGTGCCCGTTCTCCTCCCTTTTTGGGAACAGGGAACACGCTGTTACCCTTTCTCTACAAGGTATACATCGAACCTGTGATTTTTCATAGAAATCTGATGCGACGGTAAACGCCCGCCCAGTGCTGGGGCACTTTTGGGTCTTTTTACCACTACCCTATTGGTCGCATGAGCGAGAGAGCATTGCAAAAGTGGAGCACTGTCTAAATCGTCTCCCACAAGCATGCGAAGTATTCGCATTTGCATTTTATTTAAGGCTGATTTTTCCCTCTGAGGATACATGGGGTCGAGATAAACGCAGTAAGGTTTGCTGGAAAGCGATTCCAACGCTTCTTTGGTATCGGCGATTTTAAGCGATATGCGCTCTTTGACGATTTTGCCCACAGCATCGTCCAGCATCGCCCTTCGCAAACCATCCTCGATCAGTGCCCCTAGAACACCGGAACGTTCAACTAAGGTGACATTGCAACCAAGACACGCCAAGACGAATCCATCACTGCCGAGTCCCGCTGTACCATCAAGGACGGAGGGTCTAAACCCCGGCTTGATCCCGACGGCGCGGGCCAAAGGTTGCTTAATGGTGCAATTATGAAGGCGCCTGTACCCGCTTTTTCCACAGACAAAATCCACAAGCAGAGGACGAAGGGTTTTATTTGCCTTAGAGGTATTCTCGCGTAATTCCAGATGAGTTTCCGTTACCATCAGTATGAATCCTTCCTCTCCAATAAAAGAGGTTGAGAAAGGGAGGTTCAGCGATTCTGAAAGGTTTTTTGCTCTGTCGAAAAGAGGTCCGGCAGAGACGGTACTGGAGACGAAGAGTGAAATGTGATTATTGGATTGCAAAATTTTTGTGCATAGTGTCAAACGGATTTGTTACTATATCTATCATCTTAAAAATATACCCCCTATTCATAAAAATGCAAAACAGCAAAATTCAAGTTGTAGCTATTATCCCTGCAAGATACCAATCAAATCGATTCGCTGGAAAGCCTTTGGCCAAGATAGCCGGCAAACCGATGATTCAACACGTTGTCGAACGTGCTAAAAAAGTGGGGCTTTTGTCTCGTGTTGTTGTGGCCACCGATGACATGCGTATCGGAGAGTGTGTCGAATCTTTCGGTGGTGAATATGTCATGACCAGAAAGGATCATGTGTCCGGATCGGACCGTCTGGCCGAAGCCGCTGAAATACTAAATATATCGGAACATGACGTGGTGGTCAATATCCAGGGAGACCAGCCTCTTTTCGCAGCCGAGGTTGTTGAACAGGTTGCTCTTCCTCTCCTGGAGGATCCGTCCTTACCCATGTCAACACTTATCTACCGAATCGTACGTCCCGAGGAGATCAACGACCCGAATCACGTTAAGACGGTTTTTACCCATGAAAATAATGCATTGTATTTTTCCAGGTCACCCATTCCATTTCAAAGAAATCCGGAAGAAGGGAAGACCCCAACCTATTATAAACACCTTGGTTTTTATGCGTATAGGAAGGGATTTCTGCTCTCCTTCGTTGCCTTACCTGAAGGCGAATGGGAACGTTTTGAAAAACTGGAGCAGTTGAGGGCTCTAGAATACGGCTATAGGATCAAGGTAGTTTTGACGGAGCACGATTCCATTGAAGTAGATACACCAGAGGACCTGAGACGAGTTGAAGAGTACCTTGGAGCACGGTAATATCGAAACCGTATCAGGCAATGCCGGAGTCTCTGAAATGCAGGAAGATTACCGCGTTCAGGAAAAGATGACCCAATTGATGTCGAAGCAGCTATCGCCATTGGATCTCCTGCCTCATACAGATCTGCGAGAAAAGTTCATACACCTTGTTCTCAATGGTGAGCCGTCAAATATCGATCATGAGACGGCCGCCCTTTTCCAGGAACTACGCCGGACACTGACGGAAAAGAAGGTGGAGAATGCCCGTGTCGTGGTTTTCGGCGGTGGTTCGGGACTATCCAATCTTATCGGTGGTGACAGCCGCAGAAAAGGTTGGCAAAAAAAGCCGTTTTTCGGCCTCAAAGAAATTTTTCCCCGTTCAAGATCCATCGTCTGCATAACCGATGATGGCGGCTCTACGGGAGAACTATTAAAAGATATCCCCCTTGTTGCTATTGGGGATATCCGCCATGTTCTTCTCTCTTCAATTCAGCTTGCACGGCTGCAAAAACGTTACAGCCTTTCAGTTGTTGAGGCAACTGAGGTCGCAGCGACACTGGGAGCTCTGTTCAATTATCGATACCAAAAATTACCTGATGGACCGGAAGGGGTTCTTGAAAACAGCAGGGCGAATCTTGATAAACTCCCTTCCGGCCTCCGGGATGATATCATTGAAATTCTTAACCATATCTTTGCCGATGCTCGACTTACCCAGGCGAGAAGCAGAGCGCATTGCCTTGGTAATCTGCTCGTAATTGCAGCTGTTTTCAGGAAGATTGAACCATCTTTTACCATTGATGAACTGGAGACCAGGCTTGAGGTTTTAAGTGAAGCCCTTTTCAAGGGCCTGACTTTTCTCGCTGAAATTTTAGGTGCGGAAGAAAGGGCTGTACTTCCGTGTACTTCAACACCAGCTCAGTTGAGAGTTCGTTACAGCAATGGAGTGCAGATAACAGGAGAGAGCAAATCGAGTATTGCTGTTCGTGGTTTTCCTGTGGACAAGGTTTATGTCGATTTTGCGGGTCCTGTTCACGTGTACCCGGAAATTTTCGATGATATCGAAAATGCAGATATATTGATAATGGCACCGGGAAGCTTATACAGTTCCATAATTCCCATTTTTCAAGTTCCCGGACTTGCCGAGGCTGTCAGAAAAAACACCCATGCCCTGAAGTTATTGATCTCTAATCTATGGGTACAGGCAGGAGAAACCGATAAAATTATCGATGATCCTGAAAGGAAGTTCCATGTTTCAGATATGTTGCGTGCGTATGAACGTAACATTCCCGGAGGTACGGCGGGCCTTTTCAATGAGGTGCTGTGTATTTCTCTGAAAGATGTGCCTGCATCTGTCTTGCAGCAGTATGAACTCGAAGGGAAAGTGCCGATCTATCTGGATAGAAATGTTGTCTGTGAGCAGGGATTTGCCCCAATAGAATGCGGTATCTACTCAAAGGCGGCGTTGGCTGAAAGAGGAGTTATTCAGCACGATCCGGAAATTCTTGCCCAAGCTGTTAAAACCATTTTTGTCGGATTCGTTTGTTTTTCAGGGATAGCAAACAAGGGAAGAGATAACGCTGCTTGCCCTTCCGTTCAATATCTTCAGGATAAAAGCCGGCAGGTTCTGATTCCATCCTTGAAGTATAAAAGAATATTGGCTCGTTTGAAGTCCTTATCTATCGATTTCCAGGGAAACCCCGACAGGGAATTCGACGGTGAAGGAATCCGTTCGAACATCTGTGAAATTGTCTGGAAACATCAGGATATTCCTCTTAAACATCTTGATTATTTTACCAGCATTAAATGTGTTCCGGTTGACCTGTGGCGACGTGATCAAAAATGGGATAACGTTTTCTCCTTTTTTGATCCCGATGATCGTTCAATTAAAATCCGATACGATCAATTTGTAGATAATCGTCGATTGGAACCTGCCTTTTTAATTGCGCTGGGAGAATCGCTACTCGGTAATTATGCCGCAAAAAAGGAGATGAAAAGTATTGAAGTCGACGGGGTACCTCTGGGAAAGGTATATCATCTCTATTTAAAACCGACCAAGGAAAGAACCTGTTTTTTTAATTCATTGAATTTACATGATTACCTGATACTTGCGAGAATGCTCCCTGTTGAAGGGGATACTTTGCATTTCACCCGGCTGATTAACGGGGAAGAAGGTTTTACTCCGCCCGGGCTTTTGATGGGATTGATTTATGCATGGTATTTGGAAAACAGATTGGCAAGTCATATCGAATACAAAATGTCGCTTATGCAGATAAACCAAACCGATTTGATTCCCGAGCAGTTAAGGATGCTCAAAAGAAGAGAAGACGTCATCAGTTTTTTTAGGGAAGTGGTGTTTTGTCTCTAGCTAAAGGAGTTGAAAAAAACAGTGCCTAAATGGAAATTTGCTATTCAGGAAGAAAAGCATGAAAATATTGGTTATTGATGACGATGTCCAGATCCGGGAAATACTCAGGATGTGGCTCGAAAAATCAGGTTATGAGGTCTTGGAAGCATCGGATGGGAAAAAAGGGGTCGAGATTCAGGAAAAGAATCCGGTGGATATATTGATTTGTGATTTAATTATGCCTGGGCAGGAAGGTATCGAAACTATAACCCAATTTAGAAAATGTTTTCCGGAAGTCGGTATCATGGCCATTTCCGGGGGTGGGCAAATAGATGCCGATTCCTATCTTCCCATGGCTAAAACTCTTGGCGCGTGGAAGGTGTATAAAAAACCTTTAAGTATAGCCAAAATGATAGAAGACATCAAAGAGTGGCAAAAAAGCAAATGATATAGAAGCTATCAGCATGTTTCTTTTATTTTCTGCCACAGTTTACCCAGTTTTTTTTCTGAAATAGGAATTCTTGTTCCAATTTCTGGAGAAAAGATGGAAATTCTGAATTCGTGGATCAAAAATTTATATTCCTCTATGAGTGAAAGACATTCGTCGCTCAGCTCTTTTTTTCTTTTTTTTACAGAGTGGTAATTAACAAGGTAAGGGTGCAATCTCTGCTTTTTCGTCACTTCCTTTGTAAAGTCCACATGGGCTCTTTCAATGCGGATTAGAAGACTTCTTAGATAACGGTCGCAGTCCGAGAGCATTTCCAAGGTAAAGGTCCGGAGAAAATCGGCAGGGAGAATTTCCTCCAACAGTTCAGTATACTCATGATACCTCTCGGGTGAAAACGATCGGCTTTTTTGAGAAAGCCGACTAAATCGCATTATCTGATCTTTCACCTCTCGCCGTCTCCTGAGGAGTGACAAAACGGCTTCACATATTTCAGTGCCTGACCGGTAAAGTCCTTTCATCTTTACATCGGCAACAGCTGCCGAAAATTGCTCCCTGGTGTGAATGGTGCCGGAGGCGGTTGAGAAAAGCTCCCGTAAGATAAAATCCAGAAGGTTCTCCAAAGCCTGCTTCTGGCTTTCCATTCCTTCGATCAGCCAAAAAGAAGACGGTCCAGACAGCTTTGTAGAGCAAAAGCGTTTCAATGCCTTGAATTGATCCTGAAACTGCAATCTGTATAAATAGGACATGCCGTCACTGGTAATTTTACGGGCTGCCTTGGGTGTATTCTCGAAACGAATTGTCACTCCCCCTTGGTCCGGCAAGGGGTGAACAGCAGGGTAGAGATAGCCTGCAATTTCTTTTTCCTGCCTTGTATAGAGTGTGATTTTGTCCGGCAGATCTGCAAAGTCCCATTGTCGAACAACCAGGTCCTGCCAACGGGCGATCAAAGAGTCGTTATTTGGCACCAATTGGTCTGTAGTTTTGATCTGTTCGGTGTGTTCTACGGATGAGATAAGCTTTGACAGGTCTCGGCCGGAGGCTATGGTCTTTCCATCTACATTAAAGAGTACAAAGCGCATGGAAAGATGGTCTGGAAGATTTTTCGGCCAATCGCTGCGCCGCACGGACTTTTTGAAAAATTTAAATAAGGTTCGCTCCAAGGCCTGGAAATAGGATCCCTGGTATAATACAATGGAATCCAAGAGAAAATCGACGGTATTGTTTAGAGGAATAAATTGTTTTCGTATGCTCTTGGGTAGTCCCTTTAAGAGGAATAATGTTTTTTCCTGGAGAAGTCCGGGGACCAGCCATTCAAAAATTTCAGGTTTTAAAGTGTGTGCGATGGTGATTGGAATCCTCACCGTTACCCCGTCATGTTCGGTTCCGGGCTCGAAATGATATTCTAATTTCAGTTCCAAAGATCCCATGGAAAGATGAGGAGGAAAATTGGCAAGCTCATTGGTATGGGGAAGACGCCGTATGATATCGTCGTCGGTCATCATGAGCGACTGTTGTCCCGCCTTTTTCAAGAACCGATTCAATGTAAAACGGTCATAAACACCATCTCCCAATCGTTTGTCATAGAAGGAGAATAGGGTCATGTCGTCGACTAAAATATCGTGTTTTCGGAGTCGACGTTCAGTATCTTGCCAGGTTGCGATTAAATTGAGATTATGCTGTAAAAAAGGATAGATACCGCTTATTTCTCCTGTCAGCAACGCACTGTTGATAAATATCTTCCGTGCTTCTTTTTTGTTGGCGGGATCGCATCTGCCGAAATTAACCCTTCTCGATGTGATGATTGTAAGACCGAACAGAGATACTTTTTCGTCGGCAATCACTTGCCCGGCCTTTTTTTCCCAGCGCGGATGAGACCAGGAGTATTTACAGAGATGTTTGCCGAGTTCTTCAAGCCACTCGGGTTCAATGGATGCGACGGTCAAAGCGTAGAGTCTGGAGGTCTCGACAAAGGATGCTGCGATGATCCATTGTCCGCTCTTCAAAAACTGGTGGGAGCCGGGAAAAATCATCAACTCCCGTCCGGCGATGCCATGGTAGATTTTATCCTTTTTCTTGACGGCAATATTTCGCAAAAATCCAGAGGCCAAGGCAGAGTGAATCATTTGATAGGAAGCATCGTTTGTGTTTTCACGATACTCAGGGTAACGTTCCAGGATTCTCCCCATCTGCTCGTGAAGGTCCAGCCATTCCCGCATTCGCTGAAATGAGAGAAAGTGGGTTTTGCAGAATTTGCGCAACCTGGACCAAGAATTAACCTTGTCTTGGACATCGTGAAAAAGGTTCCAGATATTGAGAAGCGAGAGGAAATCCGATTGAGGATGGGCACAGCTTTTATGCGCTTCATCAGCCTGTTTTTCCAAATCAGCAGGTCGAACGCGTGGGTCCTGGATGGCGATTGCCGCAGCAATGATCCTGATTTCTCTTAGGCTGCCGTTTTTCCCTGCTTCGATGATCACCCTGGCGATACACGGGTCGATTGGCATCGTCGCCATGATTTTGCCGTAACGCGTAAGCTTTCTGTTTTTATCGATCGCACCCAGCTCGGTAAGAAGTTTAAATCCGTCCCTAACGGCATTCGGATGGGGAGGATCTATAAAAGGGAAGGAGAGCGGATCACCGAGATTGAGATAAATCATTTGCAGAACCACGGCCGCCAGATTCGAACGTCGAATTTCAGGCAGTGTATACTCATCTCTGCTTTGATAATCCTCCTCCGAATAGAGTCGTATGCAGACTCCCGGTGCTACACGGCCGCAGCGACCTTTTCTTTGTTCGCAGCTGGCCTGTGATATTCTGGTTATGGGCAGCCCTGTTGTTCTTGCACGAACATTGTATGTTGATATACGTGCAAGTCCCGAATCAACGACATAGCGAATGCCGGGTACGGTAATCGAGGTCTCGGCGATATTGGTAGCGACAACTATCTTGGTCTCTTTGTAGGAGTTGAAGATCCGCTTCTGATCCGCTGTTTGCAGCCTTCCGAACATCGGAAGTATAACAGCGTTTTCGAACAGGCCTTCGAGGAGATCGCAGCAGGTTCTGATATCCCGCTCTGTTGGAAGAAAAGCGAGGATATCCCCCGGCGGTTCGGTCATATACAGGTCTCTTATAGCGTGCACGCAATGTTCGATATAACCGTCCTTTTCGTTAAACTGGTCTTCCGGGACGGGAAGGTGGCGCAACTCGACGGGGTAGGTCCGTCCCTGGACTCTGACTACCGGGGCGCCTGAAAAATGTTTTGAGAAAGCAGAAGTGTCGATGGTTGCCGAGGTGATAATAAGTTTCAGATCGGGACGGTTAGGTAGAATGTTTTTCAAAAATCCCAGCAAAAAATCAATGTTGAGACTGCGCTCATGGGCCTCGTCTAAAATAATAACCCCGTATCTTTTTAAGAGAGGATCGTGTATAGTCTCGGCCAGCAGGACTCCGTCAGTCATGAACTTAATCTTCGTGGACGACGATGTCTGATCATGAAAACGGATCTTGCAGCCGACAATATCTCCCAGCGAGCCGAGCTCTTCGGAAACCCTGCCCGACACCGAGAGTGCAGCCACCCGGCGCGGTTGTGTACAACCGATCATCAAGCGGTCATTTGGAAAGGCTTCAAGACAGAATTTGGGGAGTTGAGTCGTCTTTCCGGAGCCTGTATCGCCGGCGACGATGATGACCTGTTGTTTTGTTAAAAGACGAATGATCTCGTCTCGATGGGTGATCACCGGCAGATGATTCGGGTAGGAGATTTGCATGGAAAAGAAGTGAAGATCGCAGTATTATATGGTAGTTTTGATAATGTAATCCGTTGTTTTTAACACACTAATACTTTTTCTGTCATCGAAAAAGAGGAGACCTTTATGAAGGTAAGAAAGGCTATTATCCCGGTCGCCGGCCTTGGCACACGTTTTTTGCCGGCAACTAAAGCCATTCCCAAAGAGATGCTGACCATCGTTGACCGTCCGACCATACAATACATCGTGGAAGAGGTGGTTGCTTCCGGCATCGACCAAATAATATTTGTTACCAGTGAAGGCAAGTCTGCGATTGAAAACCATTTTGATTATAATTTTCACCTTGACGCCGTGCTGCGGGAGAAGAAAAAGGTCGTCCTTGGGGAGGAGTTGAATATGATCTCCAATCTGATCGATATCGTCTCCGTACGGCAGAAAAAACCTTTGGGGCTAGGTCATGCGATATGGACCGCACGCCATGTCATCGGAGACGAACCGTTCATGGTACTTTTAGGGGATGACCTTGTTTTGAGCAAAATTCCCTGCGCCAAACAGATGCTTGATCTCTTTGATGATGTGAATGAATCCATCGTAGCCGTGCAACGAGTCCCAGCTGAACAGACTCACCAATACGGCATTGTTGAAGGAGAAGAGAACGGCCGTGACAGGACCATCAAAATCACCCGCATGGTGGAAAAACCTGCTCCGGGAACCACGGATTCGGATATGGCTATTATAGGTCGTTATATCCTTATGCCGGAAATATTTGAACTATTAAGCAAAACAACACCGGGACACGGAGGAGAAATCCAACTTACCGATGCATTGTTGGCCCTGTCAAAAAAACGTTCAATGTATGCCTACGAGTTTGAAGGGATTCGATACGACGCAGGAGACAAACTCGGCTATTTAAAAGCCAACGTCGCCTATGGCATTAGACACACTGAACTTGGAAAACAGTTCAGAGAACACTTGAAGAAGATCGTCACCGATCTATGATTCGTCTTGAGGTGGCTGTTGCTGCTCCGCTTGAGCAGACGCTAACCTACACCTTTGCACCTGAAGATCACCCTCTTGCCGGAGATGAGCTTATCGGGAAGAGGGTGCTTGTTCCCCTGGGACGGCGCCGTGTTACAGGGTACGTGATCGGGACGCTGCCTGATGAGCAGGTTGATTTTGTTTTAAAACCTGTTCTTGAGGTACTGGATAACATTCCGCTTTTTCATGAAAACATTGTCGATTTTTTTCGTTGGATTGCAAGGTATTACCATTTCCCTATCGGTGAAGTCATCAAGACCGCATTACCTGCCGGCCTCACTTCGCAAAGCATAAAAAAAATTGGAATCACCGAGCTCGGAGAAGAAAACATTGCATTTTGGTTCAATGGCACGGATATCCCTTCATGGTTTCCCGATCTTAAAAAAAAAGGCACGCTTTCTGCCTCTGCTTCACGGAAAATTCTCAAAGATAAAGATCAAAAGAAGATACTGACAAGATTGCAGAATCTCGGCTATGTCCGACTATCTGAAGGGATGCAGACGGACAGTGTTAAAGAGAAACAGGAAGTCTGCTACCGCCTCGGACCCGAGATTCAATTTCCTGATCATATTTATTCATTTGAACTGCAAGGCTTGACTGCATTTCGGCATTATCTGGAAGGGATAGTCGGAAAAGTAAAAAAAGCCGAGGCAAAAGCCATCTTTTTTTTGGGGATTCTAAGAAATATTTCCAAAAATGATTTAATTCCGCATCGGGATCTCATAAAAAAGTATCCGGGAGCTTCTGAAATTGTAGGCGAGCTTCTGAATAAAAAGCTCGCCATACGGATTGTAAGCAGAATCTATAGAAATCCTTTCGGTGAACAGCTCGCCGATTATCCGCGGCCAGCACGCCTGAGCGGAGAGCAGGAAGAAGTGTTGGCGGAAATTTTTTCCGCTCTTGGTTCAGAGAAATTTCAAGCGTTCTTGTTGCACGGAGTTACCGGATCAGGCAAAACTGAGGTTTACCTTCGCGCAGCCGAAAAAACCTTGGAGGCGGGGAGAGATGTGCTTGTTCTCGTTCCTGAAATCGCCCTGGCCACGCAGTTGGAGTCGCATTTCGTCTCACGATTTGAAGATCAGGTTGTGTTGCTCCACTCAGGATTGACTGCCGGTGAACGGTTCGATCAGTGGTCTCTTGCTGCATCTGGGCAGGCAAAAGTCGTTATCGGAGCCCGGTCGGCGATTTTTGCGCCGCTTAGAAATCCGGGTTTGATCGTGGTTGATGAGGAACATGATCAAGGATACAAACAGGGGGACTCTCTTCGGTACCAAGGACGTGACATGGCTGTTCTCCGTGCCCGCAGCCATGATGCGGTTGTCGTGCTTGGTTCGGCAACACCATCCATCACCAGCTATCACCACGCAATGACGGGGAAGTACACTCTTTTGAAGATGACAAATCGAGTGGAAGGACGGATGTTGCCGGAAGTAGCCATTGTCGATCTCAGAAAGAGGAGGACTTCCGGAAAACAAGGAATCTTCAGCCAGGAGCTAAAAGATGCGCAGCTAGATTATTTGGAGCGAAAAGAACAAAGTCTGTTATTGAAGACTTGGCGTGGATTTTCCACAACCGTTCTTTGTAAAGAATGTGGAGCCGCTGTCGAGTGTCTCCATTGCCACGTGTCGTTGGTTTATCATAAAAATAAAAAGCGTCTGGTTTGCCATTATTGCGGGTATAGCGTAACGGATAAACTCATTTGTTCAAAATGCAACTCCGATTCCCTTATACCAATGGGTTTTGGGACGGAGAGAATTGAAGAAGAAGTCCGTACGCTATTACCGGACGCTTGCGTCGCCCGACTGGATTCCGATACTGCCGGCGACAGGAAAAAATTTATTCAGCTGCTCAAGGCGATGCATAATCGGGAAATCGATATCCTGGTCGGTACACAGATGATAGCAAAAGGACATCATTTCCCGTTTGTCACCCTGGTTGGAGCTGTCTGGGCAGACGGGGGACTGGGCATGCCGGATTTCAGGGCGGCGGAGAGGACGTTCCAACTTATCTCTCAGGTGACGGGGAGGGCGGGACGTGGGGAAAATCCCGGCAGGGTCATCGTCCAGACAATGCAGCCCGATCACTATGCAATCGTTCTTTCCAAAGACCATCGTTATGAAGCCCTGTATGAGTATGAGATAGCGATTCGAAAGATGCCCGTTTTCCCTCCATTCGTTCGTCTGGTCGCTTTTTTAATTCACGGCCCCATTGAATCGGATGTGAAAAAAACCGCAGTCGAGATGGCAGCGTGTTGCCGAGCCGGGATTCTTGGAAATGATATCGCTTCCAAGAACAGTGCTCCTCACAATCTAACGGAAGTACTGGGACCTGCACCGGCACCATTGGATAGGTTATGTGATCAATACAGATGGCAGGTGTTGTTGAAAGGGCGTCAGGTAGATGAATTGCATAGGATTGCCAGCCAGGTTATGGGCATGGTCAGGAAAAAGGCTGCGGGCAAGACACGGATATCCATCGATGTTGATCCGGAAAACATGATGTAGCCGTAAGGCTACTTAAAAGGGCCTCCTTTTGTTGAGTTTACTTTGTAGACTAACAAACTTATCGTCGCAATATCGAATAAATACCTGCGGTGAATTTTTTTGCATACCTTTATCTTGAACAAAAAACAATAACTTGTAAAAGAATCCTTACGTTGTCTCGTCTCGTTCCGAATCAGGGAAAAAAAGGGGACGAAGCGATCTTAGATCATCATCGATTTCCATATTGAGGATCTGTGCCAAGGCGTTCAGGATTACAATGGCGTTTCGATCGGCGTCCAATCTCGAAGCATGTTTTATCCTGTCTAAAATGCCCTTGTTAACTTTTTCGATTTTCTGGTAATACGATTTCACGTTTTTTAAAGAAAAGTCACCTGATTCTCCTTGCTGGTACAGGAAATATTGTCTGAGGAGATAAACGGAAACCGAACGGAACATGGCTTCGTCAACCGTCGCAAAGGGAAGGTGAAACCTGGCCATGGGTTTTAGAATGTCCATGGTCGGACAGCCGCTGGTTGCCATGATAATTCCCATGATGGAGCTGAGGCCGTCCTGGACAAGAGTGCTTTTCATCACCGTTCTCTCGGTAGTGATACACGAGACAGTGCAGGCTTCATGGGAGACGGTATCTTTGAAAGCTGACACCAGTTCGGAAATATTGACCGCAATCGGGCAGTAATCCACATTGTCTTCAAGCGAGCAGCAGGAACATTGGTGATACCCGAGATTTGTCCAGTCGGGACGACCATGCACTGCCGATTTGAATAGCAGAGTTTCCGCATCTAACTGAATCAGAAAGCGTTTCTTTGTTCCATTTGGAAAATCGAAACAATATTTATAGGTAATATCTGTATTGATCATTATATGTTTCTGATTCCTCACCGACCAGGATTGTACGGACTGCTTCCCGGAGCCAATCAACCGGATTGACGTGTGCGCAAATTTTTTCCCACAGGAACCGCCGGTTATTTTTGCTAGAATTTATACCATTTCTTTTTTGGTGTAAAGAGAACGACTTTGTTTCTCCCTTGATTTTTGGCGTTATAAAGAGCCGTATCTGCCATGTTGACAAAGTCGCTTTTAGAAAAATCATCATCAACGGCAGGTCTGCCACTGGCGAGACCGAAACTCGCCGTTACCTGATAGGTCTCTCGGTTAACCTCGAAGACGGTCGTTTCGATGGCCTGCCTGAGTTTTTCACCGACAACAAGGCCGCTCTCGGAGTCTGTCTCCGGCAAAATGATGGCAAACTCCTCACCGCCGTATCGAGCCAGCGTATCGTATTTCCTAAGGTTGTCTTTTAGAACTTTTGCAAATTCTTTCAGTATGAAATCACCGGTCTGATGGCCATGCGTATCATTGAAGATTTTAAAATGGTCGATATCGATAAAAAGAAGCGCGATGTACGTGTCATTGCGGACGGATCGATTAATTTCCTGTTCCAATGTATTTTGGAAGTACCTGTGGTTGTACACTTCGGTGAGGCCGTCGACATTGGCTAGGTTGTCGAGAATTCTGTTTTTTTCTTCTAACTGTTTGGCCAAATTTTCCAGAGCGATTTTTGCCTCTATCAGCTGCTTGTTCATCTGGGAATAGTCCAGATTCATCAGGCTGAGACGAATATTTGCTTCCTGAAGGATTTCCTGCACGGATTTTGTATTCTGGATCGTCAAACCAAAATATTTCCCGGCCTGATCAACACGTGAATTGATCTCGTCGAGAATCTTCTCTATTTGATCGTTTCGAAGGCCCAGGAATTTCTTCGCTTCCTTTTTGAATTTCTTATGGTATTCCTCAGGATTCTGGGAGAAAATTATATTTGTAAGCAAATCTGAGAGATAGACGGCTTTGGTTGTCTGAATGATTTTTTCATTATCCCCTTTATATGAGGTTGGGTCATGGTGGTAGAGAATAGGTTGCAATAAAATGGAAGGAAAGCCCCAGTGCTTTGCAACTTCATGACCGATATAGCAGTGATCAGCGCCAAAAATCTCTCTTTCATTTTCGAGAATACTTTTTCCGTCGTCGCTCGTACCTTCTAGGACTTTGTCGTATTCGTCCGAAAATGTCCTGGCCAGAATCAGCTCACCAAGATTCTGAAGCAAACCGGAGATGAAAATCTCTTCCGTGTTGGCGTCATTGACCTGTTCGAGAATCAACTTTGCCGCAACGGCAGATGCTAACGATTCTTCCCAAAATTTTTCAAAATTGAAACTGCTTGTTTTTTTCCCGGCTTTGATGGTCAAAAATGAAAAGGATAAAACAAGGCTCCGAACCGCATTTGTTCCAAGTATGGAAACAGCCTGCTGAATTGATCCTATCTGTTGAGGAAAACTATAGAAAGCTGAATTGGAAACTTTGAGGATTTTAGCTGAAAGAGAAACATCTTTTGAAACGAGATCGGCGATATCCGACAAAGTCGTGTCTTCTTTTGAGGTCATCGAGATGAGTTTTGATGCCACTGTTGGCAGAGTTGGTAGTTCATCCGAATTGAGAACCGCTTTCAGCAAATCTTCTTTTTGCATAATGAAAAA
Organism: Desulfocapsaceae bacterium; assembly: GCA_046705065.1. Taxonomy (GTDB): domain Bacteria; phylum Desulfobacterota; class Desulfobulbia; order Desulfobulbales; family Desulfocapsaceae; genus CAWGGS01. Next base: position 14,672 of record JBJKQT010000227.1, read on the forward strand.
CCTAAGTATGGAAGTAGGGTGACAGAATTAAAATAGTATGTGGTGAGAGTTCTTATCATGTTGAAACAACATAAAAACATTTCAGGCAAGTTCAACTCCATCGCGCATAAGCCCGATTATAGCTTTTTTATCGTTTGACATGCAAGCTTGAAGGCGAAGGTGCTGCTAAATCAGAGACATGTTTTTGTAATTTTTTCTCTATTAAGCAGAGTGTGAAACGGCTGAAAGGAGGTAACGAAAGGGGAGATTGGTCTTTTTGATTTTTTTTATTTGAGACGGACGAAGTTTATGGAAAGCGACATAAAAAGATAAACAGAAATTAAATAGCCTCACCGGCTTCAGGGTACGTGCAGATTTCACCACAATAATTTTTGAAGATAAGATCCTGCCCACGCGATAGAATATAGTCCGGTGAGAGAGGGATTTTACCTTTACCGCCAGGAGCATCGAGAGCAAGAGTGGGAATCGCCATCCCGGAAATTTGACCGATTAAATGTCGAATAATGGAGATTCCTGTGTCTGTTGGAGTTCGAAAATGATTCGTGCCGCGGGTGAGATCGGCTTGGAAAAGATAGTAGGGCTTCACTCGTATTCGCAGCAGGGACCGCATCAGACTGAGAATGATTGCAGGATCATCGTTGATACCCTTGAGAAGCACGGTCTGACAGCCCATTGGAATTCCGTTGTCCGCCAAAAGCTTGCAGGCGGCGGAAGATTGAGGAGTAATTTCTGCCGGATGATTGAAATGCGTGTTAATATAAAGCGGATGAAATTTTTTCAGGATGCCAGCGAGTCTTTTTGTTATACGCATGGGCAGCGTACAGGGAACTCTGGTGCCGATACGGATGATTTCAATTGAAGGAATCCTGCGCAAATTACTCAGAAGGTCGTCCAGTTTTTCATCTTCGAGAAGCAACGGGTCTCCTCCTGAGAGCAGAACGTCTTTGATCTCCGGTGTTTTTCTCAGGTAATCATATCCAGCCTGGATGGTATCGGCAGAGATTTGCATCTTCGAAGTGCCGACCTTGCGTTTTCTGGTGCAGAACCTGCAATACATTGCGCATTGATTACAGACAAGAAATAAGGCCCTGTCCGGATATCGATGGACAAGATTGGGGACCGGACTGAGATTTTCCTCTCCCAGAGGGTCTTCAATGCAGACGTTGTCGGTGAGTTCTTCTGCGGCAGGTACCGCCTGTTTCCAGAGGGCATCGCCAGGGCTCTTGAAAAGATTCAAAAAATATGGATTAATACGCATCGGAAAGTTTGCTATTACCTGTTCCAATACTGTATTATTGCAATTTAAATATCTTTGCAGGTCCGAATATGTTGTGATACTTTCCTGCAATATATCTTTCCAGTGTGTCATGGCAAACCATTATGGAGCATAGTTATCTGCTTGTCAATCAGACAGGCAGTTATAATAGAATTTTGAAGAAAACAAAATAGGGAACGAACCATGACAGAGAACCAATACCGATTCAAGTATGACGAGTATGGAAATACTCAAGAAATTCTGGTCTATGGAAGCGGCGCCTCCATTCATTCAATCAGTTTTGTTAACAAAGGTACGGCCTTTAATATTGCTGAAAGAAAGCAACTTGGTCTCGAGGCGGCGTTGCCGCCGGCTGTTCGAGACTTGCAGCACCAGGTCGAGGCTACCGTACACAAAGTTGATGCTCGATCAGATGATGTCCAGAAATTCATTTTTATTCGCTCGTTGTTCGATCGAAACGTGACTCTGGCTCATGCCCTTATAAAAAGCGATATAGAAAAATATATCGGCATCATCTATACGCCAACCATCGAGCTTGCGGTAAAACAGTATTCATCCATGTTCAGGCAGGCAAACGGGCTGCATTTTTACCCCGGCAATATCGATAATGCCGAAAATATCCTGCGCCAGTTTCTCCACAGGGACATCAGGATAGCCGTTGTCACCGACAACCAAGGAATAATGGGGTTGGGCGATCAAGGAGCCGGCGGCATTGCGATATGCCTTGGTAAGCTGATGCTCTATACCCAAGGCGCCGGAATTGCCCCGTGGCATTGTCTGCCCATTTCCTTGGACGTCGGGACAAATAACAAAGCCCTTTTGACGGATAATGAATATTTGGGGTGGCGCCATGAAAGACTGCAGGGCGAGGCGTATCTGAAATTCATCGGCCGATTTGCCAGAGCATTTAGAAATGTGTTTCCTAACGCCATATGTCAATGGGAAGATTTTTCAAAACAAAATGCGTACAGCATCCGGGATGCGTTTTCCGACGATTTGATTTCTTTTAACGAGGACATCCAAGGGACCGGAGCCGTAACACTCGCTGCAATATTTACTGCCATGAAAATCAAAAAGGAACGTCTGAAAGATCAGGTGTTCTTAGTCCATGGAGCAGGTACCTGCGGCGTCGGTATCGCCGAACAGATCGAGCTTGCACTCCGGGAAGAGGGCTGCAGTGAACGCGAGGCCAAAGACAGAATTTTCACCTTTGACTCTCAGGGAATAGTCAGAGCTGATAGAGATAACGAAATTTATAAAATGAAATATGCTAAGGATCCGGAACGCTATCCATGGCTTTTGGATGAGGGGATTGCTTTGGATGATGTAGCTCGGCATGCAGGAGTCACTGTGCTCATCGGCACCTCCGGACAGGGTGGCTGTGTCGGCTGTTTTACCGAAGAGGTCATTAAGGAGGTTGCAAGGAACACGGAACGGCCTGTTATTTTGCCCCTTTCCAACCCGATACCTGTTATAGAAGCTCTGCCCTCCGATATTTATAATTGGACAGATGGCAAAGCTCTGGTCGCCACAGGAAGCCCATTTGATCCCTATATTTTAAATGGAAAAACACATAGAACAGCCCATTGTAGCAATGCTTTGGTCTTTCCGGGGGTCGGTTTGGGAATTCTTGCCTCCGGAGCAAGGGAAGTGTTGCCCAGTTTCTTTACCGCAGCGGCACACGCCGTTTCCAATTATGTTTTGAATGACTGCATGGCAGAAGGGCGACTCGTTCCACCAGTACGTAAGTTGAAAAATGTCAGTCTCAAAGTTGCCCTCGCGGTGGCCATGTGTGCCGTGGAAGAAGGGGTCAGCAGACCATGTGTATACTCAAGCTTCAAGCATGAGAACGATGAGGCGAGAATGAAGGAGTTGATTGCAAAGATGCGTTGGGAGCCCGATTACTTACCGCTGGTTGCAATGTGACCGGGGTGACTCTGAACTTGCTTCTGAATGGCTTAAAATGGTTTTTGAAATTTCCGTGTTGCATTCGTTGATTTCAGATGAATGCAACACGGTTTAAGACTTTAAGATCTTATTTTATCAGCCATTCTGCATTTCGCAGGCCATGATGGTCTGCTTGCAAAGAACCCAAGTTGTGACGGAGCCAACGCCTGCCGGAACCGGAGAAATTTTTGCAACAATGGGTTCAGCCTCGGAAAAATCCACATCGCCGCAATATTTTCCCGGGTTATCCGGGTCAGGATTGATGCCCACATCGATGACAATCTGGCCGGGGCTTACGTAATTGCCTTTGATCATTTTGGCTCTTCCAACGGCAGCGATAAGAATATCTGCGCTTTTGCACACTTCAGGAAGATTCTCCGTTCTGGAATGACAAATCGTGACGGTGCCGTGCTCTCTTAGAAGCAACATGGCCAACGGTTTTCCCACAACCAGGGATCGGCCGACCACAACACATTTCTTACCCTTGATGGGAATCTCGTAATGATGGAGCATATCCATACAGGCCGTTGGCGTGCAGGGTGGAAAACCTGTGGGGTCATCGGTGAAAATCTTTGCGGCACCTCCGGTTGTCAGACAATCAACATCTTTTTCCACCGGAATCAAGGTTCTTATTTTCTTTTCATTGAGATGTTTGGGCAGTGGAGAAAACATTAAAATTCCGTGGACGTCTTTCATCTGTCCCACCTTCATAACAGCATCCTCAAATGCTGCCTGATCAATGTCCTCAGGATATTCAAAAACCTCCGAGTCCATGCCGAGGGCGGCACACGTCTTTTTGGCTCCCCCTTCGTAAAACAGGTCGTCAGGGCGTTGTCCCACCCGGATGATGCCGAGTTTCGGCGCGAGTCCCTTCGTCTTCATCTCTTCGACCTTCTTTATCAACTCTGCCTTCATGGCATCGGCGACGGGTTTTCCTTTTAACAGTTCAGCCATTGCAACATCTCCTTATTTTGTCAATTTTGCTATAACAAGTGCCAGGGTGTCATCTGCAATTTTGGATCCGGTGGCGAGTAGCTCGTCCATCTCCTTACGAGTGGCGGCACAGAATTCCTGGTCTTTGATAGTATTGAGATTGATGATTACATTGAGACTTCCTGAGATAAGGGCGCTCTTTAAAAACACAACGCCACACCCAACATCGGAGATGGCGATCATGGTTCCGATCTGCCCCATCCTGGCATGAATTTTGATTCCCTCAAAAGCCGCACGCATGATTTCCATGGGTACACCGCAGGCTGTTTTGCAGCAGTTCTCCATGGTCTCTTCCTTATATTTAGCTTCTTCCGGGGTATTCTTCGGAAGGCCGTAGGCTTTGGACAGAGGCTCGAAGACTTCAGCGTCCTTGTCAACCAGCTTCTTCAGCTTGTTGATGATATCCTCTCCTTTGGCTATGAGTTCTTTTACCTCTCCTTCAACTTCCGCATACTTCTTTTTACCAACAGTGAGGTTTCCCACCATGTTTGAAAGGGCCATGCCGATGGCACCTCCCATGGCGGCTGCCCCTCCACCTCCTGGAACAGGTGCTTTTGATGCCAGTACTTCAATGAATGCCGAACAGGTTTGATCTACCATTGTCATTTTCATTCTCCTATTTGATTAATAGTCGCATGGAGGCCATTCTATGAAATGCGGAAACCCTGGTATCTCCCATCTCACGGTTTGACCCTGTTCACCAAAGTCTGTCTACTACATCGAAAACAATAAAATTGTTTTATTCCAGATTATTCACCTCGCGTGGTATTTCAGGTAGTTCCGTTTGTTCTATAAAATGAAGAAGATTGAATTTCTTGAGGACGGCTTGTGTCTCAGAGGCATCGAGACTTTATTAAGACATGGTTATAACAGGCCTATGGAACTACGGCAATAGATTCTGTATTCTTTTTTGTAAGAGAAGCCTTAAAACCTTGGAGGGTGAGATTGATCTATTTCAAGACTCTTCAAGTCCACTCTGAAGAGAAGACAAGATGTTTTTCAACCCTTGATAACTCGTGCTCTCGTAGAGTGTTTTTCTCAACGACGTGCTTCCTGGCAGATGTTTGAAGTAACGGCCGATGATGTTTTTGATAAGGCCGAGCATCCGGTCCGTCGGTTGAAGGTGATAATCGATGAGTTCCAAGTGACGTAAAACTCCCTGAAGCAGTGACGCCATGTCGCAAGGGCGGCCGGATTCTCTAAAAACCCAAGGATTGCCCAAGGCGGCTCTGCCTATCATAACCCCGTCGCACCCCGTTTCATGCATCATCGCCATACCATCCTGAAAAGTCTTGATATCACCGTTGCCCATTACCGGAATGGAGACTGAGGCCTTTACTTGAGCGATGATGCCCCGGTCGGATTTTCCGGTAAATCCCTGGGACCAGGTTCTTCCATGAACAGTAACGGCTGCAGCACCGGCATCTTCTGCCATCCGGGCAAAGGATACGGCGGTTATCTGAGAGGGGTCGACACCCGACCGGAATTTGACTGTGACCGGAAGACCACTGTGTCGAATCACGCTCTTTATTATTTGTTCGGCAAGTTTCGGAGTTGACATAAGTGCCGCTCCGGATCCGTTTTTCGTCACTTTGGGAACAGGGCAACCCATATTGATATCAATGATATCGGGAGAAAATCCAGCCAGAATTGAAGCCGCTTTGCCCATTATTTCAGGATCTGAACCGAAGAGTTGAAAGATGGAGGGATACTCTTCCGGTGTTGATGCCAGCATTGACAGCGTTTTCTTTTGTCCGTACACAATGCCGTAACAACTGATCATTTCCGAGACGCACATTCCAGCACCATATTCCCGGCAGAGAAGGCGAAACGGCAAATCGGAATACCCGGCGAGTGGGGCTAAAAGAAAATGCGAATCGGTTGTGCAGTCGGCGATTTGCAGCATGAGAGAAAAGGCCGCCTTAGAGACAAGACGGCCTTCTTACAAGACGGGTCACTTTGGGTTATGGCTGCTGAAGCTCGTTGAGCGTCCTCAGATAGATTTTCTCTGAAAGATCATCAATGATCGTATCAAGCGCCTTTGATTCGTTATCTTTGGTTGTGGTGCTGCTGCTGCTAATCGTGTACGGTTCTGAATAGACTTGATTGGGAACCTCAACGAGTACTTTTCCTGTTTTTATGTTTTTCAGAATATAACGTACAGTCAGGCGAACTTTCACCTGGGTGGTGGTATTATTGGCACCGTAGGAGAGACTGGGGAGATCGATGGAGACGATTTCTCCGGCTAGAATCAGATCGGCCCCTTCTTTTTCCCTTTTAACTTTTATAGAGCCGCTTTTTTGATACCATTTGATCAACGATTGATAGATCTTTTGGTCAAGACGTAATTCATTCGTCCTGTTTTTCCAGTTTGTAATATATACCGATATCTCCGGTCCGGTGTATACATAAGGATTATGGTACCCGCAAGAAGCCGGCAGGAAGAGCAAAAGAACACAGAGAGGCAAATAACGGCTTAGTGTTTTCAATGGCAATCTCCGATTGGGTGAAGTTGTCTTGTCAAGGCAAAGCGTTTCATTGTGAATCAATCCAGTAAATTTGCGAGTATAATAGTCTCAAACAACAATATTAACAAGTTTCTTCTTCACCACGATGGTTTTCCTGATCGTCTTTGATTCAATAAATTTTATAACATTTTCGTCGGTTAGAGCTTGCTGTTTTAATTCCTCATCCTGTATATCCGCGGGAACCAGAAGGCGTGATCGCACCTTGCCGTTTACCTGCAAGACTATGGTAAGCATATCTTCTTTTGCGGCTTCTTCATCAAATGACGGCCAATGTTCCTGTTCTATGGACCGTGAATTGCCGCAGTACTCCCACATTTCCGCGCTGAAATGGGGCACCATGGGGGAGAGCAGCAGAAGAATCGTGTTTACGGCTCTTTTGATGATTGCGGGTTCGGTTTGTTCGCCCTGCTCGTTTTCGCTTGAGGCCGATACCGTGTTGAATAATTCCATTACGGCGCTGATAGCAGTGTTGAAATGAAAATTATTCTCGATATCCTGGGTGACTTTACGGATGGTTTGATGAACCTTTCGGTTTATGTTTTTCCCACATTCCGTTAAAACCTGGGGGATGGTTTCGTCGGTCAGAATAGTGTGCCGGTGATTGATGATATAGCGATAAACGCGGTTCAGGAATCGAGAGGCGCCCTCCACGCCTTGTGCGCTCCACTCAAGATCTTTTTCGGGAGGTGCGGCGAAGAGACTAAAAAGTCGAACCGTGTCGGCACCATATTCATTGATCAGGTCATTTGGGTCAACCACGTTCCCTTTCGATTTGGACATTTTCATTCCGTCTTTTATGACCATTCCCTGAGTGAGAAGATTGGTAAAGGGTTCGTCGATGTCGAGATAGCCTAGATCCCTGAGCACCTTGGTGAAAAACCGGGAATAGAGAAGGTGGAGAATCGCGTGTTCTACGCCGCCGATGTATTGGTCGACTGGAAGCCAGAACGAAGCTTTGGTCGTATCCAGTGGAGATTGGGTGTAACGGGGACTGGTGAATCTGGCGAAATACCAGGAGGATTCGACGAACGTATCCATCGTATCTGTCTCCCGTCGAGCCTCTTTGCCGCATAACGGACATGTGGTTTTGTAAAATGATTCTCTTTGGTCGAGGGGAGCGCATTCATTTCGTCCGGAATCGGTGTCTTCGGGAAGAATGACAGGCAAGCGATCTTCGGGGACAGGTTGGACGCCGCAGGCGTCGCAGTGGATCATCGGGATTGGTGCTCCCCAGTAACGCTGCCTTGAGATTCCCCAGTCCCTTAACCGATAGGTCACATGGGCAGAACCGAACCCATGTTCGCTGGCATGTCGAATAATCTCTTCCTGGGCTTTGATGGAATCCATGGAACTGAATGGTCCTGAGTCGAAAAGGATTCCGGGAACGACGGATGCTTCGGTCATTTGTGCAATATCGAGAGTCTCTCCCTCGGGAATCACAACCGGTCGAATGGGCAGTCCGTATTTTTGGGCAAACTCAAAATCCCTTTGATCGTGAGCGGGGACGGCCATAACGGCACCGGTGCCGTATTCCATCAGGACGAAATTGGCTACATAGATGGGAATTTCCGTCCCGGTGAACGGATTGATACAGTAACGGCCCGTGAAGATACCTTCTTTTTCAACTTCGGCTTCTAGAATATGCTTCTGTTTTTCATTAATGATACGATTGGCGAAATTCCGTATCTCCTCCTCTTGTTCTGATCCTGCAATCAAGAGGTCCAGCAATGGATGTTCAGGTGCTATGGAGAGGAACGTTACACCGAAAATGGTATCGGGCCTTGTGGTAAAAATGGAAATTTTTTCGTCTATCCCGGAAATTTTAAAATCACAGGCGAGTCCTGTGGATTTGCCGATCCAGTTCCGTTGCATGGTTATGACTTTTTCAGGCCAACCACTCAACTTGTCAAGATCTGAAAGCAATTCTTCAACATAGTCAGTTATCTTGAAAAACCATCCATGCATTTTTCGGGGAACGACCGTCTCGCCGCAACGCCAACAGGCACCTTCTTCAACCTGCTCGTTAGCCAACACAGTCTGGCAGGAATTACACCAATTAACCGTTGTCGCCTTTCGGTATACGAGCCCTTTTTCATACATTTTCAGGAAAAGAAGCTGTTCCCATGCATAATATTTTACGTTGCAGGTGGCAATTTCTCGGCCCCAGTCATAAGAAAGACCCAATTGGCGGAGTTGATTGCGCATATAATCAATATTGTCGTAGGTCCATTTTGCAGGGTGAGTATTGTGTTTGAGAGCGGCGTTTTCAGCAGGAAGGCCGAAGGCGTCCCAACCCATTGGGTGTAAAACGTTATAGCCACGCAGCCGCTTATACCGGGCAATCACATCTCCGATCGAGTAGTTACGGACATGCCCCATATGTATTCGTCCCGAGGGATAAGGGAACATCTCCAGGGCGTAATATTTTTCTTTTCCTTCTTCTTCGACGGCGCGGTAGATGTTTTGGCTCAGCCACCGACTTTGCCATTTAGCTTCAATGGACTTGAAATCGTATCTGTCATTTAAAAATGTGCCGCTCATATTGTGTATTGCCTCGGAGTGGGGTGTATTTCTCAGGAATGTTCGAAGTAGAAAAAGCGTGTTGCTTTTGTTTCGGAATCATTCGTTGTTTGCTCTTTAGGTATAAGGTTCGTCGAAATTGCTCATGTTCTCAAACATAGTGAATTCTTTGAGGAATGTCAATTTTACACTGCCAATGGGACCATTTCGCTGTTTGCCTATGATAATTTCGGCCGTACCTTTGTCGGGATTGTCCTCTGATTTGTTATAAACCTCGTCCCGATAGATAAAACAGATAACGTCTGCATCTTGTTCAATTGCACCTGATTCACGCAGGTCGGACATCATCGGCCGTTTATCGGTCCGGCTTTCCAATCCACGGTTAAGCTGGGACAGTGCGAGAACAGGAACCTTGTATTCTTTAGCTAAGGCCTTTAGAGAACGGGAGATCTCGCTAATTTCCTGAGTTCTGTTTTCAATGGTTCCTCTTCCTCGCATCAATTGGAGATAATCGACAAGAATCATTCCCACTTGATGTTGAGATGCAAGCCTCCGAACTTTGGCTCGCATCTCAAGAATCGATATGGCAGGCGTGTCATCGATAAATATGGGAGCCTCGGACAGCATTCCGACCGCTCTGGTCAGTTTGGGCCAGTCATCGGTATGGAGCTTTCCCGTTCGTATGCGATGGGAATCTATTCGCCCGACCGAACTGAGCAAACGCATTGCCAGCTGTTCCATGGACATCTCGAGACTAAATATGGCAACGCCGGTTTTTTCTACGAGTGCCGCATGTTGAGCTATATTCATGGCAAAGGCGGTTTTGCCCATGGAAGGGCGCCCGGCAAGAATGATCAGATCGGCTGGTTGCAGCCCGGCCGTCATTTTGTCTATCTCAAAATAGCCGGTGGGTACACCTGTAATAAATTCCTGTCGTTTGAATAGCTTTTCAACCGTCTCGAAGGCGGTTGGGATGATATTTTTGAGGGCAACAAAGTGCTGACTGCTTTTACGTCCGGCAATTTCAAAGATAGCCTGTTCGGCTTCATCAACAAGATTGTCGATATCTCCTTGTTCGTCGTAGCATCGGGTCGCGATTTCGGTGTTTACCTCAATGAGGTTTCTCAATATGGCTTTTTGCCGGATAATTCTCGCATAAGAGCTGATATTGACTGTAACAGGAACTATGGATGTCAGTGTTGCTAGATATGCAGCCCCGCCGATTTCATCAAGTTGGTTTTTATCTTTTAGCAGATTGGAAACCGTGACCAAATCTTGAGGCTCGTTTTTTTCAAAAAGCTCAATCATCGCCTCAAAGATCAGTCTGTGGCTGTTTCTATAAAAATCTTTCGAAGAGAGAATTTCAAGAACGGTGCTCAGAGATCTGTCTTTGAGTAGAATAGACCCGAGCACGGATTGCTCGGCTTCAAGATTCTGCGGAGGAATTTTTGCGACAGACGTTGGGTTTTTAACTGCGAATGAAGAGGTCTCTGTCATTGTCTCTGAAGATTGTTTGATAATTAATCAAACAAAAACACACCGTTGAGAGAAAAGCCTCACGGTGTGTTTTTGGCAATTGTCACTGTGTGGTGGCTGCAATATTCCCTAAGGGAAAATGTCATTCACCCCGTTCTGTTTTGCCTCGCCGGATTTACGGTATATGTCGTTACCGATTTATTCCCCGGCGCCCTGTTTGGTGACTTTAACAATAATAGAGGCTGTCAAATCAAAGCCGACCTTGATATTTACCGTACTCTCACCCAAAGTTTTTATGGGCTCCGGTAAAAGAATTTGTTTTTTGTCGACTGCAATATCCAAGGAAGCTAGCTTTTCACAGATGTCGTTGGCCGTAACGGAACCGAAAAGTCTCTCATCATCTCCAGCCAGTTGTTGGACTTCCAGGACAATTCCGGTCAGTTTTTTTGAGATGTTTTCGGCTTCCTTGCGTTGTTGAGCGATACGAGCCTCGATTACAGCCCTATTCTTAGCAAAAATAGCAAGATTTTCAGGGTTGGCGATAACAGCCTTTCCTTGAGGCAAAAGGTAATTCCGCCCATAGCCCGGCTTGACGGTGACCACATCGCCTTCCTGTCCAAGGGTAGTTATCGTTTCTTTAAGAATGAGTTTCATTTCGTAACTCCTTATATATAATTGCTACGCTTTTAATAATCCAATTTTAAAGTTTATTGGAGAGTTTTTTTGATTTTCATTGCGAGTTTTTATTCAATCGTCGGAGATCCAGCCATGTGTCCGCTATACCGATAATCAAAAGAAGAAGCGTACCTGATGATTGGATAACAGCCAATGTGTAAAGAGGCAGACGAAACATAAAGGGCATATTCCATTTGATGAAAAAAAAGACGACGATCGAAAGTCCTTGAAAAATAAATAAAACACTCACCAAGATTAACAAGTTGATTCCAATGGTGCCGACTTGTCCCAGAGGGAGAAGAGCAAGTCCTGCCGCGACGATCTCTGCCCATATAAGTTTTTCAGGAAGCCTCCAGAATCTATATTCAGGCCATGGTGACCTGCCGATATATTTTAAGGCCAAGCGGTTTCCCAAAACCATGGTCAACCAGACGGTCAATAAAACAAAGTTGCATAATATCGCCGGTAGGATCACCGGAAAAAAAGTTTTTGTCTGGTTGAGCATTTGGTCGATAACAATTAACGTATCAACCGGGATGGATTCGTTGTTCCTGTACGCCTTTAAGAGCATATCCATCCAGGATTGCACCGATTGAATCAAGGCAGAATACGAATATCCTTTATCTACTGCAACAAGTCCTGCCCAAAATATGAGCCAACACGCCGCTAGTGCGAGAATCCCTTTAGCTCCTGCGGCCATTTGCCCTTCGGATCTTTCGGCAGATCTGGCAATGATATATCCTGCCGGTAGCGAAGCTATAGCCAAAAGAAAGAACGGAAGAGTCTGCAGGAAAAAACTGACAACGAAGGCAAGAACGATGCCTTGGATCAATATCTTATTGCCGGTTTTTCCTCCGAAGCTATAAAGGAAAAAAAATACAGCCATCGGCACAAAACCGTTTAACCAAAAAAACAATGGCCATTGAATACCAGGAAGAATGAGTACCGAGGAGAAAAGAAAGACATAATGAAAAATGCCGGTTCCCTCAGGTTTTCTAACAACCTGGCCCACTCCATCGACTCCTTATACTCTCTTAGCCCTGAACTGATCCGGAATAGGGAAGGAGGGCAATATGGCGAGCTCTTTTTATCGCCTCACAAAGTTGTCTTTGGTGTGTGGCACACGTTCCGACAATTCTCCGGGGAATGATCTTTCCCCTTTCTGAGACAAAATTTCTTAGTGTTTTTACGTCTTTGTAGTTAATTGTCAGTTCTTTGTCTGCACAAAATCTACAAACTTTTTTTCTGGAAAAAATCTTTTGGGGTCTTTGGGTCATCGCTGATCTCCTGAAATAAGCTGGTTATCGAAAAGAAATTTCAGTCTTCGTCGTCGTTGTCATTTGTTTCATCGATTTCATCAGAAGAATCTTCGTCGTCTTCCGACTCTGATTCTGAAGCCGACGCTGCAGCTTCCTTCCGTTGGACAAGATTTGCTTTCTCGACCTCAACCTGATCGGAAGTTATGGAATCGGAAATTTTTACGGTTAGATAACGAAGGACGGAATCGTCAATTCTGAATTTTCGTTCCATTTCCGATACCGCTTCAGGAGATCCTGCAAAATCGCAATAGAAATAGAATCCTAGTGTTTCTTTTTTAATGGGATAGGCAAGCTTTTTCAGCCCCCATTTATCCAAATCGATAATTTGTCCGCTATCTGATTGAATAATGTTGGTTGTGTTCTCAATGAGCGTGTTGATCTGTTCTTCAGCTAATGTCGGTCGAAGAATGCAGATCGTTTCGTACCTGCGCATGTGTTCCTCCTCGTGGACTCATGTTTTTGTAGGATTTTTCATCCTTGTGTTTTCGGCTCTCGCTTATATCGAGATCAAGCAAAGAGCGAAGAGGTTAGTTTCCCCATGATACAATAGATAGATGCATTACCTCATAAAAAATCACGATAACGCCTCATATTCATTGTGGATCATGGAACAAAAAAATAAATAAGCAGATTAGGGATTCTTGAAAAAAAGAAAACAATCTGTAGAGCGAACCACAAAAATTACAGATTTTGCGTGGAAATGTCAATTTCTTTTTGATTTTTCTTGAGCCTTAATCATCTCCCACTGCCTCCTCAGGGCGGCTTCGTCTTCGACCTGAACTCCTGCAAAAACATGGGGATGTCGTCTAATCAGTTTTTCGCAAACGGTATGAAGTACATCGGTGATCTCGAATACCTTGCATTCGGAATTGATCTCAGCTATCATAACAATTAAAAAGAGGAGATCTCCAGCCTCCTCGCAGAGGTTTTGCGGGTCGTTGTTGTCTATTGCTAGGAGCAATTCAGCGAATTCTTCTTTTAGATACTTTTTCAGCGACACTACCGTTTGTTTTCTGTCCCACGGGCAGCCATCTTTACTTCGTAACTTTTTGACAATATCTACAAGCTCTCGAAATTCATCTTCGAATGTGCACATCAAAAAACCTCTTTTGTTAGAAAAAACTGGAAAAACAACAAATATGTATTAATGTTATTAGGAATAAAAATACAAGATGTTTTTTTGAGAAAGGCCTTTTGGGAAAAAAGTTGTTGACTTATTTGGCCTGACCAACTAAGTAGCGATTGTTGGTGGTTGATCCGCCATCGGAAAGATATAGACAATGTCGGGGAGGGGAGAAACCGTATTGGAAGTATTTTTTCGAAGGAGTTATGACATGAAGAACACTGAGAATGAAGGAACAATGATGGAAGATGAAAGAAAACAAAAATTTCTTTTGGAGAAACACAAAGACATTGCGAGGATCGATCAGGAAACAAAAAGAACCCATGGTTGGTACGTCAGAGTCAGGTTTCTAGGTAAAACCCATTCAAAATTTTTCTCCGATAGAAAATGCGGTGGAAGATATTCCAGTTTGCTGTCCGCTATTTCATGGAGAAACAAAACCGAGAAAAAACTCGGAAAGGTCCGTACAAACAAACACATGGTCACCGTAAGCAATTCCGGAACCGGAGTCGTTGGAGTTCGATTGAACGAAAAACTCAACAGATATGAGGTTAGCTGGGTGACTGAACAAGGAAAACAAGGAAAGACTTCGGTGTCCATTGCCAAGCATGGCAAAAAGAATGCGTTCTCCCGTGCATGTTCAATCCGTAGGGAGAGGGAAAATGCTCGACTCGGTTACGGTTCGTAGCAAACGATCTGCATAAGGGTTCAAGCTGTGTGAATGAGATAATAACCGGGGATTGTCTCATTGGCACACCTGTTGATGAAACGGAAATTTTAACGGTCATCGAATTTGTCGGTCGTTGAAATTTCCGTTTTCTGTTTCTATACAAAATAATTGATAAACAAAAAAGGAAAAGCGTTGACAATTGTATGATAAAAGTGTCATATAACACGTTCTGAGATCTGAAATCAGCATATTGACAAGGCATTAACTAGATTCCTACAAAGAGGTTCCAATAATGTATGCTATAGTTCGTACTGGAGGAAAACAGTATCAAGTTACCAACGGTGATCTGTTACGTGTTGAGAAATTGAATGGAAACGTCGGTGATACCATTGAGCTCCAAGATGTATTGATGGTTGTAAACGAAGGGGATGTTACCATAGGGCAACCTTTGGTAGAAAATGCAAAAGTGATTGCCACAATTGCCGAACAGGGCAGGGCAAAAAAGATAATTGTTTTCAAAAAGAAAAAACGAAAAGGCTATCGTTTGAAAAACGGCCATCGTCAATCGTATACTGCAATAAAAATTAATGAAATTTCCGCTTAATTCGGTTTCGCGTCGATTTAGATAAGAGATGCATAAGGTATTCTTAATCCTTTCGCATCGGATTGAAGGAGCAAGAAATGGCACATAAGAAGGCAGGCGGTAGTTCAAGAAACGGCCGTGACAGCAAGGGACAGAGGCGTGGTGTAAAACGTTTCAGCGGTGAAACGGTAAAAGCCGGAAACATCATCATACGACAGCTTGGAACGAAAATCCATCCCGGCACCAATGTCGGTTGTGGAAGAGATTATACTCTTTTCGCCAAAGTTGATGGTGTTGTAAAGTTCGAAGAATTCGGGAAGGATAAAAAACGGGTGAGTGTGTATCCCGAGAGCTGATAACCTACAGGAACACTCTTTGACTGGAACAGCAGCCACTTGGTTGCAGCTCCATGAAAAGGAAATGAAACTCGACCTCAAACCTACTTGATGGTCGAGTTTTTTTATTGGTACTACATTAATCTGTGTCCATCGGGTGAAACGATATGGCATTTGTAGATGAAGCAAAATTCTTTGTAAAAGCCGGTGATGGGGGGAACGGGTGCGTCAGCTTCAGGCGTGAGAAATACGTTCCAAAAGGCGGACCAAACGGAGGAGACGGTGGTTGCGGAGGAAATGTCATTATTCAAGCCACTAAAAAATTGCACTCGTTGATTGATTTCAGATATCGTTCTCACTTTAAGGCCGAGAACGGTAAGGGCGGCCAAGGGAAAGATATGCACGGCAAAAATGGAAAGGATTGCCTTATGGAGGTACCCGCAGGCTCCGTAATTAAAAGTAGCGAGACAGGAGAAATTCTTGCCGATTTGCTGGCAGATGGAGATACATTCTTGGCAGCGGTTGGGGGAGAGGGCGGCCTTGGAAACACGCATTTTTCAAGTGGTACAAATCGAACCCCAAGAATAGCGACAAAAGGGAAAAAAGGTGAGGAGAAATGGCTTAAAATAGAGCTGAAACTCATTGCCGATGTCGGCTTGGTCGGGCTGCCAAACGCTGGAAAATCGACGCTTCTTTCACGACTCTCGGCGGCCAATCCAAAGATTGCCGACTACCCATTCACAACGCTTGAACCCCAACTCGGAGTTCTGCAACTGAAGCATTATGATCCATGCATAATAGCAGATATTCCAGGACTGATCGAAGGGGCTAGCAAAGGGATAGGGCTAGGGCATACTTTTCTTCGGCATATAGAACGTACGCAGATACTATTGCACGTGATTGATGTGTCCAGCGAAAACCCTGAAGACGATTATCACACGATTGAAAACGAATTGCTCTCCTATAAGCATGAACTTATTTCAAAAACACAAATTATCGTCCTTAACAAAATTGACAAGATTCCCTCTGATGAAGTTAAAAAGCTTGAATACAGCTTGAGGAAATCAGATTGTATACCAGTGAAAATATCTTGTCTAACAGGCAAGGGTATAAAAAGGCTCAAAACCTTACTGATGGAGAGACTGGAAAAAAATAAGGAACAGACTTTTGATTCTCCTTTATGATATGATTTAGCTGCATCATTTATAAAAACATCAGCAACGTTTTCCTAATTTACCATGACATTTCAAATAAATAAAGATGATGGCCTATACCTTCGGCAAACGCTGTTTGATAAGGCCAAACGTGTAGTCGTAAAAGTTGGCAGTGCCGTTTTGACAGGTGAAAAAGGGATGAACCTGGAGGTAATCAGAAATTTGGCCAAAGAAATATCTTTTTTGCATACTTCAGGCAGAGAGGTCATTTTGGTTACTTCGGGGGCGGTTGCCGCAGGACGAAAAAAAATCGCAGTGGATAAAAGAGTCAAGGTTGATCTCAAAGAAAAGCAAGCCTTGGCTGCCATTGGTCAATCGTCCCTGATGCATATGTATGATACGGCTTTTTCCGAGTGGGGAAAAAACATTGCACAGATTCTTCTTACTCACTCAGATTTGGCAAACCGCGATAGATATCTGAATGTCAGAAATACTATCCTGACACTGTTCCGGTTCGGAGTCATCCCGATAATAAACGAGAATGACACTGTTTCGGTGGAAGAGTTGCGCTTCGGCGACAACGATAACCTTGGTGCCTTGGTCACCAATTTAATTGAGGCCGACATGTTCATATGTCTGACCGACGTTGCAGGTTTATACAGCGGAAATCCAACAACCGACCCGGATGCGAAGCCTGTATACACGGTTGCCGAAATCACATCGGGAATCGAAGAGATGGTGGCCAATGTAAAAAGTGCTCTGGGAACAGGCGGAATGCAGAGCAAACTACGAGCAGCGAAAATGGTATCGGCAGGAGGGGGGAGTTCGTTCATCGGTCCCGGACGGGAAAAAGACATTCTCCGGCAGCTTTTCAGCGGTGAAATGATAGGAACTTTTTTTCTGCCGAAAAAGGACAAGATCCAAAGCAGAAAACATTGGATCGCTTATGTTTTGAAGCCCAAAGGCTCTGTAGTGATTGATGATGGCGCCTGTTCAGCAATTACCACCCACGGGAAAAGCTTGCTGCCCTCAGGAATCCTAGAGGTTCGCGGATCGTTCGGTATAGGAGAATCCATTCGCTGTTTGAATCATAAGAATACGTGTATCGCGGTAGGGTTGACGAATTATTGTTCCTCTGATATTGAAAAAATCAAAAGATGCCATTCAGGAGAGATATTTGCTATATTAGGTTTTAAAGACAGTGACGAAGTCATTCACCGAGATAATCTTGTCCTTATGTAGTTCGCAGCCAGCCTGTTTTATAAACTCTCAAGTTTTAAAAGGAGAGACGATGACCGCGCAAAACGATTTGCAAAAAAACATTTCTCTTATGTCACAAAGAGCCCGGATTGCTTCACGCTCTCTGGTATCCCTATCTTCTGATAAAAAAAATGCCATCTTGCTCCATATGGCTTCCCTTCTTGAACAACGCAGCGAGAAGATTAAACAAGAGAATCGAAAGGATCTTGCTGCAGGCAAGGAAAAAGGGCTGAATTCAGCTCTTCTCGATCGTTTGGAACTGTCAGATAACGTCATGAAATCCATTTGCAATGGACTGCGGGAGGTGAGCATCCTTCCTGATCCCGTAGGAGAAGTCAGTAAGTTGTCACGAAGACCCAACGGTCTGATGGTGGGGCGTATGCGGGTTCCTTTGGGCGTAATTGCAATGATTTATGAGTCTCGTCCGAATGTGACGGTCGATGCTGCCGCCTTGTGTTTGAAAACGGGAAACGCAGTTATCCTGCGTGGCGGATCAGAGGCGATCCACTCCAACCTGGCCTTGGCCGAGGTTTTACGGGAATCACTGTCGAGTCAAGGAGTGGATTCCAATGCCATTCAGGTAGTTCCGGTAACTGAAAGAGCGGCGATTACCGCCATACTTGATCAAGAGGATTTTATCGACCTCGTCATACCTCGCGGAGGAGAAGGACTCATACGCTTTGTTTCAGAGAATTCTAAAATTCCGGTGCTCAAACATTACAAAGGGGTTTGTCATATCTTCGTTGATCGCGATGCAGACCTAAAAAAGGCGATCCCCATCATCCTTAATGCCAAAACCCAGCGTCCCGGTGTTTGTAATGCATTGGAAGGACTTCTGATACATCAAGACATTGCGGAGAAGTTTCTGCCGGTTATCTCAAAGAGTCTGCGTGAGTCCGGGGTGCAATTGCTGGGGTGCAGTCGAAGCATCGCGCTTGATTCCGACATTCATCCCGCTACCGATAACGATTGGGGAAGGGAGTTTCTCGATTTGATTCTTTGTGTAAAGATCGTCTCGGGATTTGAGGAGGCAAAATCATACATAGAACGGTACGGTTCCCGACATACTGAGTCCATTATTACTGAGAATTACAGCCTTGCGCAGAAATTTATAAATGAAATCGATGCGTCG
Source organism: Desulfocapsaceae bacterium (assembly GCA_046705065.1). GTDB lineage: Bacteria > Desulfobacterota > Desulfobulbia > Desulfobulbales > Desulfocapsaceae > CAWGGS01. The sequence continues at coordinate 33,663 of JBJKQT010000227.1, forward strand.
GCTGTAATGGTCAATGCGTCGACCCGATTTAACGATGGTGGAGAGCTTGGGTTGGGAACCGAGATCGGCATCAGCACGACCAAACTGCATGCCTACGGTCCGATGGGGTTGAAGGAGTTGACCACTCAAAAATTCATTGTTTACGGCCAGGGTCAGGTGCGCAGTTGACAAGACGCATTGGACTGTTGGGAGGGACATTCGATCCGATTCATTTCGGACATCTTCAGTTGGCTGAGCTTGCTCTGAAGCGATGCGGCCTCTTCCAGGTTTGGTTTATTCCGGCGGCGGATCCTCCACATAAAACTCTGCATGATGTGACTGTTTTTCAGCATAGAGTCAACATGATAAAGCTTGCCATCGCCGGCCGGAGGGCCTTTCGCCTGTCGATGCTGGAAGCGAGTCTGCCGGCTCCGTCATATACGATTGACACCCTGACGTTTCTTTTTAAAAATCAAAAGAAGAACGACGTCTTTTATTTCATCCTCGGCGAGGACGCTTTTTTGGAGATCGATAGCTGGAAATCATATGAGGAGCTGTTGTCTCTGACGCATTTTATCGTCTCGGGCAGAAGTGGTTATTCAACAGAATTCTTCCAATCTTTCGCTCAATCTCTTGGCTATGTTTCAAATGGTAAAAATTGGATTGATCCGTCAGGGAAAAATGAGATTGTCTTTCTTCCCACTGCAACAGCCAATATTTCTTCCACCGCGGTTCGAGAGAACATTCGGAGCAAGTTACCGTTAAAGGGGCTAATGCCTGAAAAAGTTATCGCATATATAAAAAAACATAAATTATACGCCTGCAATACATCTATATGAGGAAATAAGAAATAAGCGAGCGGTAAATAAGCCTATTTTGAGTTAAAGTGAATAAGATCCTAGTAATTTTAGGGGGCATACAATACTATTAATGAGGTTTTCTCTTATTTTATCTGTATTGTCCACCCAAATTCCGCGCCTTTTATCTTTTTGAATTTTAAAATGAGGAAAAAATCACCTTCCGACAGAAAGAAAAACATCTCATTACTCATCGTTGATGACTCATTATCATTCCGGTGGGTGCTCCGAGATATTTTTGCGAAACATCCGGAGGTGACGATTGTAGGCGAGGCGTCGAACGGCATTCAGGGCCTGGAGTTGATGATGAAGTCCAAACCGGATGTTATCATTATGGACATGGAGATGCCGCTTATGGATGGAATGACCGCCTTGCAGCACCTGATGATTCACACACCTACGCCGACCATCATGTTTTCCAGCCTCACAAAAGAGGGAACCACGAGGTCCTTTGATGCCTTGAAGTACGGTGCTGTCGATTTTGTGTCCAAAGATTCATTTTTTCAAGGGAAAGTCCTCGATTCCTTAAGGGAAGGAATTATAAATAAGGTTTTTAAAGCCTCTGCTCTTTCCGTGCGAAGTCAGGAACCCGTCTCTACTAATGGAAATACATATTCCTCTTCCTCGAATATCCAGAAGGTTTTTTTCTGCGAAGAATGCGGCAACAGGGAGGTAGTGAATACTGTTAATGGGAAGGAAAAAAGTGAGATTACGTGTTCCAAGTGCGGGGATCGAATTCAGTTGGATTTATCTACAAAATATACACGTAACAACTTCATAACATTTATCGGTGCCGGCGAGGGAGGGTATGCAAATCTTCTTAAAATCGTACCGGAATTGAGCGCTGATATGAGTGGATCCCTCATCGTTCAGCTCTACGCCGAAGCTAATCACGTTGACGAGTTCTCTCAGTATCTGGATTCGATGAGCAATATTAAAGTCGTTCGCATTCAGGATGGATTGATTATAGAGGGAGGCAATTGCTACTTAGCTTCTTGCAATGAAAACATAACGTTAAAACCGTATAGCGCCAATTACACCTTACGCTGTTGTGAAAATTATCTTACCGGTATATCCCCCATGGATGCCGCAATGATATCCCTTTCCGGCATATTCAAAAGCAATGTCGCCGGCGTTCTTCTCTCCGGCGATGAACTTGACGGGGAAAAAGGGTTCAATGCTATCAGGCAACATAGCGGTTCTACATTCGTTCTCAATCCTAGGTATTGTTTTTGTAAAAAAATGGGGAAAAATATCCTGGAAAAATGCTCGTCAACAATCGTCGAAGATGAGAACGAACTCGTTAAAAAAATTAAAAGCCTTCATCAGAAGGCGAAAGAGACGGTTCTCACAGCCTAAAGAAAACGAATAATTATGCTTTGGGAAGAAATGATTCCTTTAATGCGGGATGGGTACCACAAGGAATTAGTTGCAAAGGCCTATGGTGTAGCGTCGCGGGGGAAAAAGGTATTTCCCCCGCGGGAAATGGTTTTCAATTCCATGCGTTTAACCTCTTTTTCCTCCTTGCGGGTTGTTATAATCGGGCAAGACCCCTATTTCAATGAACACGCCGGACTCGGACCGGAGGCACACGGTTTGTGTTTTTCAGTGAGGAAGGGCATACCCATGCCGCCGTCTCTTCGAAACATTTTTAAAGAGATCAATGATACGGTTTACAACGGGCAAAATAAATGTGTCGATACCGATTTGACGAGATGGGCAGAGCAGGGTGTGCTCCTTCTCAACGCCAGCCTGACGGTTATTGCCAAAAATCCAAACTCTCATGCGAGCCTTGGATGGCAAAAGCTCACAGATAATATTATTGAAACTATTTCAAAGAAAAAAGAAAATGTCGTGTTCATGCTTTGGGGAGCTTTTGCCCAGAAAAAAACGGCACTCATCGACAGGGGCAGGCATTTGGTTCTTTCTACGAGCCATCCTTCGCCACTTTCGGCTCAGAATGGATTTTTGGGGTCGGGCGTGTTCGTAAAATGCAATACTTATCTCGTTGAGCATGGATTTGAGCCCATCATATGGTAAAAAACTCAACGGTGATTTACGCTGCAATCGAATTCTAAGGAATGAGGGTTTTTATAATATCCTTTTTCCCTATTACTCCTATCAGTTTGCCTTCCCTGACCACAGGCAGTGTGTGGACGTTTTTTTCCGCCATTATCGTGGCAATTTCCTCGATCGTTGATTCAGGCTTGACGGTTATTGGTTGCGGTGAGTAAATATCGAGGACTTTTGTGCCCGACATTTTTTTCATTTCCTTTTCCATCTTGGACGGTCTTTCAAGATAGAAAAAAGAATCAAGTATCGTTACAACCGTAGGTATATGAAGTTTTTTGGTCTGGTCTATGAGGTCGCTTTCCGTTACGATTCCGATCAACCCGCCCGAATCGTCAACAACCGGAACGCCGCTGATGTTGTGTTCTGAGAAGATAGCCACAAGTTTTTGTATCGATGTGTCCGGGGTTACAGTGATGACAATTGATGTCATGATGTCCATGGCTTTTTTCATAACGTCTCCTGGAGATATTGTTTCAAGATCGCAGGAATGGTATCGGCAAGTTCCGTCGCAGTATAACCAAAGCCCATTTGGGAAAAGAGTCGATCGCCAGCTTTGCCATGGATGAAAACTCCGGCTCCCGCAGCCTGAATACAGGAGAATCCCTGGCATATAAGAGCCCCAATAACACCACTTAAAACATCGCCCATTCCACCTGTAGCCATTCCCGGATTTCCGCTGGTGTTTATCATTGCAAAACCATCGTTTGAGGCGATTATCGTGCCGTCGCCTTTTAATACTATAATCACATCATCTTTATTGTTGTTGCTAAAGTGGCTATGCGCTTCTCTGGCGGCCTGCAATCGATTGTTTTGGATTTCGGAAGAAGTGGAATCGATGAGCCGTGCCATTTCTCCAGGATGGGGTGTAAGTATCCTCGGGCCCGCAGGTTTTTTTAATTGGGATTTGTGTTCGGCAAGTATATTGAGAGCATCCGCGTCTACAACCATCGGTTGTGTCAAATTTTTATACATATAGAGGACGAATTCAGCTGTTCTCTTGTCGGTTCCTAGACCCGGGCCGAGGACCACTGCCGTTTTCCCCTCCAGGTGCCTGTTAACAACAGTGAGATCGCTTATATTTATAACTGATGTTGAGGTGGGCAGGGGAATGGTCATTGCTTCGGCCAGACTTGCTTCAAAAATGCCGTTCAGGTCATAAGGAACACAGAGGCTCACAAGGCCGCATCCGCTTCTTAATGCTCCTTTTGCGCTGAGAATGGCAGCTCCTGTTTTACCAATCGAGCCTGCAAGAATGAGAAGATGACCAAACGTACCTTTGTGTGAAGACTTTTCCCTTTTTAATTGTTTCAACCAGTTGGAGGCTATGTCATCTGTGATGAGTTCGGTGGGAATTGGCGTCTTGCGAAAAACTTCGTGAGGAATGCCGATGTCGATGATATGCAGCTTGCCGGTGATGGCAGATCCTCCGTGCATGATTTGCCCCGGTTTGGCACATCCGAATGTCGCCGTATGATGTGCCCTTACGCTTTTTCCCAGAATTCTCCCACTGTCGGAATCCATTCCGGACGGAATGTCGATAGCTACCACCGGAACGTTATGTGCAAAATCGGGACGGTTGATAATATCGATTATTGCTGCAAAGTGCCCTGAGACATCGCGGGCGAGTCCTGTGCCGAAAATAGCATCGATAACGGCATAGCATGGTTTGCCGCGTGATTCTATCTGCTTAAAAAGAACAGGTATGGTTTTTGCCCGAGTGGCGTTATCTATCACATGGAAAGGAAGCTTCAGTTTTCTGACAATATTGAGGTTGGTGGCTGCGTCTCCTTTTAAATCATCGGGATTTACAAGAAAAAAGAATATTGCCTCGCAACCTCGCTGATGGAGATGTCTGCCGATAACCAACCCGTCACCGCCATTATTGCCGGGACCGACAAAGATAACCGCAAAATGGTCTTTGGCCGGGCCGAGTTCTCTTTCCATCATCAATACGGCGCCTAAACCGGCATTTTCCATCAGAACGACTCCTGGAATACCAAAATCTTCTATTGCACATTTGTCGAGCATCTGCATTTCATGGGCTTTCGGTAATTTCATGAAAAACTCTCCTGTGGCAAAAAGCCGGATTAGTTGTGTGGATGTGGTATGCGAGTGGAGACGATTCGAAATCATTGATCAATTTCACACCATCTTAACGTAATAATAGGTCAAATTCCAGAATTTTGTTTAATTACAGGATAGTATTCACAAAATAAACGGATACACGTTCTCTTGGTTTAAGATACGGAGACGAACAATTGAAAACAATAAGGACTATAGCTGATTCTCTTTGAATATGATATCATGCGTACTTACATTTATATAATGTATCCGAAATTGTTTCGGATTTATGAATATGGTGATGAAAATGAATATACTTGTTTTTCAAGAAGCAGGGTCGGCTGAAAAGAAAATAAAAGGCATCAAGAAATATGGAGACAATATCAGTATTAAAAAAGTGATTTCCATAGATGACGCTTTGCCGGAAGTGATCGATGAGCCGGAAAAGTACATCAACGACGATATCGACGCCGATCTTGTGATGAATTTTTTAAAACACCCGGATCTTTCCAGCTACCTAGTGGACGTCTGTGAAAAAAAAGCAATACCTGTCATTACAACGGGGAAACCTGGAAAAGGATTTACCCCTTATACGTGTTGCGGTTTGGGAAAAAGTGAAAAACTTGGTGATTACGGCCGCCAGTTTGGTTTTCCTGAGTATCGGGTAGAGGTAGAAAACGATCGAATCAGTCAGATAGAGGTGGTTCGGGGGGCTCCCTGTGGAGCGAGCTGGGAAGCCATTAAAAACCTCATCGGATGTCCTGTGGAGGAGGCAATGAGCAAACTGCCCAGGCAGGTTCAGTACAACTGTTTCGCCAATCCTTCAGCATGGGACCCTGTTTCCGGAAAAAGCCCGGTCCACTATGCAGGCTATGTCCACATAGCAGCATTGAAAAAGGCTCTTGAAAAGTTGAGTAAATAAAAAGGTTCGCTGGCCTCTATTGCGAGGCGTCTGCCCCTAGGAGTTCTTTACAGAACTGGCAGGGTTCGAATCCTGAAAGAAATGCGGTCTCAAGGTCCTTGAATTCAAGAGTGCAGTTCTTGCAGTTGTAGAATTCGCATTCCGGAAGATGGAAAACCCGGCTTTTGGCATTGCCGTGGATTTTTACCGACGGTGGAAATTGAGCAATGAGTTCCTGATTGTAGAGCGTTTTTGTGGCGGTTTTTTCTTCTCGCCCTCTTCTCATTTTTGAAAAAATTTGCAATGAAGGCTTGATATAGGCAAAGACATGATTTGAAAATTCTTTGTATCGTTCCGGAAGAAACGGATGTTCGTTTGCGGTTTGTCGGATCATATAGAACATTATCACCAGGAAAATAATATCCGGGCTCCACATCGAAATTCCCACAGGCAATGTCGAAGATTCAGCCAACTGTTTTCCCAAAGTGAAAATTACATAATAAATGATATAAAAACCGAGTCCGAGCGGAACCCCTATGGCAGGTTTGCCGGGGCCTGCCTGCAGTCCTAAAGACAGCCCGATGAGACTGAGCAGCAAACAACCCACGGGGAGAACGAGGCGTTTATGGAAATGAACGAGAAATTCCCTGCCCGCGGGGGTATCGAGGCCGTATTCCTTTGCCCCTTTTTGGAGCTGAGCCATCGACATGGCTCCGCGAGTTATTTTATCCGGATCTTGGTTCGGAGGCTGGAGAGGGATATAGAGGCGGTATTTGTCGAACGTAACGATCTGGGCTGTATTGTCGTATGAACGGTGGATGCTGCCGTGCTCTAAGATAATCGTCACCTGCATTTTGTTAATTTCGGTAAACATTTTTCCGGTTTTAGCCATGGTTATAACAGGCAGGACCTGACCGCGCATATCCGACACCCAGACATTATGCCAAAGCCCGGTATCCTTATCGATCTTTCCTACGTAGACGACAAGATTTCCGAGGGCTTCGGTAAACTGATGTTCTTTAATCCCCTTATCAATTTTTTCTTTCGCGAGCTGAAACATGAGCTGTTTCATTGCCGTATCCCCTGCAGGGATGAGCTTTATTGAAAAATAGCTGGTGACTAACGAGATGATGGTGGCAACTAGAATGACAGGCGGAAGAATTTGATAGATGCTGATGCCGCATGCCTTGAATGCTAAAATCTCTGAATCATTTGAAAGTCTTGTGAAGCTGATAATCACCCCCATCATTGCGGCCATTGGAATGGAATACAGAAACATGTTGGGGAAAAGGTAGGAAAAAAGCCGAACAAAGTCTCCAAATCCAATATCCATCTCCAAAACTGCGTTGAGAAAAGGAACAAGCCTGACCAAGAAAAAAACGCAATTCATGATGAGGAAACTTGCAAAGAACGGAGAAAGCATTTCTGTCGCTAAATAGCTGTAGAGCAACAAAGGGCGACGAGCGAAAACATTCATAAAATAATCGAATTTCCAAGAAATGGGGTGGTGTGCTCTACCCCATGATAAATTTTTTTCAATTTGATATTATGAAAGAAAAGCATTCAGACATTACTGAAAAAAGTCGGGCGTAACAAGCCTGAAATGACCCTCTTGCTGAGTTCATTGGGTAAAGAAGATATAGTTTTTTCTAAATTTTTGATATTACTGCTATTATATTTTTCTATTCCAGGGATCGCAATAATCGTTTTTTTCATAAAATGTTCCAATTTTTAAATGTTATAATTAAGAGGTATCATTGATCACTACAGCTGATTTTTATCGACTTTGGGCCAGACAGTTACTTCATGAATTTCAGACGATCTGCTATCAGTATTCCCTTTCCCTTGAATCACCCGTCTTTACCGTTATGGATTCCCGGACACATTTTGGAGGCTGGCTGCCGACAAACCGAGAGATACGAATAAGCGCGTTTCTTATACAGAATTACTCTTGGGATGTCACACTTCAAGTTTTAAAACACGAGATTGCTCACCAGATTTGTTCCGAAATCTTTCAAGAACCCAATGAAGGGCATGGCTCATCTTTTATCAAAGCATGTAAAATTTTAGGATTATCCGAACCATTTCGACGCTCTCAGGGAGATTTGCCGCAAACAATTAACAGGCCGGGCAAGAATACCTCACATAAAATTATAGAGAAAATAAGAAAACTTCTTGCATTGGCCGAATCGTCAAATGAATATGAAGCTCGTCTGGCCATGGAGGCGGCAGGCCGTTTGCTGAAAAGACATAATCTCTCAGAGCTTGAAAAAAGCAGTGCAGACAACTATGTATATTCCATCATTAATCTGAAAAGAAAGAGAATCGAAGAGTATCGGCGCAGGATCATTCGGATATTGACACGATTCTTCTATGTGAAAGCAATTTGTTCCCGTGTGTATGATCCGTTGAAAAACGAAACATATAAGACATTTGAAATCTTCGGAAAAAAAGAGAATGTTGAAATTGCGGAATATTGCTATCATTTTCTGGAGCGGAAGCTGTCTTCACTTTGGCAGATTAACCGCCTAAATTATGGAAGAAATGGGCGGATCGCCAAAAAAAGTTATTATCTTGGTGTATTGAAGGGATTTCATGATAGATTGCTCGATCAGGAAACAACTTCGACAAAAAGCAAAATCAATCACCACTTGCAACCTTATACGAATAGCGAACTGATGGTTGCGGGAGATAAAGGTTTGGAGAAATATATCCAGGCAAGGTATCCTCGATTGTCAAAAAGAACGAGACCGGGTGTCAAGGTATATCGAGATATATTTGACACCGGCGTTAGGGCAGGGCGTGATTTGATTTTCCATAAAGGAATAGAAAGTGATCCCGGCAATTCCGGGAAGATGTTGGAATAAAATTTATTTTTGGCAAAAGCCTGGATGTGCAATTTGAAGCGGTTTGGTGAATCCGAGGCTATCTCGCCAAAAAACGTTGATATAATTTATTATGAGGATTGAAATGGATCTATTTGAAACACAGGATGGTGACAAATGGGTATGCATCACTTGCAGAAATGAACTGGCTGAAACAATAAAACAGGAAAAATGGGAATGGATATGGGAAAAGGATGATCCGACACTTCGCTGCTCTATTTGCCATCATCCTGATTATGAAATCGAAGACTAACCCGCATTTCTCATCAGTTCAGGCGGCCCAGGTTCGAAGTGAAACCCACTATTTTACATTGATCTCCTGAAGGGGAGTGTTGATTGTCATATCGATCCAATGCTGGTCCCACCACTCAAATGGGGTGACGAATATACCGTCGATAAGCATTGAGAAATGAAGATGATCCCCTCCAGCCATACCGGTATGACCTGTTCGTGCAATAACCTCATCTTTTTTGACCATTTCTCCGGGCTTGACATCAAACTGGCTTAAGTGGGCATATAGGCTAAAGATGCCTTGTCCATGGTCTAGAATGATCGTATTGCCGTAGATCCCCAGATAATCGGTAAAAATCACCTTCCCCGCATTGGCGGCTTTGACTTCTGTTCTTGCAACCTGAGCCAAATCAATACCTAGGTGAACTTGGTGATCGATGGGTTCCCCTTTATACAGGTAGGTGCGATGATCGGCAAATCCAGCCCGTGCACTTCCCGGCATGCGCAGAAAGCGACCTTGCCAGAGTTGTTCGGGATTCGGGTGTTGACAGACGGCAAATATCTTTTTGTTGTTCTCCTGGCGGATTGTGTTATTGGCATAGAGATATTTGTCTTTCAGATCCCCCTTCATTTCAGGATAATGTTGCTCAAATTCAGGAATCTTGGCCTGCAGAAAACCATCGCTGATGTTAATTTGATCGTTTTTTTGCGCACTTTTTTCCAGTGTAACCGCAAAAGGAACTACAGCTTGATTTCCGGCTTCGTCCTTGGCAATAATTTGTGCGACATCTATTTGTTCGGCGTTATACGGTAATGCTATATAGGCAATGTTCACATCGCCCTTGCCGCTGTTGGCTGGGAAACCGGCAAAGAAGTGAGAGTTTATTTGCGCCCCGTTTGTGACGGCGTCCTTTGAGAGTCGGTAGATAACGATTCCGGCTCCTCCTTGTTTCAGGTAACGCTCACTGTAAAGAAGGTTTATTTTCGGGGGATGCGTATCAATCGTTATATTTTTCTTAAGAATACTGACATTGCCGGTCAAAGGCCCTCTGAGAGAGAAATCATGTGCTTCTATTTCAATTTCCGCAGGCCCATCTTTAAAACCAAGCTTTTCCGGTTCCAAAAGAATTGTTCGACTTTCCTCTGCCGGCCCGATTTTTCCGGTGTATCCTGCCCTTTGATAGGTGTCGGAAAAGAGGGTTGCCTCTTTGGCATCCTGTCTTAAGACAACTTTGACGGAACGAAGACCGCTTTGGGCATCTGTCACACTAAAGCCGATTGTACTGCTTTTGTTGATAAAATCGGGGATGTCTTTCACGTTGATTTGAGGTTTTTCACCTTCGAAAAAAACAACGGCGCAGACTCCTGCAAGAACTACTGTTGCTATTAAAAAAAACGTGGTAAAAAAGCGTGACAAACCTCTTCTATTGCTTTTGGAGCTCCTAATCATAGAAAATCGTTCCTTTTTCTATTGAAAATTGGTTGGCACCTACTGCTGCCAGACTATTTCGTATTTTTCGATATGAAGGTCTTTGACGGGAATTATGATCAACTTTTTTCCCGTATCTTTTTCCAGCTGTGAGACGGTGTTTTTTTCCTCTTTCTGCAGCATATCGGCGATGCGGGGATTTACCCGGAGAGTGATTGTAAAACCACCTGTCCTACCTGCATTACGGCTTATTTTCCTGAAGATATCATAACAGACGGTCCGCCTGGATTTTAACACACCTTCTCCGGCGCAATAGTGGCAGGGTTCACACATCATTTGATGCAGATTTTCGCTGCTCCTTTTTCGTGTCATCTGCACCAGTCCGAATTCTGAAAGCTTGAGAATATTGATCCTGCTTTTATCCTTTTTTACAGCCTCCTTGAATTCGTTAAAAAGTTCCTCCCTATGAATTTCGTCTTCCATATCGATAAAATCTATGATGATAATGCCGCCGATATTTCTAAGACGAAGTTGGTAGGCGATTTCTCTTGCCGCCTCCATATTAGTTTTAAATATGGTCTCATTGAGGTTGTTTTTTCCGACAAAGCGTCCAGTATTCACATCAATGACGGAGAGAGCTTCGGTACTTTCTATGATAATATATCCTCCTGAACGAAGCCAAACCTTCTTTTCCACTGCTCGACTGATTTCGACTTCAATGCCATGGGCTTCATAGAGAGGTGTTTCGTCTTGGTAAAGAGTTATTTTATTGCTTAATTGCGGAGCAAAGGTCTTGACGAAATGAAGCAATTTTTCATACGTTTCCTTATTGTCGATGATCATGGAGTTGACATCATACGTAAAAAGATCACGGACAGTGCGGAAGGTGATATCGAGATCCTCGTAAACAAGAGATGGAATATCCGAAATCGTTGCTAGGTCTTTTATCTCGTCCCAAAGAAGCAGCAGAAATTCCATATCCGCCTCGAGTTCTTCTTCGGAGGCGTGCTCTGCAACAGTTCTGACTATAAACCCTGTGCCTTGAGGGCGCAAGGCATCTATCTTGGAACGAAGGGCATGACGGATATGCTCATCCTCTATTTTTCTTGATATCCCAATATGATCTGTTAATGGAATAAATACAAGGTTGCGTCCGGGGAGCGTGATGTGGCAAGTGAGGCGAGCCCCTTTTGTCCCGATGGGATCTTTGCTGACCTGAACCAGGATGTCCTGGCCTTCAGTGAGAAGATCTTCAATGTTGAGTCCTTGACTTCTCCGTAAATCGTCTTCCGGCAGGACTGGTGAAAATTTATATTTCTCATGGGGGGAATCGTTTATAAGCATTTGATTTTCAAGCTCATTCTGAGATATATAAACATCATCCACATAGAGAAAACCGGTACGTTCCAGTCCGATATCGACAAATGCAGCCTGCATTCCGGGGAGAACTCGGACTACTCTGCCACGGTATATATTACCTATCAACCCTTTTTCCGTGGGGCGTTGGAGATGAAATTCGATGAGATTGCCGTTTTCGACAAGAGCGATTCTCACCTCGTATGATCTGGCATTGATAAGTATTTCAGTGGTCATTAGAGAATGTGCAAAGCGTCTATCTAAAACTGCAAGCAGTGAAGTAGCTGGTTGATAAATACGAAACTATACAGTATTTGATTAGTAAAAAGCCAGCCGTAATCTTGTTTTTTCCGGATATTTGCCGGATTGCTTAACACAATGTCGTATATGATTGACAAAATGGAAAATACTTTTTCTCGCCACAATAATTCTTGGATGGACCCCTCGCGTTATGTCCGGTTCGTTCATGTGGAAGAATCCTGCATGGACCTTCCTTACACTCGGGAAATTCTGGAACGTTGCGGATTGCCTTATGATATTGTTCCAGACAAAAATGAGTTACTTGTCCCCGGGGATTTTCCTGAAAATTTGACCGACGGAAAGAAACACCTCTATCTTTGCAGAAATCGAGGCAAATTTTTTAAACCCTGTCCGGGGACTGGTGAATACCGGTGTTGCGGCTACAGTATTCTCAATATCGGTATGAACTGTCCCATGGACTGTGTCTACTGTATTCTTCAGGCTTACTTGAACCGGCCTTGGCTTTCGCAATTCGTAAATATCGAGGATATGTTTATGGAATTGGACCAAGTCCTGCATTCTGATCCTCAAACATTCTACCGTATCGGAACGGGTGAATTTACAGATTCACTTGCCTTGGACAGGCTCACGGGGTTGAGTACAAAGCTGATCAATTATTTTTCCCAAAAAAAACAGGTTGTGCTTGAGTTGAAAACCAAAAGTGCATTTGTCGATAATCTCAAAGGCCAAAGACATGGAGGCAGGATCATTGTCGCGTGGTCCATGAATGCTCCGGTTATTACGAAGAAAGAGGAGGTGAGGAGCGCAAGCCTCAAAGCCAGGCTAACAGCAGCAAAACAATGTGCTGATTGGGGATATAAACTGGCATTTCATTTTGATCCCATTATTGACTATCCAGGATGGAAGGACGGGTATGACCAAACCATAGACTTTTTATATACCGAGGTTCCTCGTGATGCAATCGTTTGGATTTCCTTGGGTGCTCTCCGTTATTTGCCTCAATTAAAAGGTATTGGTACGCAACGTTTTCCAGGTTCGCGCATCTTTTATCAGGAGTTCGTTGAGGGATTGGACGGCAAAGCGCGTTATTTCCGTTATCGCCGCACCGAACTCTACAAACACATTTATGATCGTTTGAAATCCTATGCTTCACAAGACACCTGCATTTATTTTTGTATGGAAAGTGATGAAATATGGCGGGAAGTCACCGGCTTTACTCCCGATGAAAAAGGAGGAGTGGCAGCTATGCTTGATCGGGCTGCATTTCAAGGAATATAGCGGATTTTGACTTGTTCTTTAAATTTTCTGGCGTATACTTACACGACTTTGTTTCACCTGACATTCAATTGCTATTACACGGGAGAAGTGAAAATTATGATTAATAAGGCTATTCTAATCGGAAACTTAGGCGCAGATCCGGAGATACGCTATACGCAGAACGGGACCCAGGTGGCGACGTTTAGTATCGCAACAACCGAACGCTGGAAAGGTCAGGACGGCCAAATTCAGGAAAGTACCGAGTGGCATAGAATTGTTGCATACAAAAGGTTGGCAGAAATTTGCGGCGAGTATCTGAATAAGGGCTCTCGAGTTTATATCGAAGGGAAGATACAGACCAGAAAATGGCAGGATCAAAATGGGAACGACAAATATACAACTGAGATCATTGCCAGAGAGATGAAAATGCTGAGTCCGCGAGGCGGTATGGGATCGGGTTCCCAAAGCGGTGCGGGCAACTTTCAGGAACCGCAGTTTTCAGAACCCCCTCCTGGATTTGGGGGAACTGGAGAAGATGTTCCTTTCTGATTTAAAATAACTTTTCCTCTCTTTACTCGGACTTGACGAAGATTGAAAGTATTCATATTGTGCAAGCAGAAGAAATCGGCAGAGGAAATTCCAAAAGGCTTTTTTCAACAGAGGAAATCGCCTTGATAAATAGGAACGGGTTTTTTTGTACCAGGGAGCATGTAAGTTTTTTCCCGGATGAATAGGCCAAAAATGGATTATTCTTCCATTCGATTGGCTTTTTCGTCAGCTTCCGGAAATTGAACGAAAAGATGGTTATTAAAAGTAATCAGATCCAATATTTCGCTTGAGCACATGGAATACTACGAAATATTAGGTGTTTCAAAAAGCGCGACACCCGAAGAAATAAAGAAAGCCTATAGGAAGCTCGCCCTAAAATATCATCCCGACAAAAACAACGGGGATAAGGCGGCGGAGGAAAAGTTTAAGCAGATTAGTGAGGCGTATGCGGTTCTATCTGACCCGGAAAAGAAAAGTCAGTACGACACATTCGGCTCTACTAATTTCCACAAACGATATTCTCAGGAAGATATTTTTAGAGATTTTGACATCAATGATATCTTGCGGCAGTTTGGGTTCAACTCGGGCACCGGTGGGCAAACAAGCTTTTTTCATACGAATATGAGAGGCGGTGGGAACCCTTTTACATCGTTTTTCGGCCATGATCAACATATGGGTCAGGGTTGCGCCTCAGGAGGATGCAGACCTCAGGCGAAAGGTCAGGATATGACCTATCAGTTTACCGTTACTCTCGATGATGTGATGGCGGGAGCTGAAAAAAATATATCTCTGCGCACGAACGGAACCTTGCAGAATGTTTCGGTCAAAATTCCCAAGGGCATAGAGGAAGGGAAAAAATTGCGTTTGAAGGGAAAGGGCGGATGCGCACCCCATGGTGGTGTACCAGGGGATTTATATCTCAAGGTCGAGATAGCTCCGCATCCTCGATTCCATCGTGATGGTGACGACTTAATCACGACTGTCCAAATCCCTTTCAGCGAAGCGTGCCTAGGAACCCAGGTTGAGGTCGTGACTCTTGAAGGAAAAACATTCAAGGTCAAAGTTCCGCCCGGTACGGGGTGTGACGCGAAGCTGCGCGTAAGGGGACATGGTCTGCCGCGTGGCTTGATGGGAGAGCGTGGGGATATCTACGTGCGCATCAGCGTTGATGTACCGCTTCAGCTTACCAAAGAGCAGGAAGAAGCCGTTCTCAAATTGAAAGAGATAGGGCTGTAATCAGGTCTAAGAGAACCTGATCACAGCTGAATCTCTTGTCTTGCAGTGCAAGAATCGAGTGTTTGTTAATATTGTCTGTCGGCAAAGGCGAGCCATCCGCCGGCACTTACCAGATCGCGGTCGAATGGGTTGAGGGAGAAGGTGCAGATGCAATCCGGCTGAGCCGGATCATCGGATATTGCTGTCATTTCACCTTGAGTGATATCCACGGAAATGGTGATATTGCCGGTCATTGCAAATAAGGACTCAATTTCTTCTTTCTTGAGTTCGATTGCCAATATTCCGCAATTGAACATGTTTTGCCTGAATATCCTGGCAAAGCTTTCGGCGATTACCACATTGATATCATTAACCTCGAAGGCCCAAACGGCATGTTCGCGGGAGGAACCGCAGCCAAAATTGGCCCGGGTGATAACCACCTGGGCATTTTGTATCGCTTTTGCTTGATGGTCAAACGATTTGCCATCAAGCAAAAGATCTTCCAGTAGATGCAGTTTGAGCGCCATCTTGGAAATTTCGGTCAGATATTTTGCCGGTATGATCTCATCGGTGTTAATATCGTTTCTGTCCAGAAAGATAGCCGGACCTCCAAATTTTTTCATATATACCTCGTGTTGATGCTAGAGAAATTTCCGTGGGTCTGTGATAACGCCCGCAACTGCAGCGGCTGCTGCAGAGAATGGACTCATCAGGTGGACCATACCCCCTTTACCCATGCGCCCGTTGAAATTACGATTCGTTGTCGAAGCGCAGACTTCACCTTCCGCCAATACTCCGGAACTCATTCCCAGACAGGCGCCGCACGTAGGATTTAACACGCAAAAACCAGCGTCCATAAAGATTTTGATTATACCTTCTTCAAGGGCCAGATTATAGACGAGAGGTGTTGCCGGCGTGACTATGCCGCGAACACCTGACGCCAGGGTACGACCTTTGAGAATCGCTGCAGCGTCGCGCAAATCTTCTATCCTACCGTTGGTGCATGATCCGATATATATCTGGTCGACCGGAGTCCCTTCCATCTCCGAGATATCTTTAACCTGATCCGGTTTATAATTGAATGTTACCTGCGGAGTGAGGGCGGATATGTCGATTTCGAGTACTTCGGCATACGCCGCATCCGGATCTGATTGCCATTTTTCGAAATCTTTTACCGCCTCGTCAAGGCTTGCGTATTCTCCTTTGATGAACGGCCAGAGATACTGCGCCGTAACCTTATCCGGCGCACATATTCCGCTTGTAGCACCGGCTTCAACAGCCATATTACATAACGTCATCCGGGCAGACATGGACATTTCAGCCACGACAGATCCGGCAAATTCTATGATTTTATCCGTAGCACCGTTTACCGTAATCCTTTTTATAATAGAAAGAATAACATCTTTGGCAGTTACTCCCCGAGATAAAGTGCCTGTAAGAATTACTTTCAGGGTCTCAGGAGCCCTAAACGAACACACTCCTTTGAATATGCCAACCTCGAGGTCCGTCGTACCGACTCCTGCTGCAAAGGCACCAAAGGCACCATGTGTACAGGTGTGAGAATCTCCCATGATTACCGTGTATCCGGGGCGTATAAAACCTTTTTCCGGAAAGAGCGCATGACAGACACCGTTTTTCCCGATATCGAAAAAGTCGACGATGTCGTGTCTTTTTGCCCAATCACGCATTATTTTCCCCTGCGTGGCGGTTTTCGAATCTTTGGCCGGGGTAACATGATCGATGACAGCCTTGATCTTGGTGGGATCGAAGACCCGGTCCTTTCCTTTTTCCACAAGATCGAGAATCGCTATCGGGGTGGTGATTTCGTGGCACATGACAACATCGATATCGAGCACCATATTGGAAGGAGATGGGGTGTCCCGAAGATGTGAAGCAAATATTTTTTGAGCGATGGTTTTTCCCATATCAGAACTCCGAAAAAATAAGTATACAATGGGTCTTGCGACAATCGCTTCGGAAAAAACCAAAGAAGATAAGGATATCTTCAACCGTCCGGTTCCATGCCGCAACAGAGACATCAAGAGGTGACACCTTACCCTAAAAATGGTAATGTCGCCATTGGAATATCCAAGAATAAGGGAATGGATTGTCCCATCCATTTTAGAAGCGTCTACATAAATTTTCACTTCAACCTCGGATAATAGTCATGTACAAAATTCTTTGGATTGGCCTCATCGCCTTGTATCTGTCTATTTCAGGCCAGCTTGCATTGGCTTCAAACGGTGTTTCAATCGACGGCAAGTTGAAATATCCACAGGATTTCAAGAGGTTTGACTTTACATCTCCTCAGGCAAAGAAGGGCGGGGATCTGGTATTGCATGCCATCGGAAGTTTTGACAAGATGAACCCGTTCACTCTGAAGGGGACTGAGCCGCTTTATCTCGATGCCCTTGTTTTTGAACCACTGGCCGTACAAAGTCTCGAAGAGCCTTTGGCAAAATACGGCTTGATTGCCAAGGATATAGAAGTTGCGCCGGATAAACTTTCGGTCGTTTTTACATTGAACCCGGACGCCCGCTTTTCAGACGGCACACCCGTTACAGCAGAAGATGTCGCCTTTTCACTTGCCATGATGAAAAGCGATAAGGTTCATCCGCTCTATTCCTACTATTATCACGACATCACCGGTTCGGAGATCCTGGGCAGGTTGAAGATTCGTCTCAAATTCGCGCGAGTCAACAGGGAATTGCCGATGATTGCCTGTGAACTTCCCGTATTGTCGGAGAAATTTTATACAAAACACCCTTTCGACGGTAACAATGCGCTTGTCCCGCCGATTGGATCGGGGCCCTACGTTGTTGAGTCCTTCAGTCCCGGAAAATCCATTACATATAAAAGGAATCCAAAATACTGGGCCGAAAATTTACCTGTAAGAAAGGGCATGTTTAATTTCGATTCCATAAAAATTGATTATTACAAAGACCCGGTGGTTGCTGTCGAAGCCTTTAAAGCCGGGGATTTTGATTTTATGATGGTAAACATCGCCAAGCAGTGGGTAAGGGATTTAAGCGGACCGAAATTCGACAAGGGAGAAATAATTAAAAAAGTAGTTCCAGAGGAAAATGATGCCGGAATGCAGTGCTTCGTTATGAATACGCGGAAAAAGATTTTTCAGGACCCTCGTGTTCGCCAAGCCCTCGGCCTTGCATTTGATTTTGAATGGACCAACAAATCGCTTTTTTTTAACCAGTACACCAGATCAAATTCATTTTTCAGCAATTCCTATCTTGCCGCCACAGGACTTCCCGCCGGCAAGGAACTTGAGTATCTTGATAAATTCAAAGATAAACTGCCAAAGGAAGTCTTTACAACACCTCTGACACCGCCTGTAACCGACGGAATGAGTGGATTGCGGACCAATCTGCGAAAAGCCCAGAAACTCTTATCAGAGGCAGGATGGTCTGTAAAAAACGGAGTTTTACAAAACAAAGACGGCGATCCGTTCCGCTTTGAAATCTTACTTGTTTCACCATCGTTTGAACGTGTAATTGCTCCGTTTGTAAACAACCTCAAAAGGTTGGGAATTCAAGCTGACTATAGAACCATTGATCCCGCCTTGTATACTGAAAGGCTGCAAAATTTCGATTTCGATATGGTGGTCAATGTTTTTTCACAGTCGCTTTCTCCGGGGAACGAACAGCGAAATTATTGGTCGTCTGAATCGGCAAAAACCAAAGGATCTCAGAATCTGGCCGGTGTCAGTTCCCCGGTCACCGATTTTCTCGTGCAAAAGATCATATATGCGAAAACCAAAGAAGATCTGACTGCAGCATGTAAGGCGCTGGATAGGGTTTTGTGGTATGAATATTACGTAATTCCAAATTGGTACATGAAGGGGTATAGGCTGGCGTATTATAATAAATTTAATCAGCCGTCGAAGTTGCCGAAATATTATTCCCCTTTTCAATTATTGATGACATGGTGGGAAAAAAACAAATAAACCAACTTGATAGGAACGAATACGGTATTTGTTCCTTTTGAAATCCATCTGATTTTTCTAAATACCCGTTCTATTGAAGAAAATATTTATTTATTTTCCTTGACTCACGATTTTTTTTTTTGATAATCTGAATCGTAGGGTTCTGTTTCGGTCGGCTGTCTGGGGTCGGGCATCTAATATGTTTTATTATTTCACATAATTATTCTGATTTCATACGCCTGCTGGCCGGAGACGGAACGGGGGGTTAAAAACCTAGTTTTTCTCTGACAAGATAAGCTTGTCATTACACTGGAGGTTTGCAGCATGTCAGATCGTGTGAGAGGGAAGGTCAAATGGTTTAATGCAAGCAAGGGGTACGGATTTTTAGAGCGACCAGACGGGGAAGCCGACGTGTTCGTTCATTTTAGCGCTATTTTAGGTGAGGGTTTCCGTAGCCTGGAAGAAGGAGAGCAAGTAGAGTTTTCTGTGGCGAAAACAGATAAAGGCCTGCAAGCGGAAAATGTGCAGAAGCTAAAATAAAAAAGAAACCTTATAAAAAAAGAAAAACCCATTACATTTTCACAATGTAATGGGTTTTTTCTTTCATACCGGGTAAAGATTACGGGGAAATTATAAGAAATATTGGCAAAAGGCAGGGTGTTGAGGAAGGCCTATTCCTTGAGAATCACCTGCCAGGAAAACTCGGAATTTATGATACCCAGGGAAATTGTACTCAATAGCCTGCATGATACTCAACAGTTCGGCATTCAGCTCGGCTCCGTGGCCTCACCCGGAGATGTCATATGCCTTGACGGTGAACTCGGAGCAGGCAAGACAACTTTGACCCAGGCCATCGCCAAAGGATTGGATGTCCCCTCTTCATGCTATGTAACCAGTCCTTCATTTTCAATTTTACATGAATACCCTGGAAGAATTCCTCTCTACCATATGGATTTCTATCGACTGAATGATTCTAGTGATATTGAGGATCTTGGGATTGAAGAATATTTTTATCTCCCGGGTTTGACGGTTATTGAATGGTCTAAAAAAGCAAAAGAGGTTTTACCTTTTGAGAGGCTTGATCTTTTTTTGCGAATTGAAAAAGACGATAAGCACTCAATTTCCTGTACATATTGGACGGAAAATTGGAAGGAAAGACTTCAAAAGCTGCATATATTATAGGGAGTCAGTCCATAATCTTTACGAGTTTAAGTTTGTTATAGTGAAATATGATGGAGTTTGTGATGGTTTTTCATAGAGGTACAATAAAATATGGATTTTTTCGTAGCTAGACAACCCATCTTCGATCGCAAGAAAAGATTGTTTGCGTATGAGCTTCTTTTTCGTTCTGATATGTCCAACAGCTTTCCAGGTTTTGACGGAAATTTCGCGACTTCCAGCTTATTGTCTTCTTCTTTTTTTACCGTGGGGATAGAAAGGATTTCAGGAGGAAGGAAAGCCTTTATTAATTTTACTGAGGATCTTTTGCTCAAAGGCACGCCAACACTTTTTCCTCATAATACGATTACCGTTGAAATTCTGGAAAACATCGAACCACGCGACGAAATCATCACAGCATGTAAATCGCTGCGAAACGGCGGGTATTCATTGGCCCTGGATGATTTTGTATATCAAAAAAAATTCGATCCATTGATCGAGATTACCGATATTATCAAAGTCGATTTTCGCTTGACGCCCCTTAAAGACATTGAGCGTATGGTCGAATCACTTTCATCCTTTTCTTGCAAACTTCTTGCGGAAAAAATTGAGACATACGATGAATTTGAAAAGGCGCTCTCAATGGGATTCACGTACTTTCAAGGGTATTTTTTTGCAAAACCGGAAGTTCTCAAGAACAAAGAGATTCCACCTGCCAAACTCACCATTCTTCAACTAATTGCCGATGCCAATACCATCGAATTCGACGTTGCCGCTTTAGAGAAGCTCATAAATCAGGATGTGGCTATTGCCTTTAAATTGCTAACTTATTTGAATTCTGCCTATTTTAGGCGGCTCCAGCCAATTTCGTCCATACGCCAAGCCATCGCTTACCTCGGAGAAAACGGTTTCAGACTTTTCGTCTCACTCATTGCAGCAAGCAGACTGGCGGACAATAAGCCTGAAGAGCTGATCCGCCTTTCCATTGTACGCGCTCGATTCCTTGAACAGATTGGTCAAGAGATGAAGTTGAACAGCAGTGAATTTTTCATGTTGGGCCTTTTTTCTCTGCTTGATGCCATGCTGGACAATACGATGGAATATCTGTTAAGCAAACTCCCTCTGACAGAAAACGTGAACAACGCTTTGATCAGGAGAGAGGGAGAGCTTTTTCCTTTTTTACGATTAGCGGAGAGCTACGAAACCGGGAATTGGTCCGACTTCGAGTCAACAAAAGAACTCTTCGGTATTCCAGGTAAAAAAATAATTCAATATTATATTGATGCGCTTGGATGGGCGGATAGTTTCTGAGAAAAAAGAACGTTCAGTCCTCTTTGTCCGGTTTTCAAATTCGAAAATCCTTATTATGGTGTTCCTGTGTTTCCGCCCGACTGGTTTTTCAGGGCTAGCTTAGTCGCATGGAGTGAGAGGCGTCTCGTTTTATGTTGCTATTTTAATGAAAATAATTTGATTTTATACCTTTATGAAAAATAAGACGATTAAGCTTAAAAGCTGTTTTAAAACATTTAAAATCGACCAAGATAAAGCAATCAGTCCGGAAGAGACGGTCGACCTTTTTATGAAAAAACTTGCCTCGCTGGATTTGAAAATTCTAAGTGAAGTCAAAAGAATAGACAACGGGAGGCTGGATATTCCGGTCTATTTCAGCGTTTGCGGCGATGACGCTGCCTCAATGACGGGAACAAAAAAACAGATGGGCAAAGGTGCATCTCCGATTCAATCGAAGGCTTCAGCATGCATGGAACTTGCCGA
This sequence comes from Desulfocapsaceae bacterium, assembly GCA_046705065.1. Lineage (GTDB taxonomy): Bacteria > Desulfobacterota > Desulfobulbia > Desulfobulbales > Desulfocapsaceae > CAWGGS01. The sequence goes on from JBJKQT010000227.1 coordinate 55,588, forward strand.
GAGGTTTTCGTTTTTTTCATTTAAAAGCAATCCGGAAAATTTTCTGGAGGGAGATTACACAAGTCTTCGTGAACAGGGATATCCTATCCTCGACAGAGCCTTTTTGCTTCAATCCGTTCATGATGAGAAAACAAACGAAAATATTCTGGAAAGGTTATTATCCGGCATTCCTATGCAATGGACCTGGGCTACGAATATGACTCGAGGGGAAGATGTCTTGATCCCGTTTTCCTGGTTTTACACAATCAACGAGTTCAACGGACCGTCAGCCGGAAATACCTACGAAGAGGCAGCATTGCAGGGTGTCTGTGAAATCGTCGAAAGGCATGTCTGTTCGATTGTAAGCCATGAGATGCTGGAAACTCCGAAAATAGATCCATCCACCGCGAAAGATCCCGTGGCCTGCGAACTTCTGGAAAAATTCCGAAAGAATGGGGTTGAGGTCTACTTGAATGATTTCACGCTCGATACGGGCATTCCCACGGTGGCAGCTCTAGCAATCGACAGATCGACTTTTCCCGAATCAAGTGAGATAGTCTACACAGCCGGGACAACACCTGGGCCCGAAAAAGCGCTCATCCGGGCGTTGACTGAAGTCGCTCAACTGGCAGGCGATTTCAACAGCCATTCAAACTACGTCGCCTCGGGGCTACCGAAGCCGCTCTCTATGGCTGAAGTGAACTATCTGACCAAAGCGAAACGGACAGTATCTCTTGATGAAATGTCCGATCTCTCGGATGACGACATGAAAACCGAATTTGAACACTGCATCGCATCCCTGAACAAGAGCGGCATGGAGGTTTTCATGATAAATACGTCTCATCCGGAATTAAACATACCGGCTTTGTACACCATCGTCCCCGGTGCGCATTTTCGTGAACGATCAAGGATTAAATCCGTCGGGCTTTTTGCCGCAAAACTTTTGATGGAAAGAGTGCAGGATCCTGTTTTTCTCGAGAAGAAATTAGCCGAGATGCATGAGTTGCTGCCTAATGCCTACTACCTCGAGTTTTATAGGGGAAAAAATTTATCGGAAGCAGGTTCTGCAAAAGAGGCAATCGTCCATTTTAATAATGCGCTCGAACTCAATCCCGAAGCGGAGGATCTGCCGTATATCTATTCTTACAAAGGGGGATGTCTGAGAGACCTGGGACAATACGACGAGGCCATAGCGGTTCTCGAACAGGGAAGGGCAGAGGATGATGAACGCCCTGATCTTCATAACATGCTTGGTGTTTGCTATTATAAGAAAGGGAATTTCCAGACAGCCATCACGCATTTCGAACGGGCTGTCCAGTTAAATCCGGCGTCAGCAATTGATTACGCGAATCTTGGCGTCAATTATAGCCAAATAGGAAAAAACGAGGAGGCAAGACAGTTTCTTACTTTAGCCCTGACACTCGATCCGACAATCACATTTGCTCGGGACTATTTAAATAAAATCGCAGCATGCAAAAGCTGATTGAACTCAGAAACATTTTTCAAAGCATCATCCCTCGTGCTTTGAAGCATTGGACCGACGGAAACAAGCTCCGGCTTCTCTTTATACTTTTGCTGGTGGGGATTTTCGCTTCGCCTTTGTACGCCCTTGCTGTAAAACAGGACAATTACACAGCCACCCTTAAGGTTGAAGCCCAGCGGTATTATTGGGGAAATGGAGTCAGTCAAAATTTACCCAGAGCCTTTGCTCTTTATCTTCAGGCCGCTCGAAGAGGCGATACCGAAGCACAATATATTGTCGGCGGTATGTATTTTAAGGGGATCGGGACCCAACGCAATTTGCGGGAAGCTTTTAAATGGTTGTATAAAGCCGCGGAAAACGGTGAGAGTACCCCGCAATCACAAAAAATTTTAGGGCAGGAATTTCTGGTCGGAAATGTTGTGCCGCGCAATTATTCCCAATCGGTTCAGTGGTATGAATTAGCTGCCAAAAACGGAGACCATGACGCTCAAAACGAACTTGCCTTCCTCTACTATATCGGTCGAGGGGTGGAACAGAATTTCAAGACTGCCTTTACATGGTTTGAAAAGGCTGCAAAGGGAGGTCTTGCCATAGCTCAATACAATGTCGGTATCATGTGGTATACCGGTAATGGTGTTGAAACAACGGATCTTGTCCAAGCCTATGCGTGGCTGAGCTTGGCTGCCGCAAACGGATACGTTGATGCAGGCCCCGCCAGCAAATATATAGAAACGCTTCTCGATCCATCGGAACTTAAAACTGCCCAGAAGCGCGCCACTACTCTCTACAACCAGATCGACGAAAAACGGACGGAAAAAAAGACACCATGAAGACCACTGTCATAAGTCTGACAAAGGGCGGACGGCTTCTGGCTAAACGGCTCTGTGCGTCGCTTGATAATTGCACCGAATGCACCGGGCAAGGCAGCGTCAGGAAGAGGATTGAAAAAGCCTGGCAAGATTCTGAGGGTCTTATTTGTATAATGGCCACTGGGATCGTGGTGCGCTCCATCGCTTCTCTCTGCAAGAACAAAAGGGTAGATCCTTGTGTTGTTGTCATCGATGAAAAAGGAGAGTTTGCGATAAGTCTTCTTTCCGGACACGTGGGAGGTGGTAACGCATTGGCCAAAAAAATCGCTCAAATCACCGGTGGTACGGCGGTTATAACAACGGCATCCGACGTGACCGGCCACACGGCAATCGATTTGTGGGCAGCTCATAATGAAATGACCATCGCCGACCCGGAAAAGCTGCCTTCCTTGGCCGCCAAATTGGTCAATGAGGGGCAGTTGACTTTTTATACCGATCAAAGTCTTGAGGGACTTCCGGACGATTTCTGTAGAGTTGAAAAAATCAATCAAGCAGATTTAATAATTTCCCCCATAAATCCAGTAGAATATAATGGTATTTGGCTGATTCCGGAAAATTTATTTATTGGCTTTGGCTGCAACCGTGGTACTACTATTGCCGAATTTGAACGGGCCTGGGATGACATGGGCGATGAACACCAAATCGATTTCAGGGCAGTCGTCGGGCTTGCGAGTATAGATTTAAAGAACGATGAAGAGGGCTTGCTTGCGTTTGCAGAAAAGAAAAACCTTCCGCTTCGTTTTTTTTCAAAAGATGACATCAATTCGGTTGCGGAAATTTCTGCTTCGGATGCTGCAATCAGAGCGATCGGGGCGAAGGCTGTGGCCGAACCGGCCGCCATCTTGGCAGCCGGTTCGGCTTGTGGGCCCGGACGACTATTTATCAGGAAAAGGAAATGGAAAAATGTGACGGCAGCTGTGGCCGAGAGGAAGATATGTCTAAAGGAATGATCTCCGTTATCGGAACGGGGCCTGGCGATTATGACAATTTAACCCCGGCAGCAGTGAAAACTATTTATGACTCGGACGTCGTGATCGGCTATCGTACCTATCTTGATCTCATTGCCGATCTTTTGCATGGCAAAGAGGTGATCGCCTCTTCCATGATGCAGGAAGTCGAACGATGCAGCAAAGCCTTTGACTTGGCCATGTCCGGCCGTCGAGTGGTAATGATCTCCGGTGGAGATCCAGGTATTTATGCTATGGCCGGTTTGATTTACGAGATGGCGGTGAAAAATAACAGCACCGTCCCGATCAAGGTTGTGCCGGGGCTTGCCGCCGTGAACAGCTGTGCCGCCAGGCTTGGCGCTCCGCTCATGCATGATTTTGCAACCATCAGTCTCTCCGATCTTCTGACCCCGTGGGAAGTAATTGAAAAACGGCTCCATGCTGCTGCCTCCGCCGATTTCGTCATAGCCCTGTATAATCCGAAATCCAAGAAAAGAATCAAACATATCGAGCGCGCCCGCGAAATTATCCTGCAGTACCGGCACACAGGCACCCCGGTTGGCATTGTCAGCAATGCCATGAGGGAAAATGAGGTCGTCACCCTGACCGATCTTGAAAGAATGCTCTCAGCCGACATCAATATGCAATCTACCGTTATCATCGGCAACTCCACTACCTTCACCTGGCAAGGCAGGATGATAACCCCTCGGGGCTATAAAGATAAATACAAACTCGAATCGTAGACTCTTCAGGTTGGACAATGGTCGGCTCTTTATTTTTACTTCGTCATGGAAAAACTCCTCTTGCCGGCAAACTGGTAGGGGCCACGGATGTCGATCTGGGGCCTGTGGGAATCGAACAGATTCATAGAATCCGAAAAACGGTGAGGGAAGAAAACTTCAGTCACGTTTTCTGTAGCCCAATGAAACGCTGCAGAAGAACAGCTGAAATACTCGATCTGGATACCGGCATTTCCTTTGTTGAAGAATTAAAAGAGATTGATTTCGGCCATTGGGAGGGCTTGGAATTTTCTGAGATTGAAAGAAACGATCCTGGGAGTGTCCGAAGCTGGGTTGAGGACCCGGAGGGATTTCGCTTTCCCGGGGGGGAATCGTGTGCCGAGTTTTCCCTGCGGTTGGAGGGTTTTAAAATAAAATTGCAGGAAATATCTCACGACAAGGTCCTCGTCATTACCCATGGAGGTGTGATTCGTCACCTTATCTGTTCGTTTCTAGGAATTCCCGCCCGGAATTACTTGCTCTTTCAAATACGGGAAGGCCTTCTTTCCAGTCTTGACTGCTTTGGAGATCGAGGCGTGCTTACGGGGTTGAATAGAGGAGGAATGCTCTCGTGGGACGATTGATTCTCGTTACCGGTGGAACACGAAGCGGCAAGAGCGACTATGCGCAGCATCTCGCCGAATCCCTTTCAGGCCCGCGTTTATTTGTGGCGACATGTCCCAAGGTCGACCCGGAGATGGATGAGCGCATTAAAAGGCATCAGAAGGCAAGAGCAGACGCCGATTGGGAAACGGTTGAGGAAGAAACCCATCTTGCAAAAGTCTTCGAGCGGTTGAATGGGGCCGGGGTTTGTCTCATTGATTGCCTGACCCTGTGGGTTAATAATCTGCTCTATTCTGAGAAGACAAGCGGAGAGGTTTTGACAGAAGAGAAAATCGCAAAAGATTGTGCTGAACTTATTTCCGAGATCAAAAGAAGTACCGCAACGGTCATCTGTGTAACCAACGAAATAGGCATGGGAGTTGTTCCGGAGAATCAAACAGCCCGGCGTTACCGGGATCTTGTGGGGTGCTGCAACAGATGTATTGCCAAGGCGGCGGATGAGGTCGTTCTTGTAACATGCGGTATTCCACTGACCTTGAAAGATATTTAAAATATAGATGCTTACATTTTATAACTCATTGGGAAAGGATGGATTATGAGCTTGCTAGATCGTACGATACAACAAATTTTTCCTCAGGATGCCGAATCAAGAACTGCTGCCAAAGCCAGACTTGATCAGCTAGCCTTACCCCATTGGGCGCTTGGTGATTTGATGGATTTGGCCATCGAATTGGCGGGCATGACGCGTTCAATGTCTCCGCCCGTTGCCAGAAAAGCCGTAGTTACCATGGCAGGAGACCACGGTGTCGTGCAGGAGGGAGTCAGCAAATTCCCAAGCGAAGTCACCCCGCAGATGGTCTATAATTTCGTAAACGGAGGTGCCGGGATCAATGCCCTCGCCAGGCAGGTTGGCGCCCAGGTTTTCGTTGTTGATATGGGCGTTGCTTCGGATTTGAACGATCTGGCAAAGGCTGGAAAAATAATAAACAAAAAAGTTGGTCTCGGAACCGATAATATAGCGACAGGTCCGGCAATGAGTCATGCCATGGCTCAGCGTGCCATTGAATCGGGCATCGATATTGCCAATGATCTGGCAAATAACTTTGATGTCATCGGCACCGGTGATATGGGAATCGGCAACACAACGCCGTCGACAGCCATTGCGGCAGTGCTCACAGGAAAGGATGTCGACGAATTGACCGGCAGGGGAACAGGACTCGATGATGCTCAGCTGCAGCATAAGATCAAGATCATCAGGAAAATACTTGAAGTCAATAAGCCTGATCCGAAAAACGGACTCGATGTCCTTGCCAAGATCGGAGGTTTTGAGATCGGTGGAATCGCGGGGCTTATCCTCGGTTGTGCTGCCAACCAAAAACCGGTGGTCGTGGACGGTTTTATTTCAACGGCCGGTGCGTTGATTGCCTACACCATCGAACCCTTTGTTAGAGATTATGTCATCTGTTCCCACCGTTCCGTCGAGCCTGGCCATAAAGCGATGCAGGAGCATCTTGGTTGTTCCAAGCCGCTTCTTGACCTCAATATGCGCTTGGGGGAAGGAACAGGAGGGGCTTTGGCGATGAATCTTCTTGAAGCCGCAGTGGCTATTCTCACAGAGGTCGCAACTTTTGAAGAAGCGGCGGTCGCCCAGGCGGACAAATAACCGTGAAATTTTCCTGGGCGCATTGGAAAGAGCAGATGCCTCCTTCCGTGTCGCATCCGTTGCTCTGCTTCCTTGCGGCATTTCGCTTCTTGACTATCATTCCGCTCCATTGGCGGTCGGAGCATGACGGCGACTACTTTCAGCATAGCCTGCATTATTTTCCCGTCATTGGAGCCTTGATTGGTTTGTTTGTCGGGAGCGTTGCTATCGGCATACGTTCATTTTTCCCAGTGTCTGTTGTTACCGTCATTATTATGGCTTTGCTGGCGGTCGTCTCCGGTTGTCTCCATCTTGACGGTCTTGCCGATACGGCTGACGGTTTTTTCAGTTCCCGGCCCAAAGAGAGGATTCTGGAGATCATGCGGGACAGTAGGATAGGTGCCATGGGCGTTATCGGCATCGTCCTGATCCTTTTGGCAAAATATGCGGCGCTGAGCTCTTTGCCGCGGCTTGCTTTTTTTCGGACCGTTTGCCTTATGCCCCTTGCCGGCCGGTGTGCAATTGTTTTGACCATGGCTCTTTTGCGCTACGCCAGGAATGAGGAGGGACTGGGCAAGCTCTTCTATTCCAAATATTGTCGCCTCCAAGCCCTTTGGGCTTTGTTTTTTTTGCTGGCCTTGATGCCGTTTGCGGGCATAAAAGTCATGTTGCTCGTGATTTTTACAACAATCGGGGTTGCCGGAGTTTTTTCACTCTGGTGCTGGAACAAAATCGGTGGTGCAACCGGAGATACCCTGGGGGCTGTTTGCGAGATTACCGAAGCCATGATAGCAGTCGTTTTAGCTAATACATTGATAACATATTAAAATTCAATTTTTATTCGATGTTGAATTGATTACAGGAAAGTAATGTCTACGATAACTCCAACACAAAATCGAATAGTATCAGACTCGGGACACGGGGGAAATGTGCATCGGCTTGTACGCCAAGGCCGTTTCAAATCCGGTGCCCTGCTTGATTTCAGCGCCAATATTAACCCGTTAGGGCCGCCGGAGTGGGTTCGTGCCACTCTTTCACGATCCATTGAAAAGCTTGTTCATTACCCCGATCCCGATTGCTACGATCTGACGGCCGCCATTGGCGAACACTTCGGGGTGTCGGCCGATTTGATAGTCCCTGCCAACGGGACGACCGAGCTTCTTTATCATCTGCCGAAGATTATCGGGAAAAAGCGGGCTGTGATTCCTGTGCCGTCATATATAGACTATGCCAAGGTCATGAGGTTGGCCGGTGTTGTCGTTGAGTACTTTTTTTTAAAGCCCGAAGATAATTTCGTTTTTGATCCCAAGGCATTGGCATCGACTCTGACCGGAGAGGAAGTCGTTGTGATCGGATCGCCGAACAATCCCACAGGGACGTTGGTCGATCCGAGCACAGTCCTTGGGCTTGCAACCGATTTTCCGCAGACGATTTTCATAATTGATGAAGCCTTCCTTGATTTTGTGGAAACGGGACGGACACTTGCCGGTCGCGCAGAAAATATTCTCACTCTGAATTCCATGACAAAATTCTTTGCAATTCCCGGGTTACGTTTGGGCTTTGGCGTTTTTCCGCAAAGATACGCCTGTGCAATTCGCGGAATCTTGCCACCTTGGACAGTAAATACTCTGGCCCAGGCCGTTGGCGAGCAGGCATTCCGTGACCAGGGGTACAGACGCAAGACCGTAGAACTCTGTTCGGAATTGCGCAGTGAGCTTGCACGAGAGCTTGCTGAAATTTCAGCCCTGAAGGTGTTTGATTCCAGTGCCAATTATCTGTTTCTGCGTTTGTTGGATGGGACGACTTCTGCCGAGCTTTCTGAAAAACTTTTGGAAGAAGGTATTGCGATCCGTGATTGTTCTAATTATGAGGGGCTCGATGGGACGTATTTTCGAATTGCCGTTCGCACGCGGGAAGAGAATGATGTTTTTCTCTGTGCTCTGAAACGAATCTTGCATTTTGATCCGGCACCGAAACGGCTTAAAAAACGGCAGCATTTTCGGCCGTTGATGATTCAGGGGACATCATCTAATGCAGGAAAATCAGTATTGGTAGCGGCCTTATGCCGGATCCTTCTTCAGGACGGGGTCAGGGTGGCTCCATTCAAAGCCCAGAATATGTCTCTGAATTCATTCGTCACCATTGACGGACTCGAGATGGGAAGGGCACAGGTGGTACAGGCTCAAGCCGCAAGATTGGATCCGGATGCCAGGATGAACCCTGTATTGCTCAAACCAAATTCCGATACGGGCTCACAGGTTATCGTCAAGGGAAAACCCGTCGGAAATATGAACGTAATGGAATATGTCGCCTACAAGGATAAGGCTTGGCAGGCTGCCCGTGAAAGCTTTGACGAGCTTGCTGGTGACTACGATGCCGTGGTTTTGGAAGGCGCCGGCTCGCCTGGAGAGGTGAACCTCAAACATCATGACATCGTCAACATGCGTATGGCGCAATATGCCGGTGCCAACGTGCTCCTTGTCGGCGACATCGACCGTGGCGGGGTTTATGCTTCATTTGTGGGAACCATGGAGGTCCTTGCAGAATGGGAGCGGCGTCTTGTCGCCGGTTTTATCGTCAACCGGTTCCGCGGTCAGGCCTCTCTTTTGGAATCCGCTCACAGCTATGTTTACGCTCATACCGGGAGACGTGTATTCGGTGTGGTTCCTTATCTGCATGATCTCGGCATTCCCGAAGAAGATTCAGTTTCGTTTAAATCCGGTCTTTTCGATGCAATACGCCCACAAAGCCCCCATGTCGAGATTGCCCTTATCAGTCTGCCGCATATTTCAAACTTTACCGATATCGAGCCTTTCGTGGCCGAGCCGGATGTATACCTGAGGGTAGTTTCTCATCCCCGGGATCTCGGTCGACCTGATGCTGTAATCATTCCCGGGTCTAAAAATGTGATAGGAGACTTGACGGCTTTAAAGGAAACAGGACTTGCAGACGCCATTCGTCTTTTAGGGGAAAACGGCTGTGAGATAGTCGGACTCTGCGGAGGGTATCAGATGCTTGGGAAAAAGGTTGAAGATCCGTATTCCATCGAGTCCGATCATGGCGATATCGAAGGACTTGGATTGCTTAATGTCGTAACCAGAATGGAGAGGCAAAAACGTCTGGTGAGGCAAAAAGGCATCCATCTGGCATCGAAATGTCCGGTCCACGGTTATGAGATCCATCACGGAATCTCCACATCGACCTTAGGGCATGTCGTGAAATTCGAAGACGGGACGCATTGCGGTTCCGCGACCGAAGATGGACGCGCCTGGGGGACATATCTTCATGGAATTTTCGATGCCGACGCCTTTCGCCGCTGGTTCATCGATCGTCTGAAAAGAAGGGCAGGCTTGCCGTGTGACGGACGAATACATGCTCCCTACGATTTGGAGCCTGCCTTTGATCGTTTGGCGGATACTGTCCGGGCCAGCCTGGATATGGAAAGAATTTACGCACTTATGGGTCTGTAACTTAGGACAAAAAAAGGTTTCAAGATGATCTTTGCCGTGAAAATAGGCTTGGCCATAGTGTTGGACCAACTGGTGGGCGATCCTCAATGGTTCCCTCATCCTGTCAGGTACATCGGCCGTTTCTGTCTATGGTGTGAAGAGCGCTTTTGCGCCGTTTTTCGCAACAGGAAAACTGCAGGCGTATGCACAGTCGGAGCCGTCCTCGCGACCACCATACTCTGCGTCGGTATGATACTCGAGACGACACAGACCATTTCCCCAATTTTATCCGATATGATCGCAATTCTGATTCTCTGGACATCGATTGCCGCACGCGATCTCGTTATTCACAGCAGGAAAGTCTATAACTGCCTTCTCGCAAACGATATAGTGGAAGCTCGTGAAGCCGTTTCCAAGATTGTCGGAAGAGATACTGAAGGCCTAGGGAGGGATGGAATAAGTCGTGCCTGTGTGGAAACGGTGGCCGAAAATATGGTAGACGGCGTAACCTCCCCGCTTTTTTACGCTGTTCTTTGCGCAATGTTCGCCCCTGCTGCAGAATTCAATGCCATCGGCTTTGCGGCATTTGGGGCAATGGTTTACAAAGCGATCAACACCATGGATTCCATGTTCGGCTATAAAAACGAGAAATACCTGGAATTCGGATGGGCAGCGGCGAGACTCGACGATATTGCAAACTTTATCCCCGCGCGTATCAGCGGCCTTATGGTGGTCCTCTCTGCGTTTGTCCTGAACCTAGACTGGCGGGGGGCGGCAAGGATATTTTTTAGAGACCGCCTGCAACACAGCAGTCCCAACTCCGCTCATGCCGAGAGTGCTGTGGCCGGTGCCCTGGGAATCCAATTGGGAGGGGATGTCTCGTATTTTGGCCGGATGACCAAAAAACCCACCATCGGCGACCAAACAAGAGATATTTCCGAAAACGATATCCTTCTCACCGAAAAACTGATGCAGGTTGGGGCGCTTTTTTTTGTGATCCTGTTGCTCGTTGTAAAATACGTTCTTTTGGAGATATAGATGGTAAATATTCCAGCCTTTCTTGTCGGAGGCACAACGAGCGGCTCCGGCAAAACGACCCTTACCTTAGGTATTCTTGCAGCGCTTAAGAATCGCGGATTCAAGGTGCAGCCGTTCAAATGCGGCCCTGATTTCATTGATCCGACGCTTCACACCATGGTAACTGGAACCGTCTCCCGCAACCTCGATCTTCGGATGGCGGGAGCTTCTTTTTGCCGCACATCTTTTTTTCGCAATATTCAGGAAGGCGATGTTGCGGTAATCGAAGGCGTGATGGGATTGTTCGATGGCGGTCATTCCAGTTCAGCCGCTCTTTCAATAATTCTGTCGTTGCCTGTCGTGCTGATCATCGATGTATCCTCTGCAGCAGAAAGCATAGCGGCCGTTTTAAAAGGCTTTGAAACGTACAATCCGGAAGTCCGAATTTCAGGCGTCATTTTCAACAGAGTAGGCTCGTTGAGGCATAAAGAACTCATCAGCGAGGCCGTCATGAAAAACTGTTCCACCGAGATTCTAGGGTTTTTTCCTAGGGACGCTGAATTTACGATACCGGAGAGACATCTCGGCCTGGTCATGGGAGAGGAAAACCCGCTCACTGATGAGCAGGTGGATTGCCTCGCCCAGGCAATAGAGGAGAATATAAATATCGACCGGCTCCTGCAGTTGAACATGGTCAAGGTCGACTACAGGAAGAGGGGGGCTGTCAAACGAAACATCGACCAGCGGGTTACGCTTGCGGTGGCTCGTGACCAAGCTTTTTGTTTTTATTATCAGGATAATTTCGAACTGTTCGAGCAAGAGGGAATTGATATTGTGTTTTTCAGTCCGTTGCATGACCAGAGGCTGCCTGAAGATATGGATGGCATCTATATCGGTGGCGGATATCCTGAACTCTATGCTGACGACTTGAGTAAAAACGAAGAAATGCGGAAGCAAATCAAGGCTTGGGTAGATCTCGGCGGACCTCTCTTCTGTGAATGCGGGGGATTTATGTATATGACCCAAGAGCTAATCGATTTGAAGAATGAACATTTTCCTATGGTTGGAGCATTTCCTGCAAAAGTTGCAATGAATAACCGGTTGAGCAGGCTTGGATATCGAGAGGCGACGTTGACCGATAATTGCATCTTCGGTGAAACCGGCGATGTTCTGTATGGGCATGAGTTTCACTATTCGAGCATCAAAGAGATGGATCCAGCAGTTGCCACCGTGTTCAAACTGCAGGATGGAAAGAAAGAGGGCTATGTGATTAAAAATGTTCTTGGCGGCTATTTGCACCTTCACTTCGGCCAAACCGAAAAAGGCGTTGAATTCCTATACAAGTCATTAAAGAAGGGGAGAGGGAGGAATAGATGGTCACTTTACAACAAATCAAACCTCAGCAGATAGAAAAGGAAAGTTTCCGGATAATAGAAAACGAATTTTTTACCCGTACCGGGCAGCGGGTGAACGAACACGATCCGGCAAGGTTCAAAATTATACAGCGAGTGATTCATGCCACCGGGGACTTCTCATTTGCCTCGTCCCTCGCCTTTCATGCAGATGCAGTCAGTTCCGGTATCAATGCCATCCGAGCCGGTAAAAACATACTCATCGACGTCAACATGGGAGCTGCCGGCATTAGCCGAAGCATCTTAGAGCAATTTGGAGGAAAGGTGATTTGCCGTCTCGGAGATAAAGAGGTCGGACTGCTTGCCAAGGAAAGGGACCTGACCCGCTCTGAAATTGCAGTTGAGTTAGCTGCGGACAATAACATCGGTATCGTCGCCGTGGGCAATGCACCCACCGCACTTCTTGCAGCAATGCGGTTGATGGAAGAGGGAAAATTTAAGCCCGATCTCGTGGTCGGCGCACCTGTAGGATTTGTGAATGCAGAGGAATCGAAAGAACTCCTTACCCAAAAAGAATATCCGTATATTGCCGCAAGGGGACGCAAAGGAGGAAGTTCGGTTGCCGTGGCCATAGTAAACGCCTTATTGCGTTTGGCCCATGAAGAAAAATAGTGTTACCGGAAGGTTCTTCTTTTAAATTTTCCAGACGAATTCCCCCTCAGGGTCATGTCTCGGTGCTTGACAATTTATGGCGGTAATGCTACTTGATTTGGCGTCTTTTGAGGCCTGAAGCGGATCGGCGTTTTTCCGGTCCGCAACAAACCATGAAAATAGTCGAATGCCCCTGTTGACGGGCGGCTTTTTTCATATAAAACGAGAAGTGGAGGAAATATCGAAATGGAAAGAACGTTTGCAATCATTAAACCCGATGCCTTTGCTGCCGGAAATGCCGGAAAGATAATGGCCCGCATTTATGAAGAAGGGTTTAGAATTGTCGGGTTGAAAAAGCTGTATTTGAGCAAAATAGAAGCTGAAGGGTTTTACTACGTTCATAAAGAGCGTCCCTTTTTCGGGGAATTGACTGATTTTATGAGCAGCGGTCCTTGTATCGTTATGGTGCTCGAGGCGGAAAATGCCATTAAAAAATGGCGGGATCTGATGGGAGCTACCAATCCTGCTGAAGCAGCAGAGGGCTCTTTACGTCGTCAGTTCGGCTCTTCCGTCGGTGAGAATGCAACCCACGGCTCCGATGCCCCGGAAACGGCAGCATTCGAGATGGGTTATTTCTTCTCGGGTCTCGAGTTGTTATAAGTAAAAACAAAATATTCTCAAGCAGGATCGATGACTAAAACCCGAAAGTGATGTTTCTTCGATCCTGCCTGCAACCTCAATCTCCTTTCTTGCCCGACAATGGAATTTCTGACAACAAATACTATACTCTACTGCCAAAATTGGCAGGAGACCGTTGTCTTCTACAAAGAAAAACTGGCTCTTGAGGTTACGGTTGCTTTGGATTGGTTTGTTGAGTTCGAGCTTAATTCCGCAAGCCGTCTCAGTATAGCCGATGCGGCAAGAACTTCTCTGAAAAGTTGCAAAGGTGAAGGAGTAACGATTACTTTGGAGGTTGAGGACATTGAAGAAGCCCGCAGAAAGTTGCAACGCGCCGGGTTGAATCCTCCGGCAGCCCGAGAACACGCGTGGGGGGCGCTCGTATTCTATGTGTGTGATCCTGAAGGCAATAGGATCGAGTTCTGGTGCAGGCAATCCTTTTGACAAACGTCACGGACCCGCATTTCTCTTTGCCCTTCACGGGCCCTTTTTTTAATGTTCGTCTTTCTGAATAATCCTGCATTGCAATCGGCCGTGATGGAGGCGGATTGCCACTCGTTCTGAGACTTCCACCTGGCGGATATCGGTGACGATTGCTGGTTTGTTTGGAGGAGCATTCTCTTTCATAACAATTGAGTATCCTCTGGCCAACGTTGCCAGTGGACTCATGGTATCCAATTTGGCTACCTGCTGGAGAAAAGTTGTTGTTTTCCGCTCCAGCAGATTTTCCATTTGCTGTCCCAAATTTTTCTTCAAATAGTCCAAACGTTGTTGCTGAAAACGGATTTTTTCCACAGGCGCCTGGTGATGAAGACGTCGGAGCAGTTGCTGGCAAGAAAAACTTTGAGCGGACAACGTATTTTTAATGGATTGTATGAGTGCCGTGAGGCAGGCATCAAGCCTGAGCTCATGATGAACAAACAACGAGCCGAGATCTCCAAGGAGTCTTCGATTATACGTCACCTGACTCCGCAGGTTTTCCAAATTTCTCTTTACCGCAGATGCCAGTTGCTCCCGTAGTTTTTCCACATCACGAAGCAAATCAATATTATCCGGAATGATTTTCTCAGCAGCCCCCGTGGGAGTCGGCGCTCGGAAATCCGCACAGAAATCGGCGATGGTGAAATCAATTTCGTGGCCGACTCCGGTAATGACGGGTATATGCGAATTGTATATGGCTCTTGCAACGCATTCTTCATTAAATGCCCAAAGATCTTCAAGAGAACCACCTCCACGGCAGATGACGATTACATCGGCATCGAATTCCCGGTTCGTCCGATCAAGGGCTGCGGCAATTTCCTCGGCGGCTCCATCGCCCTGGACCCTGACTGGATATACGAGTATCCTGGCGGAAGTTCTTCGTTTCCTACAGATAGTCAGAAAATCGTGAACGGCAGCTCCTGTGGGCGAAGTGATGAGAACGATATCATGTGGAAAGCCAGGGAGTTCTTTTTTCCTTTCCTGTGCAAATAATCCTTCTGCGGCTAAACGTTGTTTTTGTTGTTCAAAACGTAATTGCAAAAAGCCCGTGCCAAGAAAATCAACGGTATCGACAACGAGTTGATATTCCCCCCGTGGCTCATAAACGGATACCCTGCCATGACAGACCACCTGTTGTCCATCCTTCAGGTTTTCAGGCAAGAACTTTCTCTGCCCTTTAAACAACACTGCTTTTAATTGAGCATCGCTGTCCTTTAGGGTGAAATACAAGTGCCCGGAAAACGGAGATTTTAAATTCGAAATCTCCCCCTGGATGTGTACGAAGCGAAATTCACCCTCTAGTATCGTTTTGATGGTTCTGGTCAGCTCGGCTACAGATTGGATTTGAAGATTCATAGGGCAATGATTATTTAATTTTTGGCGAAGCAGGAAGTCCTAATACAAATAGACATGGTCAACTGTATAGATTATATTAAAAGATTCAATTAAATTTTTAAGCCTTGATCTATTTATCGATAAACAAACTGGAGAGTGAGCATGGCGGGTGAAAATGCGTTTCAGAAATTGCATGTTGAACCGAATAAAAATGGTGATATTGAAGGTCTGTTGGAACACTTCAATCTACCTCCTAAGGCTATTAAATTTCTTCGGAAGAATAAAAAAATCATTATATCCGTCATTGTTCTGCTGGTGGTAATTGCCGTTTCCTGGTCAGTATATGATGTAGTAAGGACGAAGAAGGTTAATAGCAGTAGCGCTTCATTGGCCATTGCGATGAAAGAAGCGGGTTCTGCAAAGCAAACAGCCCTGCAGAAGGTAATATCCCAATTCCCAGATACGGACGCGGCGCGATGGGCAAGGGTGGAAATGGCCCATAGTGATCTCAAAAACGGTAAATACAAGGCTGCGGCTGAGCAGTACGGAAAAATTAAAGAAGAGATAAAGCCTACCAATCCTCTTTTCGGGTTGGTGTTGTTCGGGTCGGCACAGGCTCAAGAAGCAGGAAAAGAATATGACGGTGCCTTCGCCGGATACCAGGCTCTTGCCAAAGTCGAAGGGTATCAAGGCTTAGGGCTTTTGGGGATGGCGAGAATTTATGAGGCAAAAGGGGAATCCGGCAAAGCTCTTTCCGTATACGAACAGTATATGGCAACCTCGGAAGGCTCAAATCCAAACGATCCCATGCGAGCTTTTGTCTCCGAAAAAATCGGACGTTTAAAGGCAAAACCATGATGGTGATAAGGGATATTCAAGACCTTTCGCAGCTTGTTGCATCTTGGAGATCTGAGGGGAAAACTATCGGATTGGTCCCCACGATGGGGTGGTTTCATAAGGGGCATCTTTCCTTGATGGAAACCATGCGGCGCAAAACGGATAAGGTTGTTGTCAGTCTTTTTATCAATCCCATCCAATTTGGCAGGGGGGAAGATCTTTCAACGTATCCGCATGATCTCGAAAGGGACAGGCGGCTGGCTGAAGAGACAGGAGTCGATGTTCTCTTCGCTCCCAATGTCAAGGATATTTATCCGGAGGGGTTTCAGACGACTATCTCCGTGAAAGAACTGACCCAAGGGCTGTGCGGCGCGTCACGCCCAGGACATTTCGAAGGAGTTGCCACCGTCGTGGCAAAGCTTTTCAATATAGTTCAGCCACATGTGGTTATCTTTGGTGAAAAGGATTATCAACAGTTGGCGGTCATACGCCGTATGGTTAAAGACTTGAATTTCAATATCCAAGTCTTGGGGCATCCGATCGTTCGTGAATCCGATGGATTGGCCATGAGTTCCAGAAACTCTTACCTCAATAGGGAACAAAGACAGCATGCTCTCTGCCTGTCTCGATCACTCCGGCACGCCAAAAAAATGGTGGAACAGAACGGACCCGGGCTGAAGGCAAGCGTGATTATCGATGAAGTGAAGAAGCTCATTCACTCAACCCCCGATTGCAAGGTAGATTATGTTGAGGTGGTAAATGGAGAGACACTTCTTCGGGACGAGATTGTTGATGATAAAAGCATAATGGCCATGGCGGTGAAGGTTGGGGGGAAAGTCCGTCTCATCGACAACGCTCAACTGAAGTCCCCCGTTACTGAAGCAGTCGGAGAATAAGAATTTATTGTTATCTCTCGTTATTACGAACGCCATGGGGTATATGGCGCGGAAATCCTTCATATTTAGATGTGTGAATCAATGTTGAAACAAATGCTCAACGCCAAAATCCATAGGGCTACCATCACTCAGGCCGATCTCAATTATGAAGGAAGTTTGACCATCGATAGGGACCTCATGGATGCCGTCGGAATAATCACCTTTGAACGTATCAAAGTATACAATATTAACAACGGGGAGCGATTCGACACCTATGCGATCGACGGTCCCCGAGGTTCAGGCGTCATCGGTTTGAATGGAGCGGCAGCGCGTAAAGGAATGAAGGGCGATCTCATCATCATTGTAACCTACGGCAGCTATTCGGAGCAAGAGTTGGAAAACTACCATCCTCGCATTGCTCTGCTCGACGAATGCAACAGAATCAAACAAATGTTGACTAAATAGACTGTAATATTTTCCATAAACTAGGAGGCTCTGCCGATGCCTGGATACGAAGTGTTTGGCGATGAAGAAAAACGTGAAATAGGCGAGGTGCTCGAGACAGGAGTTTTGTTTCGCTACGAATTCGGGGACCAGAGGAAAGGAATATATAAAGTTAGAGAATTTGAAGATAAATTTGCTAGATACTGCGGATCGCAGCATGCCCAGGCCGTAACTTCGGGAACATCGGCCCTGAAGGTGGCGTTGAGTGCATTGGGAATCGGACCGGGGGATGAAGTGATCACTCAAGGGTTCACATTCGTCGCTACTTGGGAGGCGATATTTGATGTCGGAGCTGTACCGGTTTTTGCCGAGGTCGATGAGACATTGAATATGGACCCGTCGGATCTGGAGAAAAAGATCTCGGAGAAGACAAAATGTATCATCCCCGTTCATATGTTGGGAGCACAGGCCAGGGTTGAAGAGATTGTGGCAATCGCTAAAAAACATTCCATCCCTGTTTTGGAAGATACGGCCCAGGCCGCAGGCGGGAGGATACGCGGCAGACATCTGGGAACATTCGGCAACTGCGGGACTTTCTCTTTCGATGCCGTGAAAACCCTTACAACGGGTGAAGGCGGGATGATCATAACCGACGATCAGGAGCTTTGGCGATCAATGTCGGAATATCATGATCACGGACATGATCACAAGACCAACCCGGGAGGCCGGGGAGGGGAAGGCCGCCGTTTCATCGGTTTCAATTATAGGATGATGGAGATTCAAGGAGCCATAGGTCTTGCTCAACTGGCAAAGCTCGACGATATGCTTGTAGCCCAGCGCAAAACAAAGTCTCTGCTCAAAGAGGCTGCCTCGTGCCTGCCAGGCGTATCCTTTAGAAAATTGGTGGATCCTGAAGGCGACTCCGCAACTTTCTTCTGCTTCATTCTTGAGAGTAAAGAACATTGCCGGCGGGTGAATTCCGTGCTCACAGAACATGGGGTCGGAGCAATTAACTTCTCGGAAAATACATGGCATTTTTATCCGCAATGGGAGCATCTTCTGGCCTGTTCCACGCTCAGTAAATCCGGATGGCCGTTTAATGAAGCGGATGGGCGAAGGCGGGTTATTTACGATAAAGACCTTTTGCCGGCTTCCGCGGAGTTGATGGAACGAACACTTGTGTACCAGATTCCCATAAAAATGCCTGAGGAGAGAATGGCGAAAATTCGGCAGGCTCTTAAAAAAGCAGCCGCCCGCTAATTTGCAATTTTGAGGCGATATGGCGGTAGTATATCGCCTCAAACAAGTCTTCCCAAATTCAGGCCACGCAAAGGCCATTCTTTTTCCGCCGTCCTTCCCCGAACGACTTTTTACATTCGCCACTGTGTCCTTCGATGGCGCAGAATGCAAAAAAACCAAGTGCCCTGTGGTTGCAGTCTTGCCGTAGCTTTTTCAATCCGCCGGCAAAAAGAGTTATGAAGAGGGATCAGACGCGCCAAGAACAACTTTTTGTGCAAATAGCAGGAAATTTTCCCTGCCTATCTTTATATAGCAGTACAATCTTAAAATAATGTTGTGCGTGTTGGTCGTAGAGTGCTTGGCGATATTGTGTGTGCACGGCTGATCAATTTTATTGATACGTAATGAGGAGGCGCGTTTGTGGTAGCAATCAAAATAAGACGGAATTATGGGATTTTTCGAGAATAAAAAATGGCTCTTTTGATCATTTCTTATTTTTTCCATCCATGCCTGGTTAATATTCTGTAAATTGTGGATTTTGGGACGATTTTATTTATTTTGGTTTCGTAGGCCAATTTGATGTCGGCTACCGGAATACTTTCCCCCAAAGCTGTTTTTTTAAAAAAATCTTCTAAAAATATTTTCTCTTCCTGGTAGGTTAAGTTGTTTCTCCTCCTTCCGCCCCGTCCCACGCCGTAGAGAGCAGCTTCTCCTTTTTTTAGATAATTTGACCATATCCTCTTCACTGTTCCCGGACTCCATCCTGTAATTTTTGCCGTTAAATTTGCATCAAAGCCTAATTCGGCCCGCAACCAGACACACTGGGCCCTCTGAAAATCTGACTTGTTTTGAATCTTTTTCAGCAATAAGCGAAGAGATTCTTTGGCCTCGTCGGTTATGAATTGTCGTGTTTTCAAAGAAATGCCTTCGTGAAAAAGTGGATTGAATATTCTTCTCAAAAGAGATAGATTGGTATCAATTTGCTTGCAACCTAATCGATGTTTTTAAGAATGACTCCGATTTTTTTATAAAAGGATTGATTTTTTGTCAAATAAAGAGTTAAAGCTCTGGAGTATCTTTAAAATTTCAGATGGACGCAGGTCAAATACGTTGCCGTAGGGCAATTTAATCAGAACTTCTTGGAATTTCACAGGAAACCTGGATGGATCAGCTGAAAGTCAGATTTCTTCCTCATGACAGAACGATTGAAGTTCCTGTCGGAGAAAGCCTTATCAGGGCCGCAATGGCCGCTGGTGTCCATGTCAATGCCTCATGCGGCGGAGAAGGCGTGTGTGGCAAATGCCGCGTCATGGTTGAAGAGGGAGATGTCAAGGGCGGTACCTCGGCAAGATTGAGTAACGCAGACTTCGAAAAAGGCTACCGGCTTGCCTGTCTTTCAGAACTTACTTCCGATGTGACCGTTCGAATCCCCGTTGAGTCATCGGTTGACACCACCGCTCTCAGCAGACAGTACACACCGAGACGAACCGCCCGCATCCGGATAGCGGACATCAATTCCCTAAAAGAGCAAGGATTGTTTATAGCTCCGGTGGACAAGACCTATATAGAGCTCTCTCCACCGGAAGCAAAAGACAATCTGCCCGATGTGGCCAGGCTTATCAGAACCCTGAACCAGAAGGGCGACTGGCATAAACTCGAACTTACGCTGCCTGTAATCAGAAAGCTTCCCGCTATCTTGAGAGAAAGTGGTTTTAAAGTGACCGTGACCATTGTCAAGGCGGTGAGAGAAGGGGGAAAAAACCGTATAATCAATGTTCAACCCGGCGATACCACGGCTCAGAACTATGCCGTTGCAATGGATATCGGCACGACGACCATCTATGGTCAACTGATTAATCTGGAAACCGGAGAAGCTCTTGCGGAATTTGGTGATTTTAACGGCCAAATCAGTTACGGTGAAGACGTTATCAGCCGAATCATGTTTGCCGAGAAACCCGGAGGACTCGAAAGACTCCAAGAGGTCGTTGTCGCTTGCATAAACAAGATCCTTGGCAAAATGATAGCCCAGGCCAAAATCGACCGGGAAAATATATCGACTATCACCTTGGCGGGAAACACGACAATGACGCAACTCCTGCTTCGGATAGACCCGCGCTATATTCGCAGAGCACCGTATGTCCCGGCATCGACCCTTTATCCGCCATTCAGGGCTTCCTCCATCGGCATCGACTTTGACGAGCATGTGACTGCTCTTCTTTTTCCAGAAATATCGAGCTATGTGGGAGGCGATATTGTCGCGGGAGTTATGGGGTCGGGGATGTATAGAAGCGAAGAGCTTGTGCTTTTTATGGATATAGGAACCAATGCCGAGATCGTCATCGGTAATCGGGATTGGCTGGCCTGTGCAGCCTGCTCGGCAGGCCCTGCTTTCGAAGGAGGGGGGGTGGAATTCGGGATGCGGGCCGCCAAGGGCGCCATAGAGGATTTTTCCATCGATCCCGTAACCTTTGAGCCCATGATCGTTACCATCGGCAGTGTTCGACCGAAAGGGATTTGCGGATCAGGCCTCATTACCATGATTGCGGTAATGTTCGAGAATGGCGTGATCGATAATCGTGGGAAATTCAACCGTAACCTCGATACAAGAAGAATTCGGGAAAACAACGGTGTATGGGAATATGTCGTAGTTTGGAAGGACGATACCCAAATCGACCGGGACATAGCTTTGAACGAGCTGGATATTGACAATCTGATCCGGGCAAAAGGAGCCATCTACAGTGGCTGCATGACTTTGCTCGAAGAAGTCGGGCTCTCCGTGGACATGATCGAGCGTATCATTCTGGCTGGTGGATTCGGAAGTTATATAGACCTTGAGCGCGCCATGACCATCGGGTTGCTGCCGGAGATCGATCCGGATTGTGTTACCTACATCGGCAACGGCTCTCTATTGGGAACCAGGATGAGTTCCCTTACCAATAAGATTCGCCAGGATGTCATAGAGGTAACGCGCCGAATGACGAATTTCGAGCTCTCGGAAACACCTTCGTATATGAATAATTATGTTGCAGCGATGTTCATTCCTCATACTGAAATCAACAAGTTTCCCCGGTTGCAAGAGCGAATGAATGCAAGAACAAAGTGAATCAACTCGTTTTTTGCAGAGACGAGTATCTATACCAGATTTGAAGTAACTTAAAAAAGAGGTGTGTTTACGTAACGGTATGTAATGAAATCATTATGAAAAGGGAAGGTGTTTGCCGTAAGGTCTGGTCGGCATAAAGGACTATCGACAGAACCGGGCAAAAAACCTTCTGGAGACTAATTTTCACCTGTAAGGAGGCTAACGTGGGATTTGAAATTAAGAAGGAATCCTATTCCGGCGGTATTAAAGAAATTTCCATTGGCAAAGGAGCTTCCGCCATCAAGATCGGTGGAGAAACCTGTTTTCCTTTCTATACATTCGAAGGGAATATGCCCAATAAGCCAGTCATTGCCATGGAAATTTGGGACATTCAACCTGAGGATTGGCCTGAACCTGCACTCGCCCACTTCAAGGATGTGGCTTCGGACCCTGCAGCGTGGGCAAAAAAATGCGTTACCGAATTTGGTGCCGAGATCATTGTTTTGCAGTTGAAAAGTGTCGACCCCAATGACAAGGATGCAAGTCCCGAATCCGCCGCCGAAACGGTCAAAAAAGTTTTAGCTGCAATTGATGTTCCCCTGATCGTTTGGGGATGTGCCAATCCGGCCAAAGATGAAGTCGTTTTCAAAGCCATTGCCGAAGCATGTCAGGGGGAAAGCCTGACGATAGGTCCTGTTGAAGAAAAGAACTACAAGGGCATTGGGGCCGCGGCCATGGGTTACGGCCATACGGTCATTTCCTCCTCACCGATTGATGTCAATCTGGCAAAACAGATCAATATCCTTCTCGAAAACCTCGGTATGCCGATGGATCGAGTTATTGTTGATCCTACGACCGGTGGTTTAGGTTATGGATTGGAGTATTCCTACTCGGTTATGGAGCGCTTGACGCTGGCAGCCATGAGTCAAGGAGATGATAAACTTCAATATCCGATGATCAATAATCTCGGAAACGAGGTCTGGAAATGCAAAGAAGCGCGTCAGACCGTAGAAGAGGCCCCTCTTCTTGGGGATCCCGAACGTCGTGGGATTCTGATGGAGGCCGTCGGTGCGGTTGCCTATCTGCTTAGCGGATCAAATATTCTGATCATGCGTCATCCCGAGTCCATCCGTCTTGTGAAAAGTTTTATAAATATTCTCGCCGACGGCGGTAATGCTCAAGATGTTGCACCCATTTCCAAAAAACTAGCTGATGTTCAGGTCGATTTTGCATCCCTTGCTCCAGCCTTGGATCTGACCATTGAAGAAGAAGCCAAAAAAGCAGCTCCGGCGGCAGCAAAACCCGCAGCTCCAGCGGCAGCAAAAGCAGCCCCGGCGGCAAAATCAGCAGCTCCGGCAGCAGCCAAAGCAGCTCCGGCCGCTCAACCCGAAGTGAAGGCT
>JBJKQT010000228.1:0-9513 GCA_046705065.1 Desulfocapsaceae bacterium
CGCTCAAATAAGAATTGATCCCACACCGGAACCGTCAAGCCTGCTCCTCCTCGCATCAGGCTTGGGAGCTTTTTGGGGTTTTAAAAGAAGGAGACATTTCACCTTATAGCTTTTATAAACGGATTGATATTGCTATGCAGGGCTGAAAACGGCCCTGCATACAAGGACTCAGGAAGTCCCCCACTCTGCCTTTTGCAAAAGCCTCATTGTATCATCGTGTAATTCAATGCTCAGCGCATATATTTTCAGGCCACCTTGAAAAATTTCTCTTTCGCCCAACTTCGGCGTTGCGAGAGAAAATTTTATCCTCGGAATATTAGGCAAATGCCTCCGGAAAATTCTCTTACGCGTCTTTAATTTGATCGAAAAAACGATTTTTTCAAGGTGTCCTTCAATTGAGTATTGCCGTGTAGGGCAACTGTTTCGCCGATAAAACCAAAACTTCAGAGGCAATTCCAAATGGTGCCAGGACTCTTTTATGCTCAAGCATCCATTTTTCCGGATCGATAAACGGTTCGAATCGAATGGGACGGCAGCCACCGACCCAGGAAGCATTTATTTTAAATACTACCATCCACAAAAAAGATACAATTCTGGAAGGAAGACCAATTCCTTTTGTCAGACTTGCCAAACAGATTTTACCTCCAGGAATCAGAACTCGATGCGCTTCGCCAAAAATCAACCTGATATCCGATTCAGATAAGAGATCGAGGACATAGTTGGAAATCACCCGATCGACCGATTGATCTGCAAGGGGGAAGTTTACCGACCCATCCGTTTGAACAACCTTTGCCCTACCTCCATATGCGGAAAGCCGGTGTTCTGCAAGCCGGATCATGACCGGGCTGATATCACAACCAAGGTAGGTTGCCGATTCGGAAAAGTGTTTAAGGAAAAGCCGCTCCGCGAATTTGCCTGTTCCGGATCCGAATTCGAAAATCCTTCGGGCATGGGGAAAATCTGCATGGGCGATGATATCATCCAGTGCGGAATCTTCATAAATACCCTGAGAATCCTGTTTTTTCCCAAAACTGTCGTAATACGCCCTTGCCTGGGAAACGCTCAATACCTTTTGTTTGCCGCCCATTATTTTAACTGAGCCCCGATTTCAGAAGGGATCTTGCTTTCCGGTTGGCAGCAGAAGAAAAGTTTTCACTTTGCAGCCGCCCATAATCTTGTACCGCATTATGCGGCATATCATTCATTATCGTCTAACTTGGCACCTCTTTCCATAAGAAGTGTTCTCAACACCGACCGGTGACAATGTTCTTCATTTTCGCAGTAGCACCCGACAGAGAAATCGGTTTGGTGGGACAACGCCGCCAGCAGATCCAATATATGAGCGTTTTCCGGTTTTGCCATTTCCGTACGGTATTTCTTTTTGAACACACCCCATTCTTTATCACTTTTTGCATTCCGACCAAGTTTTACAATCTCGCTGCTCGGTGATAAATTCGGCAACCAGACATCATACCAGTTTTGTGCACTGTATTCGGTCTTCGGAACACCACGCGGCGGCCTCCGCACGGTTCCTACACGAAGGCCTTCCCCTTCTGCACGAGCACTGCCAAGTTTTACTATACGAACAGCCATAACGACTCCAATTAGTATTTTCCCGGATTCCATTTCTCGATGGTTTAAATCGATGCAAGTTTCACGATGATGTAGTATACCACTCTTTCTTTTTAGAATGAACGTCTCGAGATAAACAGATTTGAAGGCGGGTCCGGATCAAACGAGAGTCCAAGTGTTCAAAAACTAAAACCGGCCGGCGGTTGATCAAGTGAAAAAGAAAAATCGTGGAAGCAGCCTCTTCATCCACTTCAAAGGCCAACCTTTGATCACTTCAAATTTATTTATGGCTTCAATAAATAATTTGAAGCAAAAAAAATCCGGAACGTCTCCGCGTGTACACTTGTTACTACGCGCGTTACACCAGTTAATACATTCTTTTTGTTTCTAAATACTTCCGTATAATAAAAAGACAAGCCGGTGAGTGTAATTTTGTTACCATGTCTTCATTTTCAAAATTTTTTAGTTAAATTCCTGTGAATTGTTCTCAAAAACATGCTTGAGTTTTTAAAAAGTCTCTGGTAATCATTTTTTCAAGTTACTGAATGGTTATTCAGTAACCTACATTTTGTTCGATCTTTTTACGCGTTGGTTAAACGGAAATATGGCTGAAATTTCAGCGTCAAGAGTGCAACCAAGACCTGAAAGATCTTCTCATTCCCCTCCGTAATGAAGACTGCCTCTTCTCTTGACTGCATACCTTATATATGTACAAAAGCGAAGGAAAACCGGCACATGGAGTCCAATTGAGCCGTATCGGACTGCTATTTAACTGTTCTAAAGAAGAGAGAAACATGACATTACCAATTAACGCCCAAAATGTATCAATAGTGTCTATTGAAAAGATCAACAAGTTGAGCGGCCAAAATGTGAAGCTTTGCATGCAGTGCGGCACCTGTACCGCCGCCTGCCCCATGGCGGAAGAAATGGATTTCTTCCCGCGCAAGGTTATGCACATGAGTCAGTTCGGCATGTTGGCTCTGTTGAATGACATTAATACGTACTGGAAATGCGCTTCATGTCATTCCTGTAGCGTAAGGTGCCCACGCGGCATCGATATCGCCAGAGTGATGGAGGCCCTTCGGCAGCTAGTTCTGAGAACCAGCCAAAACTACATTGAACCATCCAAGATGCCCGCCGAGCAAATCAAAGAGGTGCCGCAAATCGCGATGGTTGCAGGATTTAGAAAATTGACGAGTTAAGGAGAACGATGAAAATCAGTTATTATCCAGGATGTACCCTCAAGCTGAAGGCCAAAAATCTTGAACTGGCGGCTCTCGCTTCACTTCAGGAATTGGGTATTGACGTGGAAGAAATGGACAGATGGAATTGTTGCGGTGCGGTATACTCGCTCACGGACGATGATCTCATTCATCATGTCGGTCCTGTACGGAATCTGGTTCGAGCGAAGGAACGCGGCGCCGACAAACTGGTCACCCTGTGCTCCATGTGCTATAACACTCTGGCACGAGCCAACCAACTCATAAAGACCGATACGGTCAAACGCGACACCATCAATCGCTTCATGGATGACGAGATCGATTATCTCGGCGAGGTTGAAGTCATTCACTTTCTGACCCTTCTCGATGAGCATGTCGGATGGGATGCGATCAAGAAAAAAGTCAAGAAACCTCTCACCGGACTTAAAGTTGCACCTTATTACGGCTGCACATTGCAAAGACCTGGCGATGTCGGCATCGAACCCATGGGAAGTTTCAAACTGATGACAAAGCTTCTCGAGACAATCGGCGCCACCGTCGTTCCCTTCAATGCCGCCGATAAATGCTGTGGTTCCTATCAGGTACTCAATGCCGCACCCGGCGACAACGAAGCTGCCGCCAATGTCATTAATGCTGCGGCTACCGCTGGTATCGAGGCGCTGGCAACCAGCTGCCCTCTCTGCGAGTACAATCTCGGCAAACAGCAGGACGCGTTTCTTGCCAATGGAAAAATTACCGCCGGCGTACCGACGTTTTATTTTACCCAGCTTCTGGCCATGGCCCTGGGAGTAAATCCGGAAATATGTCATTTTGAGCTGAACGACGCCAAGTCCGTGCAGCTGTTGGAAACAAAAAACCTTCAGGTGGCTGCCTGATCCGGAGGCTAAACACTTACGACATTTTTATCGATAAGGGAGATTTTCATATGTGTGACACAACTGCAAAACAACCCGAAATAAAAGTAGCTACGGGTGATCGGGCAATCCTTCCGGAAGGGGCCAAAACCATACCCATTTTCGTAATGGGCAAAAAATACGACGTACCCGAAACGCTGACCATTATGAAAGCCATGGAGTTCGCCGGTTTTAAATTTCTTCGCGGCGCCGGTTGCCGCGGCGGCATATGCGGCGCCTGCCCCACCGTTTACCGCATGGCCGGTGATTACAAACTCCACTTCGGTCTTGCCTGTCAGACCGTCGTTCAGCCGAATATGTACCTAGCTCAGATACCCTTCTTTCCTGCCAACAGAGCAAGTTACGATATTGAAGAGATGAGCGCCGCCGCCGAGGCCATTCATGCCCTCTATCCCGAGATTTTCCGTTGCGTGGCCTGCAACCTGTGCACCAAGGCCTGCCCGATGGAGGTTAAGGTCATGGACTACATAGCCGCCTTGAAACAGGGTAATGTCGAGAAGGCCGCCCGTATCTCCTTCGACTGCATCCAGTGCGGTCTGTGCGCCAGCCGCTGCATGGGTGAGATTCCTCAGTACCATGTCGCCCAATTGGCCCGAAGGATTTTCGGTAAATACATACAGCCACGTTTCGAGCACCTGGTCAGCCGGGTCAAAGAAATCGAATCCGGCAAATACGATCAAATGTTGGACGACCTGACCAAAATGGATCATGAAGAGCTCAAAAAACGCTATGTCGAAAGGGAACGTGAACCGGATCTTGCACCGAACGGTACATGGAAACCCAATGAGACCCAGTATCTGTAATCTGACATTCATTGACCATTTTGGAATTAAGGAGAATATACAATGGCGTACACACCAGAATTAAAAGAACTTATCAAAAAAGTCGAGGCCACAAGGCCGGCGCGTCTGGAAAGAGCCCGGCGCGGAGAGAATTTCCCGGCGCTTTCCATGGATGAGAGGGAAGAGGTCCTCAGCAAATTTCACCCTGACTATCAGAAAGATGCCAAACGCATCGTCAGGGTCGGTCCGAACAAGGGAGATTCCCTGCAGGATCAGGTTGTCGGTCTTCTCGAATCCAAATCCCTTGTTCGTCCCGACAAGGTCAACCTCTCCAATATTGACTATGAAACCGACGTTCTCGTCATCGGCGGCGGCGGTGCGGGTTCATCTGCTGCTTTGATGGCCGAAGCCGGCGGCTGCAAGGTCATCATGGCCAACAAGCTGCGGCATGGCGACTCCAACACCATCATGGCCGAAGGCGGCATCCAGGGAGCCACCCAGGAATGCGACTCACCCTATTATCATTATCTGGACACCATCGGCGGCGGACATTTCACCAACCAGCCCGATCTGGTGGCTGCGCTTGCCAAGGATGCCCCGCTTTCAATCGCCTGGCTCGAATCCCTTGGTATGATGTTTTTGAAACAGGATGACGGTCGCTGTGTGACCCGCCACTTCGGCGGATCTTCGAGGAAACGCATGCATTCCGCGGGTGACATGACCGGTGCAGAGATTATGCGCGTCGTTCGAGACGAGATCAGGAACCGAGCCGAAAACATCACCGTGCTCGAATTCAATCCAGCTGTCGAATTGCTCCTCGATTCCGACGGCAAATGTGCCGGAGCCATCCTCTATAACATGGAGACCAAGGAATTCTCCATCATCAAGGCCAAGGCTGTTGTTATCTCCACCGGCGGTTTCGGTCGTCTGCACATCAAGGGCTTTGCCACCACCAACCACTACGGTGCCACCATGGACGGCATCGTCATGGCATACCGGGCGGGCGTTGCCAACAAACTCCTGTTCTCCACTCAGTACCATCCGACAGGCGTTGCCTATCCCGAGCAGAATGTGGGGTTGTTGATCACTGAGAAAGTTCGCGGCCTGGGCGCCCATGTTTTGAACAAAAACGGCGAGCAGTTTTGCTTTCCTCTGGAACCGCGTGATGTCGAGTCCGCCGAGTTGATCAAAGAGGCCATGGAAAAGGGTCTTGGCATCATCACCCCGACCGGCCGCGTCGGTCTCTGGCTCGATTCACCGATGATAGAAGAACTCCATGGTCCGGGATCCGTCAGGAAGGAGCTGCCGGCAAAGTTCATCCAGTTTGAGCGCCACGGCATCGACATCAGTAAGGAGCCGATGCTCGTCTATCCGACCCTGCACTATCAGAATGGCGGAATATGCGTCAACGGCAACTCCGAGACCATCATTCCCGGTCTGTATGCCGCAGGCGAAGCCATCGGCGGCGTCCATGGAGAGAATCGTCTGATGGGCAACAGTCTCCAGGATATCATCACTTTCGGCCGCAGGGCAGGTAAGAACGCCGCGGCTTATATTAACGGTGGTGTGGAGTTGAAAGATCTGACGCTCGACCATGTGGTCAAGTTCGAGAAAGAACTGGCCGAGGCCGGAGTGGAAAATCCCAAGGTCGCGCCGATCCTGCTGCCGGATTATTCGACGGATGAGGTTGCTGCCGCCAGGTGGCCTGAGGCTGTTACGGAAAAAGCATAATAAAAGAGCTGCATGAGGCGTGTCCACCATGCAGCTCGTCTTTAACCCGCATTTCTCATCAAATGCGGGTCAAGAGGTTCCTGAATATCCGGCGATGTTCAGGAACCTCTTTTGTTTTCCTCTTCCTTTGTCAGCTTGTTTTTTATCCATCCAAGGCGGATATAGTACTGTTGGCCGCAACCCGACCAATGCTCGCACAGATCGCTGTGCAGCTTCATCGGATAGGCTTTGCCGTTTTTTTCCAGCCGGCAAACTCCTGAGTGAATATCATCTAATCTGAAGTGCTTACACCCCAAACACGTCTTTTCCTTTTGCAACTGCATACCTCTTTCATTCAGTAGGATATCTATTGAATTTTTATAAGATTTGAAAAATCGGGCAGCTTTTCCCCACGATAGTCATTGCAATCGAAAAACTCCACCAGGCAATCGGCAAAGCCGTATCGGCGCAGAGAGGAGGCAAAAACTCTTGCCGAGTCCTCGGCAATCGCCCTGTTTTCTTCCCGAAATCTATTATAAAGGATACCTTGCACAGTAAGCCCTCTTCCCTTGGCCAGCTCCAAAGCCGCCAAAGTATGATTGATGGACCCCAGCCGGGAGCTGCTGACCAGGATGAGCGGATAGTTCTCCTGTTGGAAATAATCGAGCAGCGTCATTTCGTCATTCAATGGGACCAGCAATCCGCCGACCCCCTCCACGAGCACATAGTGATACTGCTGCTGCAGTTCTTTGGTTGCCGCAGATATCACTTCGCAGTCGATTTTTTTTCCGGCAAGCATTGCTGCCAAATGCGGCGAACAGGGCTCTGGAAAAATGTACGGACAGGTGAGCCCTCTTCTATCGTCATCCTGAAGTTCCATTTCCATCAGCCGCCGATGTTTGACAATATCTTCACTTACTCCTACGCAGCCTGTCTGGACGATCTTCTGAGTTATGACTCTATATCCTTTCAGGTAAAGCCAACGAGCCAAAAGACCGGTTGCGATTGTCTTCCCGATGTCGGTATCGATTCCGGTTACGGCAAGTACTCTTCCTTCAGACATATTCTTTTCCTATTTCCTCGATCCGATGACGTAGGAAGTCATATAGGTAACAGGAATACCGGCCGGAGTACCGAACCGGCGGATATACCCATCCTCGAACTCACGGAGTTTCCTGCTCGTCCAGCGAAGCTCGCCCACCCCCGACACCCCGGTGGCTTGCAGGTGCCTGAGAACCTCTCTTGGTGACGTAAAGTACAGCTTGTATTTTTCCGTATCGACAAACTGAAGAACAAAATCTTTTTCCAGTAAATCGAGGACATTGCCTAAAGCTAAATAGGAAAGCCCCACTCCGGTCAACTGCTTGAATTCGGTAAGGGTCCCTGGGCCGAAAATCGAGAATGCAAGATAGCCGTCTTTTTTCAACGCTCCTGCAATCTTAGCAAGGGAGGCAGGCAAATCGGCAAGCCACTGAAATGTGGAACTGGAAAGTACAAGATCAAGATCGCCGGGCAGGTCGAGATCTTCTATATCGCCGAAAAGCGGCTCGATGATTCCATTGCCGACTCCGGCTATCCTTTGTTTGATAAGCTCATAGAATTCAGTCACAAGATCGTTGAGATAGAGCCTGCCAACGTTTCGGCCGGCAAGAAACATCTCCGTCATTACCCCTGTGCAGCAGCCGATCTCCAAAACCCGGTCATAGCGCATTTTGGGATATTCATCAAGCATGTCCACAAGCTTTCGGCCGACCTTCTGCTGCACCTTGGCATGCTGGTCATACGTCTTTCTGCCTTTCAAAAAGCTCTTGGCAATTTTTTCCTTATTCAGAGTATTCTCCATGAGTCTTTTTACAATCCTTTGCCGGTATTCACCGCATGTCTCGCCGGACTCCGAGGTCCTTGGAGCATTTCGTCCCAACTCTTCCAATCATAAAACAGAAAATGATACCCGTCGACCAGATGGACCCTGTTCCCGTGCCAGAACTGCAGTTGATTTTCGGTGGGCACAATAAAATCTTTGTCTGCAATCACGATATCAGTGTAAATTGATTCCGAGTTCGCTCGGCAATCCGTGTTTTTCAAAAGGGATTCAAGTTCCTTTCTCTGGTTATCCAATTCTCGTTGCGGTTTATTTGCAAGAAAACATTCAAGAATCTCTGCCTTGCGGCACATGCGCCGGTAAAATTTCAGACATGTGGCCTCATTGAAATGGTCAAGGGTCGCAGAAAAAATCCCGGGCGGTATTCCGAAATTGTCATGAATCGGGCAGAGGGTGCCGTTTACCGCAATTTTTCTCTCCAATCGCTGGGGCATCTCGGAAAAAAGGCACTGCCCCACCCAAACCCCCATGGACCAGGCAATGAGGGAGACCTCTTGATATCCGTTTATGGAGTCCAAGAGCGTTTGCTGCAAACACACGTCCACGTAATCATGGCACATCAGAACATCCACGTCATGGGCTTGCAAAGGGGCAAAGGGTGTGCCGTCCATTCCCCACCCATTGCAGAAGACAAGAAGCCGTTTTCTGTTATGGTGATGCAGCCAGCTGATTTTCATGATTGCATGCTGCCAACGGCTTTTCTTTCGTGCATTCCTTCCGCGATACATCCTGCCAACCGGTCAAGGTCGCTCCAGCACATATCGGCTGTCAGGGACAGGCGG
This sequence comes from Desulfocapsaceae bacterium, assembly GCA_046705065.1. Classification (GTDB taxonomy): domain Bacteria; phylum Desulfobacterota; class Desulfobulbia; order Desulfobulbales; family Desulfocapsaceae; genus CAWGGS01. Next base: position 8,863 of record JBJKQT010000228.1, read on the forward strand.
AACCTTGCGGTACCCGCCGGAACGGTGGGAGGTCTGACCGGAAAAATCAGATATCCTGACTCCCGCATCTTTAATGCCAGGTCCACGGAGACCTGATTGTCGCCGATCATAACCGGCACGATATTGGTTGCCCCACCTGTCGCAAGTCCTTCACGGGTGAGTGATAGTCGTAATTTCTCGGCAAGTTCCAAAAGATGACGCCTCTTTTCATGCAATTTCAGAACTTCGTTGAAGATATGAAGATTCCAGTGCAGGACCACAGGCGGTAGGGCGGTAGTGAAGATCAGGGAGCGGCTGTGGTTGATCAGATATTCACGGATATCGTTATCACACAGAACGAAAGCTCCCACCGAGGCATAGGCTTTGCCGAAGGTTCCAACGAGCAGATCGACATCATTCACCACCCCTTGTTCTTCTGCTTTTCCCAGTCCCTTCTCACCATAAAGTCCCACTGCATGCGCCTCGTCAACATAAAGCAGAGAACCGTATTGCTTTTTTAGAAAGACCAGTTGCCGAAGATCCGCGACATCGCCGTCCATGCTGAAAACAGACTCGCTGACAATGACGATACGTCCGTATTTCGCACGGTTTTTCTCCAAGAGGTCCTGCAGATGACCATAATCGCAATGGCGATAACGTTTATGTTCGGCC
>JBJKQT010000229.1:0-4363 GCA_046705065.1 Desulfocapsaceae bacterium
CTGCAGATGGTAAAGCATCGCGGTCAGAATGCCGATTGAATAGGCAAGCGCCAAAGCTTTTTCACCATCAACCATGCCGTTTTTTAATAATTTTTCGAGAAATTGCTGCTGAACTGAATAGTCATTAAAATTCCCCAGATTCGTCTGCAGAAGTTTTAGAACGCGAATAAGCCGTGTAATCTCTATCGGAGGAAATAAAGGTGAGAAAAATTCCATTAAGTAACGGAGTTTTTTACAATGAATTCGGAGTCGATGGATGCTGGAATCAGGTGTCGTCTCATTGATGGCCCGGCCTGTCCCGCTTACTTTCCGGTACCTTTTCATGATCAAGCGGCGGGCGAATACGAGGGAGGGAAGATTTGCCTGCGGTCCGTTCCGAATGTTTGTGCCGGTGGCAAACATTTGCTCAAGACTTTCCATACGGTGCAAATACTGCTTTTTTTGCATGGCAGTGACGACTTTTTTCAGCTCCGCCTTCCTTTTTCGGGCCAACTCATCAAAGAGAATCTGCAACCCTTCGTGTGCAGGTTGAGGAACCAGCCGATAGTATTCCGCCCTGTTCAACAGATACACATCCAAATCCCGAAGACCATTGGTGGTCCGCATAACTTCAGCCAATTCATCTTTTATCCTGGTGGAATCCCCGGCATCGAATACTCCAGTAAAAAGACTCAACACCGATCGAATCTTCCGCAGACTCACCCGATAATCATGAAGAAATTCGGTATCGATATCGTCGATTACACCCTGTTCATTTTGTCTGGCAATCTTTAGAGAGGTCTGGAGAATTTTCGTGGCACTTTCTTTGATCGGAGCTTCCGGATTAAGAGGTATTTCCGGCTTGATGGTGTATTCCCGTATGGCAATGTCCAGACTTGTGTATACATCCTCGGCGTTGGGGCAGGCTGTCGCGCCACACTTTTCCAACCCCTGTCTCAGGTCGTTAAACGCCTTGGAATAGCCTCGGAGATAGTGGAGGCATCCCACTTCGGCCATTTTCCTGCCACGGCCGATGGTAAGATGATGAAAACGAACCAGTGTTTTTTCTTCATCGTCAAGAAGCCGGCCCTCCTCTTTTCGTACGCGAAGTTCGGCAACCGGAAGCAAAGCACGCAACTTATCGATCTTCAAAACTATTTCAACGACATGACCCCTCTGGCCATCATTGATTGCCAGCCGGCCGTCAGGTGTGGATTGTTCGAGTAATTGCCCAGTCTTCATGTCAAGCAACAGCAATTGCCTGTCGATTTTGAAAATCAGTTTGGCAGCCTTAAGCATACTGTTGTTAAACGTGTCGAGAAGCACAGCATGCTGCATCTCTCCTCGTTTTACATTGATGTGGTAAACGGATTTAGAGGGGAGAAGCTGCTGCAGCTTCCTCAGGTTGAGAGTAGACGGAAGGGAGTAAACGAATTGTTCCATTCTATATTATGGTACGAGTTAGAGTTCCTGTCTCTCAGAGACGATTGAGAATCTGCCTTACTTTAATAAATTAAACCATCCACAGTCCAAGGTCTCAAACAAACCTCCTGCAGCTTATCGCCAAATCGATTTCGTAAGCACTACCAATTGAAGTCAATATCAGCTATCTTATTATATAATGGTCAATCCTGGTATACAAGTTGCCGTTTCTATCAACACATGCCTCTTAGTGTATCAGGCCCACTGTTCATATAACACCACGGAACCGCAATGGACGCAATGCCAAACGCAGATCAGCCCGCATCTTCCGAAACTCATCCTAAAGCAAACTTTCAATCCGTGTTCGATTTGCAATCTTCGGAATTCTATCTTAACAGAGAACTCACCTGGCTTGCTTTTAATAAAAGGGTACTTCACGAAGGACAGGACGAGCGCAACCCGTTGCTGGAAAGGGTCTTTTTTCTGGCCGTCGTCGGCTCCAATTTAGATGAATTCTTTATGAAGAGAATCGGAGGTCTCAAGCAGCAGGTCGGGGCCGGGGTCAGAAAGTTATCGGTTGACGGCCGGCTCCCCCAGGAACAAATAGATGCCTGTCGCGATGTGGTTCATGAGATACTGAGAGAACAATTGCATCTCGAAAGATTGCTTCGGCAAGAACTCGCCCACAGATCCATTCTAATCCTCAAATATTTAGAGCTGGCCCCCGAGGACAAAGCGATAGCCGACACATATTTTAGAGATGAAATTTATCCGTTGCTCACCCCTCAGGGGATGGATCCTGCGCACCCGTTCCCTTTTATCTCCAATCTGTCCATCAACCTTCTGGTAGGTGTCCGTTATCCGGAAACCGACCATAGTTATCTTATTCGCATAAAAATACCCACTGGCGCCGAGGTCCCGCGGTTTGTGCAGATAAACAAAAAAAACGTCTTTATTCTTCTCGAGGATTTGGTCGCCAACAACCTGCCGCTCCTCTTGCCCGGCATGGAAATCGAAACATGTGCGGCATTCAGGGTAACCCGCAACGCCATTACCGAACGCTCAGAGGAACAAGCCAATGACTTGCTGGCCATGATAGAGTCTGCTCTAAGAGACCGGAAATTTGCAGAAATTGTCCGCCTCGAAACGGAACACATCATGCTCGATCAACACAAGGGAAAACTGGCAGCCGAACTGGGAGTCGACGAAGAGCAGGATGTATATGATGTGAACGGCATTTTAGGACTGCGCGACCTTTTTCAAATTGCCGCTATTGATTGTCCCGACCTCCATTTTCCACCGCTTCACCCGGTGGACAACCCCGAACTCCTCGGCGATGACCCCAACATTTTTCATACCATCAGGGAGCATGGAGATATTCTCCTGCAGCACCCTTATGAGTCTTTCGACACCTCGGTAGAACGATTTCTTCGAGAAGCAAGTCAGGACCCCAAAGTGCTGGCAATCAAAATGACCCTCTACCGGACCGCGAAAAATTCTCGTATCATTCAGTACCTGATCAATGCCGCCCAAAACGGTAAACAGGTGGCGGTGGTCGTCGAGCTGATGGCCAGGTTCGACGAATCGGCCAACATCCGCGCGGCTGGGTTTCTTGAGGAGGCCGGTATCCATGTAACCTATGGCATTGTCGGCATGAAAACCCATTCCAAACTCATTTTCGTCATCCGCAAGGATTATGACGGCTTGCGCCGCTATGCGCATATCGGTACCGGCAATTACCATGCAGGGACGGCCAGGGCATATGTCGATTTCGGCCTAATTACCGGCGATCCGGAAATCGGAGCTGATCTGACCGAACTGTTCAACTATCTGACCAGCGGCTGTACTCCTATGCGCCGCTATGTCAAACTGCTCACCTCACCCAAACAGCTCAAAAAAGCTCTTCTCGATAAGATCAATCGGGAAATTGAGCACCAGAAACAGGAGCGGCACGGACTCATTCAGCTGAAAACAAACGCGTTGGAGGACAAGGAGATTGTCGAAGCCCTGTATCGAGCATCTATGGCCGGAGTGCATGTCGATCTCATAGTCCGTGACTCATGCCGGCTTCGTCCCGGCATTCCAGGTTTATCGGAAAACATCCGGGTCGTTTCGCTGGTGGGACGGTTTCTGGAACATGGTCGAATCTATTATTTTAAAAACAACGGTGAGGAAGAGTACTACATCGGATCTGCCGACCTCATGAAACGTAATCTGGAAAGCCGGGTTGAAGTGTGCACCCCTGTCGTGTCGGCACGACATAAGTCGCTCCTGCGGGAAATCCTCGATTTGCAGCTGAACAACACACGAAACGTATGGGAAATGCAAATGGACGGTTCCTACAACCAATGCCGGGCGACCGGCGACAAGGGATCGTTATGCGTACATCACTTTCTCATCGATAAAGCGGAAAAAAGATCAGCCATCGGCCGATTGGCACTCGCCAAGAAAAAAAGCAAGAAGAAGATTTCCAACAAACTCGGGAAAATAAAAGAAGCTCAGTAGCAAAATCACCCTCCAGTTGCGGCCATAGAGAAGGAGTTGACTCATTTGTCGAGGAGAACACCTTGAACAAGGTCTGCTCAGCAATGGTATGTTTAATAGAAAAAAGGTTCTTCCGGATTAAGTGTACTTTGGTAAAATTGAAAGTAACAATCCGGCAAAGTTCATCGCTTCCGGACGCTGCTCTCCGGCCTTATCGCCTGTCCACCACGGCTGACAGACAGGCCGTCCTGGCCTGCTGTCAGTTGCGGACGTCCTGTCCGCAACCCTTCGGGCCGTATGTGGTTCTCAAGCGGGCCTCCGCGATGCGCCTGGAAGCGATAACCTACGCCTCCCGCGGTATGCAGAGGTACGCCGAGAGGATTCCTCTTAAAGTTCGTTGTGCTGACAAGGGTTATAAACGTCAGGTTGGCATTGTATGTCTTGCTGGTTTACAGAAAGTCCGCGGCAATTGCCGACA
>JBJKQT010000230.1:0-4614 GCA_046705065.1 Desulfocapsaceae bacterium
CAATTATGGGTATATCAAGTGCATTGTACAGCGGGGTAAGTGGTCTTTCTTCAGACTCACAGGCCATGAGCGTCATCGGCAACAATCTGGCCAATACCGGCACCACTGGCTTCAAAGGGTCAAACACAGTCTTTTCCGACTTGCTCTCAAGCACTATTTACGGATCAGGCGGCTTGTCGCAGGTCGGCCGTGGCGTCAATGTGTCGAAAGTCAGAAACGATTTCAGCCAAGGAACCTTTCAATCGACCAATTCGGGAACCGACGTAGCCATTCAGGGCTCCGGATTTTTCATCCTCAGAAAAGTCGGTGATGCAACGGATTATTACTCAAGGGCCGGTGCCTTCAACTTTGATGCGGACGGCTATCTCGTCAATCCCGAGGGATTGAGAGTGCAGGGGCAGCAATATGATGCAACTGGCGCGCTGGTTCCCGGAAACCCTTCGGATATCCAGGTCAATTCCCAAACCTTGCAGGCAGCCAACGTTACATCGACCATGACGCTCAACACCAACCTGGACGCCAGTTCAACCGAAATTCCGGCAGCCACGCTTTTTAACTATACGAACCCGAACACGTTCAACTATTCTTCATCGACGCAGGTTTACGACAGCCTGGGTAACCCGCATCTCATAACCATATATTTCAGAAAACAAGATGAGGCAAGTGGCGGTGCGGCAAATACCTGGGATTGGTATTGGACTTCAGCGGATGCTGCTGGCAATCCTCTTGGAAATACCACAGTCGGTGCGGCTTCTTCGGGCTCCATTGTCTTCGACTCCAATGGAAATCTGGCTACTCCAACTTCTGTCCCCCCCGCGGCCGCCACCAATGGAACGGGGACCATAGCTGCCCCGGCATGGGCCAACGGATCTACGTCTTCCGCAATCGCTCTTACGTTCAACACCACCCAATACAACAGCGATTCAGTAGTCATTTCTCAATCGCAAAACGGGTATGGGGCAGGAAATCTCACCGATATAAAGATAGACGGTCAAGGTGTGGTGACCGCTTCCTACTCCAACGGAGTCCAGAAGAAGGTTGCCAATATCTCCCTGGCAAAATTTTCAAATCCCCAAGGACTCACCCTGGAGGGCAATAATCTTTATCTTGCAACCACGGACTCCGGCACTCCACGGGTCGGTCTTCCAGGCACAGAGCTTGGCAAAATATTTACCAACTCTTTGGAGCAATCCAATGTTGACATGGGATCGGAATTTGTCACGATGATTACCGTCCAACGGGCTTTCCAAGCAAATTCCAAGATTATCACCACTGTCGATCAACTGCTGAACGATGTTATAAACATGAAGCAGTAGCTGGTCATTTTTTTGACATGCCTTAACGTAGGTGTCGCCGCTCATTGACACGCGGCTACACCTACGTTCATTTTTCCGATCAAGCGTTTTCCTTCCGCCGCGCCTACGCCCCCACCTCAAGATACAATTGGAATAGATATTGCATTCTTGTATTTGCATGCAGATGCGTTTACCGTACAAGCAAGGACGTTTTCTCCTTTGTCTTCGTCCAACAAAGTAAATACGGAAACAATCGGGTAGATGCAATTATAATCGAAGCACCAGAGAGTTCCTTTTGCATACGATGTGAGAAAGCGATTCACAATTGATTCTCTATTTAGCGCAAACAAAAGTCAATTTTCCGACACATCGTTTATATAATCATTTCAGAAAACAGGAAATAAAACCAAGACCACTGAAAATCAATTAACGGAACCAAAATTCATGGCAGAAAAGAAAGAGCCCCCAAAAAAAGACGCATCCCCTGAAGATAACCAGAAAAAAAAGAAAATGTTGATTATCATCGGAGCTTCTGCCGTCGTTCTCTTGATAGCATTGGGCACAGGCGCCTTTTTCTTTCTCAAAAAATCCCATGTGGAAGAAAAGAAACAAGACGTCGGCAAAAACGTGCCGGTCCCGGAACTCAACCAGGCGGCAAGTCTCGGCCCCATGGTGGATATCTCGGAATTTATCGTCAACATTATAAGTGCTGACGGCAATCATTATGTGAAATCCGCTCTTACCCTTGAGTTGACAAATCAAGAGGCCAAGGATGAAATCAACCGGAGGATGCCGCAGATCCGTGACGCCATCCTTCTTCTCGTTGGCAATAAAACCTTCGAAGAATTACAGGACTTGGAAGGCAAAAAGCAACTGAAGGCTGAAATAATGAGTAAAATTAACAGCATACTTGAGACTGGCAAGGTCAAGGCAATTTTTTTCACCGAATTCGTAGTCCAGTGACGTAAAAGAAAGGAACTGTTTTGGAACCGATTCTGACCAAACAAGAAATCTCCGAACTCCTTACTGCCATTAAACAGGGAAAAGTATCGACCGATCTCGATACTACTGACCGAAGCGCCTTTGAAAAGGAGGCGAAACCGCTTAATCTCTTCCAAATAGGCACCTTTGACGAGGAGCAGCTCCGGGTCCCCAACTTCGACATCATTCTAGATGCCTTCTGCCAAAACTATACAATTTCGTTAACAAATCAATTACAAAGAACGTTTACCATAGTCAAAACGGGGATCGATACCGTTCAGTTTCAGGACTTCCTGTTGGAAAACAAAGATGTTGGTGCAATCGGCGTCCTCAATCTTTCACCGTTGAAATACGGAGCACTGATCACCATCGATAAGCAACTTGCGTTTTCCATGGTTGAAATCATGCTTGGTGCATCCACCGATCTTGATTTGCTGAAACTCAATCGCAAATTGACCACCATAGAGTTGAGTGTTCTGAAAAGCATTATCAACAGCGCATGCAGTGACCTCGATCGCTCCTTCAAACCACTTCTAGACCTTCAATCGAGTCTCTACAAAGTCGAAAGTAATTCCAGAATGGTGTCCATAACGGATTCCGATTCGGAAATTCTGGTCAGCAGCTTCAGAGTAACCATTGGGGAGAATACCGGTGAATTTAAACTGGTCTTTCCCCTTGCCACCCTTGAACCCTTGCGTGAACAGCTGAAGGAACTTCTCAACGTAAACAAGGCCAAACAGGGACTGTGGGCGGATACCATATCAGAAGAACTGCAGGATACGTCAATGACTCTCGTAGCCCAATCCGGAACCATATCCCTGACAGTGAACCAACTTCTTCAACTTAAAAAAGGGCAAGTCATTGATATTGACTATGATCCCAATACCCCTTTAAAAGTTCTCATTGAAGACAAACTTAAATTCTTCGCCATTCCCGGGGTACTGAACGGCAAAAAAGCTATCAGCCTGACCGGCGTTTATGAACAAGGAGCTTAATTTTTATGGAAACAACGAAAAATATTGACCCCGGAGCTCGGCCGGACCCCGAAGAGATCAAGGAACTTCTTGAGCCTGATGCAGCGCCTCCCTCGGAAGGCGCCTCTAAAAAGCCGGCTGTCGCAGGAGAACGCGGACTGGAGTTTCTCTATGATGTGCCACTCCAAGTATCGGTCGAGGTTGGAAGAACCAAAATCCTGTTGCGCGATCTCTTGAGAATGAGTGAAGGTTACGTCATAGAATTGGACAAGCTGGCCGGAGAACCTCTCGATCTCTATGTAAACTCCCGACTGATTGCAAAAGGGGAAGCAGTGCTCGTCGGAGACAAATTCGGCATCCGTCTCACCGATGTTGTCAGCACAAGCGATCGGATTGAAAAACTTGGATGACAGCAATGAAACCTGTGTCCCGTCTGTGCCTGCATGCGGCTCCGCTTCTATTTTTCCTGCTCTTCCCGGAGAATGCGTTTTGCGCAATACAATCGGAATCCACGTTTTCAACATCCTTACGAGTTATATGGGGGCTTTTAATCGTACTGGGAATCCTTTTCATCATTTACGGCTTGATGAAAAAAAAGATGTCCTTTTTGAATATTCAGGGAAAGGGAATCATAAAAATTGTTGAAGTACGGCACCTTATGCCAAAAAAATCTCTCTACCTTGTAGAAGTCAGAGGACAAGAATTTCTGTTGGGGGCGGGAAACGACAGGATTGACTTAATCGCTCCAATCAACCGAACTTCGAAAGACTCGTTTGCCGATGTCCTGAAAAATTCCGAGATGGGTGACGCTTGATGATCTTACATAACAAACAAAGGATCATCATCTCTTTCTTGAAGACATCGTTGATCGTTCTGGCGATCGTTTTGCTGCCTAAAACTTCACATGCCGTTGGAGTGCCGACTGTCACCTTCGGAGTCGGCGACGCCAACTCGCCTACTCAGGTTTCAACTGCGCTTCAAGTTCTTTTTCTTCTGACGATTCTTTCCATTGCACCGGCAATCCTTCTGATGACGACCTGTTTTACCCGAATAGTCATAGTTCTGGGATTTGTCCGCCAGGCAATGGGAACCCAGAACATGCCACCAAATCAGATCATTATCGGCCTGTCTCTCTTTTTGACATTTTTCGTTATGTCACCGACATTTAACGCCATCAACGATCAGGCCCTGCAGCCTTACTTAGCCGGGAAAATGGACCAAAAAGCTGCATTTAACAAGGCGTTGATTCCAATGAGACGTTTCATGTTCTCCCAAGTAAAAGAAGAAGACTTGACACTTTTAAGCAGTATTACCCTTAACAACAGGCCCTATGATCGAAACGATATCCCGACGATGACACTCAT
>JBJKQT010000231.1:0-3823 GCA_046705065.1 Desulfocapsaceae bacterium
CGGTGATTGTTTCTACAACCTTACCGATTTCACGCGCAGCCCGCCCAAGCTCTCCAACTTGCTCGGAAGCACTCTTGGTCTGCTCCACAGCATCTGTGGTAATGCCTCTTGCCTTTTCAGTATTCTCTGCAATCTCGTTGATCGTTGCCGACATCTCTTCGGTTGCCGCCGCAACCATATTGACATTCGTCGTGGCCTCTTCCATGGAGGCGGCCACAGAGTTCATATTCGCACTCATCTCTTCACTGGCAGCCGCAACGGTGCTCGCTTTTCCCGACGTCTGTTCGGCTCCGGTAGCCATGAGCGTAGAAACGTCATGCATCTCTTTCGACGATCTTTCAAGATTTAGTGCATTTCCTGCAACATCTTTTATAATTGCCTGTATCTTGTCAATGAAGAGGTTGAACCAATTGGCCATCTCTTCCGTCTCGTCACCGCTTTTCTCAACAATGCGTTTGGTCAGGTCCCCTTCGCCCTCGGCAATATCCTGAAGCATCTCGATCATCTTACGCATCGGTTTGACCACCCCTTTGGCCACAACGAGGTAGGAAATTCCGACGGCGAGACACAAAACCAACGCTATGATTGCCACCATCTTACCTATTTCAGTTCTGATGGCGCTGGAGGTTTCTTTCTGTTTTTGGACGATGGCCTTATCCACGTCATCAACATAGACGCCGGTGGCAATCATCATATTCCAATTTTTAAACAATTTTACATAGGTCAGCTTGGGCTGAGGATCCTTTTCTCCCAGTTTCGGCCATTTATAGGTATCGAAGCCTTCTCCCTTTTCTTTGGCGATGTTGAGCTGGGAAACGATGAGCTGCTTTCCATCGGGATCCTTGAAAAAGGTGTCCGGCTTGCCGATCAACGATGCTTTCGGATGCTGCAGCATCTTTCTTGTTTCGGTATCCACAGTGTAAAAATAATCTTTCCCGTCTTGACCGTAGCGAAGCGAATTGATCGTATTCAATGTCTTCTGCTTAAGATCGGCCTCTGTGGATTCCAGATAGACGCCTGAACCGATAACCCACCCCCAGGGTTTAAACAGTTTTACATAGGATATTTTCTTTTTCAGCTTTTCCCCGCCTGAAGAGTACTCCTTCGTCGAGTACTCGACATATCCGCTGCCGCCTTCCTGCTGAGCCGCCTTGACGAATTCTTTGTAGACCTTGATGCCGCCCAGATCATAGTCCGACATGTCCTTTCCGGCATCCTGAGGTTTGAACGGATGCATGATCAAATACGGATGAAGGTCATTGATCCAGAAATACCCTTTGTTATCCTTGCCGTAGCGCATCTTTGCAATGATCTTCTTGGCGTATTCTTTCCTGGCATCCATGCTGCCCAGGGCATCATTTTCATAGGATGCTTCAAGGACCGCGTATGCTTCATTCACGGCACTTTGGACAATCTCTCCGTAGTGTTGTTTGAGCTTTTCCGTGTCCTGGGATTCAGCGTAGTTGGCCTCGGCAATATGGTAGGCCACATTGATGAGCGATTTCAAAAGATCTTTTTTCGCCGCCATCATCTCTCCGCGATACGCGGCAACCTCTTCATTCCCGCGTTTATAGATGGTATGGGCGGAAATAGCTATGGTGATCAACCCAAGTAAAAAAAGACTGCCGATAACAAGTACATTGACTTTCAGATTAATGGAGGCCTTCATTTTCATCTACACTTTCTCCCCGAGCAGAAACTGGAACAATAAAGGACGGAAGAACATTGTAAAGCTGCCTACGCCCCGTAACTTTTCAATCCTCCCCCCAAAAATTGCACCAAGTATCTTATGATGACGCAAAAAGATTATTGAAAATTTACAAAAAAATCAAGAAATAATAACCAGTTCCTAATTTCAGTGTCATTTTCTTCTTTTTTTTCTTCGATGAACCTTTGCCGGAAAGAGAAATGACAAAATCGCAGATAGCCGAGGTGGAGTTTACGCCGGACCGGCACGGATTTGTATTTTCATTTCAGAAAGGTTTCTCCAAAACCTGGGAATTTCATTGTAAACAAGAAGAAATTGCCCAAAAAAGATCCGATTCTGGTATTATTACCCGGCGAAGTATTCCACGATGCCGGAAAGCTTTCGATCGATGTACACCGAGGAGAAATGAAGTGATTTTAAACAGGAAATTTACCAGCCGGAAGGCCTCTTATGAAAACTCAGAATGAAGAATTTGTGAAGACATGCATCAAGGATACCGCCAAAGGTCTTCGTGCCGGTATTTCCCTTTTCTCCGGCCCGAGCAGCGTCGCGGTCATTTACAGTCTCAAGCAACGGGGGCCGTTGTATATTTTCGATCCGCACAATCTTCTCGGTGATCATGTTTCGGTATTGCGCAGCACATACCTGGAAAACGAGACCTGGTCCCAGAAAAACGGCCTCTATCCTGAAGAGTCGACGTACAGCTTGATTGAATATTTTAACGATCTGCAGCTTGACGGGGTAATTTCCTATGGCGGAAAATCGGCGACTGTTGCCTACCAAATGTGGTTTACCGAACACCACCCCGATGTTTTCACTACGGGTCCCACGGAACGTTGGCTGGAACACACTGTTTTGCGTTTCTCACACGATATGGCCAATAAAAAAGATTTGTACACGGGGATTTCTGGAAATTTCCTTCGTGAATACGGCATGCATGCCATTCATGATCACATCAAGAAGGAAACCCAATCCCGCTTTGGTTCGGATGCAAAGCTGCAAATCTATCCGATTCTGGACGCCATCCTCGGAATCTCGAAAACGCGTGAAGAACGTGCATGGCCTTCCGGAGAACTTGTTTTCATCGAACCGCAACTTTTGCATGCAATCAAGTTTTTGGCCCGGTTCAAGATAAACGAGCAACCTCTGCTCGACCATTACAAACATGTACGCAAACTGCTTCAGGCGGTGACCCAATCCGATTGCAAACTCATATCGGACGGACAGACGATTCTCGGAATATCAGACGGTACTCTCCCCGACTATTGTCTGATTGCGGATTTCCAAGGCAGGACCGGATTTTTGAAAATCAACCAGGAGGGAGTCTGCAGTTTTGCCGACGGCAGATACAGTTCAACCACCCACCAGGCCAAATTGTTCGAGGTGGAAGAGGCCTTGATAGACCACAAACTCGATGCCGGGACAAGAACACAACTTTTTCAGATTCTCTCGACTCTTGTTCATAACGCCCAGAACAATAAACACGGCTGCACGCTGGTTCTGGACCTCAATCCCAAACCGGTGCATATCTCGGGACAACCACTCTATCGCCCCATGGACTTAAGAGAACCCAATCTTCTCGAACTGGCCTGCGCCTTGTCCAAAGTTGACGGTGCGTTGCATATCGGAGGAGACTGCAGGCTCTACGGCTTCGCCTGTCTGCTGGACGGCCATACCATCCACGGTGAGGATAGAGCCCGGGGAGCCCGGTACAATTCGGCCCTCAGATTTTCCACCGAACATTCCGACACCCTTTTGGTTGTCGTTTCTTCAGACCGGCCGGTCTCGGTAATCCAGTACGGTATGGAAGTAAAAAATCAGAGCACCTGGCGCCAAGCCAAATTCGCCACTCCAGAACCCGTTTCATTCAAGGAATGGTCAAGCGGTTTCAATTAAGGTTCCCTGCAAAGGCAATCGAAGTTGCTGATTGACGAAAAGTCATCCCGGACCGATACGCCGCCCTTAAAACAAAAATGTCTTATGAGCTCCTTGAAAAATTCGAATTATCGTTCAAGAGCAAGGCATGCGAGAACTATTACCGCAGGCATAGAACCGATTTTCCGAGGCTGAAATTTTGAACATAACAAGGAAGTTGGACCGGCAAGCGAGCCGGCG
>JBJKQT010000232.1:0-25948 GCA_046705065.1 Desulfocapsaceae bacterium
TTTACGGGTTTGTCGAGCTTGCGGAATTCGCTGCGCGCCGCCTGGAAGAGAAGCGGCATCGTCACCGGACCTCCGGTTTTCGCTGCCAGAAAGGCCGCGTTTAAAGCGATATTGTGGATATTGGCACCGGTAAGGTTAAGCCGGGTGAGATGCTGGTAATCCAGCTTTTCAACGGGAGTGCCCGTCAGGTTTCGTTCGTGATCGTCTTTTGGGAAAATGCCCTCCCATATCCGTTTCCGTTCGGCAGGGCCCGGGAATGGGAAGTTGACAATGAACCTGAGCCGGCGCAGAAAGGCTTGATCCAGAGCGCTCTTCATATTGGTGGCAAGAATCGCCAGTCCACGGAACGCTTCCATACGTTGAAGAAGATAGTTAATCTCGATATTGGCGTAGCGGTCGTGGCTGTCCTTCACTTCGCTGCGCTTGCCGAACAGGGCATCGGCCTCGTCGAACAGGAGGATCACGCCGCCGTTTTCCGCAGCATCGAATACACGTCTGAGATTTTTTTCAGTTTCCCCTATATATTTGCTCACAACTGCCGACAGATCGATTCGATAGAGATCAAGGCGGAGTTCGTCGGCAAGCACTTCGGCCGCCATGGTCTTGCCGGTGCCGCTTTCCCCGCTAAAGAGGGCGCTTATGCCGAAACCGCGGCTCATCTTTTGGCGAAATCCCCAGTCTTCATAGACTTTGCTGCGTTGCCTAACTTGGTCCGCTATCTCATGCAGAAGGCCCAAAGGTTCTTCGGGCAGCACCAGGTCTTTCCAGGTGGCTTTGGAATCGATCCGCTGGGCGAGCCGGTCAAGTCTCGGCCTCGTGCGGCTGATGCAGGACGTCCACAGGCGATCCAGCAGGGTCTGCGAGGACTCTTTCTGTGGATTGTCGGCAATGGCCGATGATGCGATCCGATGGATTGCCGGGAGACTGAGGTTGAACTGCCCGGCAAGCCGTTCCGGGTTGTCGGCGGCTCTTTCTCCCAGAACGCTTTTCCATGCAGCCAGTTGTTCGGCGGAGGTGGGCTTGTCGATTTCAAAGGCAGGAGGATTTATGCCAAGGGTAGGACGCGGTTCTCTGGTATCGATGAAGATCAAGGTGGCGCAGCGTGTGATAAAACGGTTGAGCTGGAGGCTGCTTTCCGGAGGTTGATAACCGTCTTGAAAATCCACGGAGTCAAGATAGAGGCCCAATGGAAGCAGGGTGCTTTCACGATGCCAAAGCCTGGAAAAAGTTTCGAGCTCGCCTGCCGGGGCCGGAATCATCTCTCCTGAGAGGCGGAATCCCTGCAAACCCAGACGGGAGAGAACCCGGAGGGCGACCTGCTGCTTGCTGACGGAGTCCATGCCGGTCAATTGAATGACGGGCGGACGATTGGCCGTGACTTCCTGCCTGAGGATATGCTCGATGGCCAGTGCAACGGTTTCATGGGAGTCTGCCAGAGGGACCTCCTCTTCGCCGGTAACGTCAAAGGGCACCAGAAGTGCGGCAAGGCGGTCGTCAAGCTGGTTCAGCCCTTTGATATAATTGACGATGCGCTCGTCGGCACGCAACGCACTCAAAGTAAGCGGGGTGGCACCCGGCTGATTGATCTCGATCAGGCGCCAGTACCGCAAAGGCCGATCAGTGGAAATGGCGTCCCAACTGGGGTTGTCAAACAGGGTGAATGCCAATGCGAAGGTAGGGTAAGGCCTTGCCGGTTCGTTTTGGTACTGGGCACACAGGCCCGCGACGCGTGTGTCAAGTTCCATGGCACAGCAAAGAAGCAGAATCATCTGGTCAAACTGGGAAAGCCCCAATTGTCTGCCGAGGAGAATAAGGGCGGGCGGCGGATTGGTTTCTGCGGCTTCCTTCATCGTTTTGGCGGCCTTTGCCGTCTCTTCGCTGCCGTTTTCCGCCTGGGGCTGTGATTCCTCGGTCGCCTGCCTGCGTTTGCCGAACCAACCCGAAGGTTTCTCAGCATCCGTTGCCATGAGCAGAGGCTCAGGCGAAAGGCCCTTCGTCTGCCGGGTCAGGCGCAGGCGCAGCCACGTCATGGCCGTGGCCAGATAGCGATCGTTATTTTCCTGCCATTTTGCCAGATCGTTCATGTGATCGTTATCCTTTGGTTGGGGTCGAACTCAAACGTCGTCGGCGGCGGGGAATCTACGCGGATGAAGGGCATGCTCTCGATGCCATCAACCCGCAACCGGATCAGTTCGTCGATTACAGCCGGTGCATTGTCCATTACAAAAACCACCTTATCCGGGTTTGCGCCGTCAATTTCGCCGACGATTTCTCGTCCTGTCACCACAAGAACCGTCTGTTGCCCGTTTTGTACGCGGGGCCTGCATGTGATAGTTATTGTTGCCGTTCCCTGCCCATCGCGGGCAATGGTCGTTCCAGGCTCGATGGCACCGATTATGGGCGACAGGGCGATGGGCAGGGCGTTGCTCGTTTTTTCTTTCGCAAGTCCGGCCTGTTTGTGGACAACTGAGACGGTGTATGCCCCCGGAGCCCAGTCCGTCTGTGTGGTGCCGGAGGCCGGCTGGGGCAGCAGCACCTTCACCTCTGTTCCGGAAATGTCCGCCTGTTCCACCTGAATGTCCTGACTCAAATCCAATTTGGAATGACGAAAACGCAGCAACACCGCCTCACCGGCAAGGTTGTGGCCGAGCGTGATGACGGCAAGCCCCAATTGCGCTGCGGGGAGAGAAGGCGGCCGGCTCTGCTGAATAGTATCAACCGGCAACCCGAAATAAACGCTTTCTATAAGCGGGAAGGGACCGAGCAGCGTATCCACGCCGTGATCGCCGTCGCCTCGTTTGAGAACCGGAAATGCCGTCTGCGCGGTTTCATCACTTTCTATGAGGATGACCGAAGCCTGATAGGCGATGGACAGCGCATAGGGAATTTGATAGAAAATGGACCAGACCTTGGACATCTCTTCCAGAGAAACGGCCAGAGGTGTGAATTTGACCATTTCCACGGCTTCCGCCAGGTTGGAACCGGCGAGAAACGATTGGCTGGCAATGGCGGCCTGGATCATGGACTTCGTGAGAACGGGTCGTGCGTGGAGATCGCGAACGACCGCGCCCATCATCCTCTGGGCTTCCAGACTGGTATCGCTCCCGTAGAAAGCCAGCATAAAATGAAGATCAAGAGCCGCCGCAGGACGTGTCATGACTTTGCCGTCCAGCGACCGCATGGGCAGATCGTTGTTTCTCAATGCGCTATTGGGCAAAACCTGATAGAGAAACAGATGGATGCGGTGCGCCGGTGCTGCGGCGGGGTCCGGCCGGCTGGTCAGCACGTCGGCTCCGTTGACCACCGACTGTGCCGCCGTCCTGACGATCTGCGCCAGCGCCGTGGTAACCGTTGCAATTGCCAATGCATTGCTCATCGCCCACCTCCATTTCTCTTTCGCATATACTCATCCAAGCCCATTGCAACCTGCTGCCGCGGCTTTGGACGACCCGGCGCAGGCGCTGTCTTGGTGGCTCGAACTTCGACGCGACCGATGGTAACCTGAATCGTTGGGGGTTCCGAAGTCTGCTTTTCTTTTCCTCCATTCAATAACGTTTCCAATCCGGAGAAAAGCGGTGCAACAGGTCTCTGGGAGCGATATAAACCGGCCGAGCCGCCGGGCTTGGCGCGACCGATTTCGGGTTTGAACGGCGGGGAGTCCGGTCGGCCTTCTGCCGAGGGAGCCAAACCGTTCGTCTTTGTTGTCCGGCGCTCATTTTCCTGGACATTGGCGGGACCCGAGGATGACTCCAAAGGACTATTCGTCTCTTTGGTTATCCGAGGCTGGATAAGGGAATGGGGATCGATGGTCTGTTTTTCTGTGGAACCGTTTCTGTCTTCGACCTCAGACACATACGTCTTCCGGATGGACGCCGTTGATCTTTGTTCCTGTTCATACCCACGCTTTTCAGATGTGGACCTGGCGGATATTTCCGTGACGGGTAGAGGTGAAGACCGCCTTGCCGAGATCCGATCCGAAGGCGGAGGGCTTTCGATGTCAATCTTTTGCCTTCCAGTCATCGGATGATTGCGGGCATTCATGGTGGCTGGTGTTGCCTCGGCCGGCGTCGGAAGCCGGCCGGTACGATTCTCGTGCTGGTGAGATGCAAGATCCACGGATTCCTGTGTCTGGACAGGTGCGAAAACGGAGATCGGCCTTGGCCGGATGGCCCCAACCGTTGCAGAACTTCTTTTTACGATATTGGTAAGATAGTCGCCCATTGTCAGTCCATGTTTTAAGCGGTGAGCATCTCCATGTACGTTTGCCGGCGAAGTGGGCTCATGGCCAAAATATCGGCCTCCCGCCAACCATATGAGCGTGCCAGAAGATGGATTTCGCAAAAAATCCTCCGCACCCGGGACTCGATTTCGCTCCACAGAAATGGAAGTATATCAAAAAGAGCAACCCAGCGATGGCTGCAGGTCGGGCAATCCAGTTGGAGTTCGATTTCCGCCTGGGGATCTGCTTGACTCATGCGTTCACACAGAGCGGATATGATCTCTTGCGGCAATGTGCGAAAAGGCTGTTCTTTTCCTTTCACTCGGACTGCGAGCAAACAACGATCAAGCAAGGTTTTTCTTCCTGCCTCCAGTCCGTCATCTAGGACCAAGAGGGCCAGATCGTTGCTATCCGGCAGTCTGAAAACAACCTCATAGCCATCCATTTCCAGACTCATCCGGGAAGGCTGCCGGGGCGTCGTATTTATCCGGATATCGGAAACGGTGAAGCCGAGGTCGAGTTTCTCGCCGCAGGACGGGCAGTCCGTTATGCCTTCGAGACCGAGGCCGAAGAGTCGTTCGCGCAGAGCCAGAAGCAAGGCATCTCTTCTGCCTACGCTCAGTGATGCCAGGTCTTCGGCCTTTCTGTCCGGATACGCTGCCTTAAGCAACATCAGGGCCCGGCGATGGTTGGGCTGCAGTCTCGCCTGCTCCCACAGTGTCAGAAGTTCAGAGTCGGTTAGATCACGCATGGTACGTTCGCTCTATTGTTAAGCCGGTTCAGTAAACGTGGGTTCCGTGGGTTCGGTGACCTCGTAATCCCGCTCCCATCCTTCGTTTTCAAGCTTGATATGCTGGATCAGAACGGCGTTGGCGTTGGCGTCGAGGTCGGCCTGGGCCTGGTACTCGGAAACCCAGCAGCGGTATACCTTGTACGCGATGGCCAGTTGGCCTGCCTCGTTGTAGACCTCGATGATAATGTCCTTACGGAAGTCCTTCAGGGAGACTTCCGCCCCCAGCCCAGAGCCGTAGTTCCAGACCTTGTTCGCCCATTGTTCGAAGTTCTTGTCGTGGGTGACCCCGCGTTCCAGGGTTATTGCCTCATATTCGGTCCGTCCGGGTGATTTTCTGCTGCTGCTCGGATCGCCTCCCTCCCGGTGTTTCACGACCTCCGTTGTTTTTTTTAGGGCGCTCACCTTGCTTACCCCGGCGACATACACTCCATCCCATTTGATGCGGAACTTGAAGTTCTTGTATGGGTCAAAACGCTGCGCATTCACACTGAACTGTGCCATGATCTCCTCCCTATATCTCTATCTGGCCAGCCATCTGCTGGAGCTGGATAATGACGAATTCGGCCGGTTTGAGCGGAGCAAAGCCGACGACGATATTGACGATGCCCAGGTTGATGTCGTTCTGGGGCGTGGTTTCCTTGTCGCACTTGACGAAGTAGGCTTCACGCGGGGTGGTTCCCTGGAAAGCCCCCTGGCGGAAGAGGTTATGCATGAAAGCGCCGACGTTCAAGCGGATCTGGGCCCAGAGCGGCTCGTCGTTGGGTTCGAAAACCACCCATTGGGTACCGCGGTAGAGACTTTCCTCGATGTAAAGCGCCAACCTCCTGACTGGAACGTATTTGTATTCGTCGGCTGATTGATCGGCGCCGCGCAACGTTCGCGCTCCCCAGACTACACGTCCGTTTATCGGGAACGACCGTAGACAGTTTATACCCAAAGGATTCAGCATGCCGTTCTCGTCATCGTTTAAATTGACGGCAAGCCCTTGTATTCCGTTCAAGGTGGCATCGAGCCCGGCAGGCGCCTTCCAGACGCCGCGTTGCACGTCTGTTCGGGCCATCACGCCTGCAATAATGCCGCAGGGCACAAAGGTGTCGATCTGTCCGTCCCGCAAAGGATCCGATTCCAAAACCCGTGGGAAGTAGAGGGCCGCGTTGCGAGCCGATACACCCGTGAGGCCCAAAGCGCTCAGTCCGTCACGGGCCTTGGCTGCGGCCTCTTCCTTGTTGGCCTCCCATGCGACAGGTGAATCGACGATAAGCATGGCACGCCGGTCGGCGCAGTACTGCATCGCCTTCTGATAGACTTCGCTTGGCGTATCTGCAGCGCTGCCGTCGCTGCGGGTGTCGGGGGGGATACAGAGCAGGTTGAACAGATCCGCCTTGTCGAGGGCATACAGTCCTTTCTTGGTGTCCTGGTCGCCCTCGAAGGTCTTGGAATCAAGGCCGGCGCTGTCTGCGGCCTTATCGCTGTCGGCTACTTTCGACGAGGCGTTGTCGTCTTCCCAGACGGTCTTCCCGGCAGCCGGGGCTCCATGGGCGGTGGGAACCGAATAGGGAGGGGAAACCGATGTGGGTATCCTCAACAGTGACGATTGATTCTGCAACACCCGGTCAATGCGTTGAGGACTATCTTTTCCCGTGACGTTGAGGAATTTCTCAGTCACCTTGGTTGCGGTGTCCTGAACGGTCAGATTGAACAGATCGGCTTTGTCGAGCCCGTATTTTGCCGCAACCTCGGATGATACGTCGAGGTCGATTCGGACACGAAGGGCATTGCCCCAGCTTCCCTCGTATGCAGCTTCGAGTTGCAGTCCATTGGCAGTAAGTTTGGCTTTGTCCGGCTGCGCATCGTTGGCCTTGTAGAGCCGTACGATAATCGCCTGGCCGCCGCCGTTCTGGAAAAAGTCCTGAACGGCATAGCTCATCGGGTAGTCGACTTTAAGCCCTCCGAACCGGCGGGAGTAATCGCCGAAGCTGTTTATCGTGGTCGGTTCGTTGACCGGACCGCGCGCTGCGCGTCCGATAAAGGCGGTAATCGACGTGGCTACTCCCACAATGGTGCGTACACCGCTGGGGATCTCCTCAATATATACTCCTGGATAAGTTGGTGTTACCGGCATCTCGAATCCTCCTTAGGAATACGTTTGAAGTCGTTCAATTAGCGCCTCATTTTGCCGATGCGCCGGTCGTGTGGGACGAAGTTCACTTTTGTCCGCCGAAAAACAGCGGTGGTTTGATAACTGTACAGTGTTGTCTTGCAATGGTGCGTAAAGCAGCCCAAGACGAGTGGATGCGGATTTCGCTGGACTGCCAGCAATTTTTCGGCCGATATTCGAGATACCGGGTGAATGTGAAGTGTCTATTGAAGGTATTTTTTCCCCGGTTACCCCCCCAGGATTGGCCGTCGGAAGCCGCGTGCCGAATAGATCGGCGGCATCTCCTTCAATTTAAAAAATAAATTGCAATTTAAGTGCCAAAGAGCCGGTTTCTGCTTCTGTATTTACTTATGTTGTTATTACGGTGAGTTGGGTAAATGCGGGGTTGTGGATGCTGGCAGGTATGTTATCGTATTATTACAGTTTTCTGGAAAATGGGAATCTTTCTCCGGAATTTGAGACGGTTTGGCGGCGGAACCTCTGAGGGTTCGATTCCTGAGCTTTGGTGAACACTGCGTGAATTTGGTATTGGAGGGGTTTTCTCAAAAGATGTTTGATCTCTTAACCTTCCTTCAAATTGACACAGTGTTCATGAAAAATGCGGGTTAGCGATTATCAGAGTACTGTTCTGCGGGAAAAACCTTGCCCGGAGGAGAATTCCCGGGCAAGGGGGAAACCGCCTCCGGAGGGCTTTCAATGCAAGGGGAATGTCGTTATCACGCTTCTTTCATCAGTTGCCGCAGGACATAGGGAAGGATGCCGCCGTTTTTGAAATAGCTGACTTCAATCTCGGTATCAAGACGGGAGACGGCCTCGAAAGAAATCTCGGAGCCGTCGGATTTGACCGCTCGGATGGCGACCCGTTGTCTGGGTTTCATGTCTCCAAGATTTTCTATAGAAAATGTCTCGGAGCCGTCGAAACCCAGACTGTCGATGGAATCTCCGGGAGCAAAAATGAGGGGAAGTACACCCATGCCCACCAAATTATTTCGGTGGATACGCTCGTAAGACTCGGCCAAAACGACCCGGATTCCAAGTAGTGTTGTGCCTTTGGCGGCCCAATCCCGCGACGAGCCTGTCCCGTATTCCTTGCCTCCGAGAACTATCAGGGGAATGTGTTCGGCTTTATATCCCATTGCCGCATCGTAATTGTACATTTCCTCCTGCTCGGGAAATTTGATGGTGTAGCTTCCCTCCTTGGGTGCAACCATCAGGTTTTTTATCCGGATATTGCCGAAGGTTCCCCGCATCATCACCTCATGGTTTCCTCGTCGTGACCCGTAAGAGTTGAAGTCTTGAGGAATAATGCCGTGTTGACGCAGATATTGGCCTGCCGGATACTCGGCCGGGATGGCACCTGCCGGAGAAATGTGATCCGTCGTCACTGAGTTGCCGAGCAGCAGGAAGGTCCGGGCATCATGGAGATCGTCGGGAGGCGTGAGCTTGAGGTTGAACTCGTCGAAATAGGGCGGTTTTTTGATATATGTCGAATCGGGATCCCAAGCAAAGGTGGTGCTTTCGGAAACCTGCAGTTTGTCCCAAAATGCGTCTCCGTCGAAGATCCTGCCGTACTCGAGGGCAAACGAATCCGCTTTCACATGGGCCTTGACCAGCAAATCGATCTCCTCATCGGTGGGCCAAAGATCTTTTAGGAAGACGGGATGGCCGTTTTTATCTTCACCCAGCGGTTCGTCATCCATATCGATATCGACCCGTCCTGCCAGCGCGAAGGCCACGACCAGCATCGGCGAGGCAAGGAAATTGGATTTGATGCTCTGATGAATGCGAGCCTCGAAATTCCTGTTTCCGGAGAGAACGGCCGCCACATTGAGGTCATGATCCTTGACGGCTTTTTCGATCTCCGGATGCAGTGGGCCGCTGTTGCCTATACAGGTGGTGCAGCCGAAGGCGGCCAGATGGAAACCCAATGCTTCCAGTCCCGGCATAAGTCCTGCTTCCTGCAGATAATCGCTGACCACCTTCGATCCCGGAGCAAGCGATGTCTTGACGTACATGGGGACCCGCATTCCTTTTTCAGCTGCTTTTTTGGCGATGAGCCCTGCACCGATCATGACATAGGGGTTCGAGGTATTGGTGCACGAGGTGATCGCGGCAATAACCACACTGCCATCGCTTATTTTAACGGTTCTGCCGTTAAGCTTGATGTCGAAGTATTTCTTCTCAGCCGGTATGCATTCGGGCGGTCTTGTGGATTCGCAACCCGATTCATTGAGGAAGACGGACATGTGCTTGACGGCCGTATCCCGGTCATAGGAACAACCGAGGATATCCTGAAATGCCTTTTTCATTCCGGACAGCGCAATCCTATCCTGCGGGCGGGACGGGCCGGCAAGGGACGGTTCGACGGTTGATAGATCGAAGTCGATCACCTCGCTGTATTCGGCGGTCTCCTCGCCGGTGAAGAATAGACCCATGGCCTTGGCGTAGGCCTCTGTCAGCTCAGCCCGCTCGCCTCTGTTGGTCAGCCGCAGGTATTCCAGGGTTTTTTCATCCACCGGGAAGAAACCCAGGGTCGCTCCGTACTCCGGAGTCATATTGGAGATGGTCGCCCTATGCGGGATGGGCAGGTTCTTCAGGCCGGGTCCGAAGTATTCCACGAATTTTTCCACGACCTTGTGTTTGCGCAAAAGCTCGGTAATGGTCAGAACCATATCCGTGGCCGTGATTCCGGGCTTAAGCGCCCCCGTCATTCTGACGCCCACGACTGCGGGGATGGACATGTAATACGGTTGGCCGAGCATAACCGCCTCGGCTTCGATGCCGCCGACTCCCCAGCCCATAACTCCGATGCCGTTGATCATGGGCGTATGGGAATCGAGTCCCACCAAGGTGTCGGGATAGGCCGTCAATCCGTCGGGTCCCTGTTCGGATATGACCACACGGCCCAGATGCTCAAGATTGACCTGGTGGCAAATACCCGAATTGGGCGGCACGACCTTGAAATTGTCAAAGCTCTTCTGCGCCCATTTGAGCAGGGCATACCGTTCTCCGTTGCGCTCGTATTCCTTGGCGACGTTTTCGGTCAGACAGTCGGGTGTGCCGAAGGCGTCCACCTGAATCGAATGATCGACGATCAGCTCCACCGGAACCAACGGATTGATCTTGCTCGGGTCGCCGCCCAGATCTTTGACTGCATCCCGCATGGCCGCAAGATCCACCACAGCAGGGATCCCCGTGAAGTCCTGCATGAGAACCCGTGCGGGATGATAGGGGATTTCCACCGGACTTGCATAGGATGTTTGCCAGTTTGCTATGGAACGCACGTCACCCTCTTTGACGATCTGATGATCGAGCTTTCTTAGAAGGTTTTCGGCAAGGATGCGAATGGAAAAAGGCAGACGGGCAATGGAGCCTATTCCCTTTTTTTCCAAGATGCGAAGATCAAAATAACTGTATTCCTTTCCGCCGCATTGCAGACGGCTTATAAAATCATTGCGATCCATCGTGGACTGTTCTCCTTTGTCAGGGGTGACCAACAGAAACAGCGAGATCATCTATCACGGCAATCTCCTTGCTTCTGTCCGATTGTGTGTGATTTTGTCAAAATGTGATTCGAAAGACGAGCGAAGACGCCGACATTGTAAATACATGACATAATCATGCAAATATTAAAAACAAAAAACTATTTTATTTGAACGGCGAGGTATGGGGGCATCACGAATCCTCTTCTTTCCTGATCCTGTCTGCTATTTTTATCACAGAGCGGAGGAAGAATGGAAGGCGCAATTGTTTTTTATTTATGCGTGCTGACGTATTTCCGCAATGGGAAAGCTCAGCGTAAACGTTGTACCGGCTCCGGGGTCGGATTTTACATCGATATATCCCTTATGAGCGTCCACAACCTCCTTGACCAGGGAAAGTCCGAGGCCCGAACCGGTAATATGCCTTGTCGCCTTGCCTTTAACCCGGAAGAAGCGGTCGAAAATATGGGGAAGATCTTCCTTGCTTATGCCGATGCCGGAATCTTTGACGATCAGATTGGCAAGGCCTCCGTTCACCGATGTGCGTATTTCGAGCCTCCCTCCTTCCGGAGTATACTTGACGGCATTGGAGACGATGTTCATGAAGGCCGTGCGAATGTGGTCGTAATCGACATTGAACCACCAATCTTCCCGGCAGGGCGTGTAGGTGACTTCAATGTTTTTACTCTGGGCCTGAGGCAGTGCAATCTCCACGATATCCTGAACGATTTCGTGCCCCCTGATGGGCTCGAGGTTGAAGACCACCGTTCCGCTTTCGAGTTTGGAGAGATTGAGCAGGTTTTCGATGAGCCGCAGCAGATCCCTTGTCCTGACGGTGATCCGGTTGTGCATGCGGTTGCAGGAATGGGCCGCCTCGAATTCGCAGTCGACCTGAAGGGCATAGATCATCTGTTCTATGGAGGCGAGCGGCGCCTTGAGTTCATGGGCGACCATGGCCACGAAATCGGATTTCATCCGGTCGATCTCTTTATGGGTGCTGATATCCTCAAAGGCCGTGACCGAGCCGAGTATGGTGCCCTTGTCGGATTTGACAGGTGCGCAGTGGGCTCGGAGGTATTTTCTGGAAATAGTGCCAGGCGGGAACTCGCGGGTGACCACGGTCGAGTTGCCTATGGCCTCGTCCACCATGGAGACGGCCGTATTGTCCCGGATCGATGCCGACAGCGGTTTGCCGATCACCGGGTCCGTCTGAATCTCCAGGATCTTGATCGCCGCCGGATTGTGATGCACCACAACGCCGTGCCGGTCTGTGATCAGGACGGCTTCGGCCATGCAGCTGAACACGGTCTTCAAACGGCTCTGTTCCTTGTTGATGGCCTCCAGGCTGAGCGTCCGCTCTTCTCGGAGTTTTTCCGTCTCGGCCTGCAGTGTCAGCTTGTCGACGGCACGGTCCACGACGATTCTGATATAGTCGGGCGTAAACGGCTTGCCGACAAAGTCGAAGGCTCCCTGTTTCATCGCCGTAACCGCTTTGGATACGGTGGCAAACCCGGTGATGACGATAACCTGGATATGGGGGTGGTTTTCCTTGATCCAACTCAACACGGTAAATCCGTCGATGCCGGGCATCATCAGATCGAGGAGCACGATATCGAAACCGTTTTCCTTGACGAGTTCAATGCCTCGCTCTCCGTTCTCCGCTTTTGCTATCGAATACCCTCTTCCAGCCAGCGCACGCTCGACGCCTTCGCGGATAACCTTTTCATCATCGACGATCAGTATGCGGATCTCATCCATAGTATTTTCCCAGGTAGAAAAATGCCTCGGTCGGAAGGTGCCGTGGAATCTTTTTAACCCAACAGCCGAAACGGGTGGGTATAATACTTTTTATTGTCAGGTGACCCGGTGCGGCTGTCGGATGAAAACAAAATTGCCTTACTGCTGCGGCAATTGGTACAGCAGTAAGGCGGATGCGGGCTATTTCAGCCAGTTTTTAATAAGCTTCAAAAGCTCCATCGGTTCAACCGGTTTCGGCATATAATCCTCGGCATCGCTTTCCAGCATATCGCGGTGCGTGTAGGTACTTGTGGTAACCCTTTCGGCAACTGCGGTCAACAAAATGACCGGGATTTTGGCGGTGGCCGGGTCGGCCTTCAGTTTTGCGCAGCACTCATGCCCGTTCATCACCGGCATCATCACATCGAGGACGATCAGGTCGGGTTTCTCGGCTGCAACGGCCTCGAGACCTTCTTCACCATCATAGGCTACCTTGACTTCATAGCCGCCGTTTTCGACTATAACTTTAACTGCTTCAACGAAATCGGGATCGTCATCAATCAGCAGGATCTTTTTTTTCTCAGCCATGTGTTTCCTCCATTAGTCGTGCTTTCGTAAAAGTACTCCTCTTTTTTATTCGACAACCGGTCTCGGAAGCAGCCCGGCACCGCCTATAATTTCACTTAGTTTTTCCTCCCATTCAATTGCCATAACATGAACGCCTGCTATTCCTTCCATCTCCTTGAGTTCCTGGATTTGCTCGATACACATCTCGATTCCTTTTGCAGCCTGTTTCTCCTTCGGCTCGTCGGCGATCCGCTTGATCACGTCATCGGGAATATCCATGCCGGCCACCATCTTTTTCATGAATTTCGCCATTCCGGCCGATTTCAGCGGCGTCACGCCCGCCAGGATCTTGACCTTTTCGTGCAGTCCCTCCTTTTTTGCCAGATCTAAATACGTCCTGAACTTCTCCATATTGTAAATGCATTGGGTCTGGACAAAATCCGCCCCCGCATCGACTTTCATCTTCAGGCGGGGAACACGGATCTCGAAAGGATCCGCAAACGGATTTACGGCACAGCCGATGAAAAACTTCGGAGATCCTTCCAGTTTCTGACCGGAAGGGAACACCCCCTCGTCCCGCATGGTTTTCACCATGTGGATCAGCTGCATGGAATCGATGTCGAATACGTTTTTCGCCTGCGGATCGTCCCCGAATTTCTGATGATCACCCGACAGGCAGAGCATGTTGCGGACTCCTAGGGCCGAAGCCCCGAGAACATCGGACTGCAGGGCAATGCGGTTTCGGTCGCGAACCACCATCTGTAAAAGAGGTTCGATGCCGACTTCCCTGAGCAGCATACACCCTGCCGTCGAACTCATGCGCACCACCGAGGTTTGATTATCCGTGACGTTACACGCATCGACATTGCCCTTGACAAATGCCGCTTTCTTGCGGACCACTTCAGGGTCTGCGCCTCGCGGGGGACCGCATTCGGCAGTGACCGAGAAGTGCCCGGCTGCCAATACTTTCTCCAGATTGCTTCCTGATTTCATTATATCATGTCCTCCCTAACAATTCGACGCGGACCACCGTCTCTTGATGAATTCCACCCTTTATAGGGTTTCAGTTTAGTGTAGTTGTCCATCTGATTCAGGGCCTTCAGCCGATCGACAATCAGCTGCCAGCCGCAGGGAGTGTTTTTGTCCACTTCGCAGATGCCTTTGGAGGAACCGCCGCACGGCCCATGGAAGAGCGACTTTGCGCACCGGGTGACGGGGCATATTCCGCCGGTGAGATGCAGCACGCAGTCGCCGCAGCCCTGGCAACGCTCCGCCCATTCGCCCTGGCGTTCGGTGACGCCGAGGAACCCGGTATTGATTCCCGGGAGGCTGGGAGTCGTCAGGAATTTTTCGGCCAGAAATTGAATTCCGGCGCCGCAGGCGATGGACAGCACCGCCTGGTAGTCTTCGACATATGGCCGCATGGTTTCGACATATTCAGGATCACATTGCCTCTCCAGGCAGACCTCCTTGATAGTGATCTTTTTTCCGGCCGCTTCCCTGGCTAAGCGGATGGTCGAGGCAAGGACTTCGACCTCCTTCTCTCCGCCGACACGACAGACGGTGACGCAGCCGTAGCAGCCGGCCAAAACGATGTTGTCGTATGGCTTAAGCATCTCCAAAATCTCTTCGATGGGTTTGGGCGTACCTGTTATCATGCGTGTATTTCTCCTGTTGGGATTTTTGGGGCATCTTTCATCCGAGCCACATTGATGGGACTTGGGCCGAGTTCATGGACCTCGGAGACGAACTCGCTGACATACGCCGCAAATTTTGCCCCGTCGCCTGCGCTCAGATTGAACATTTTAATCCTGTCTGATCCAATATTTATTTTTTCCAATATGTTACGCACTCGTTGAACCCGCGCTCTCGCCCGGATATTGCCGTTGACGAAATGGCAGTTGCCCTCGAGACAACCCATGACCATGACCCCGTCGGCTCCGTTTTCAAAGGCTTTGAGCAGCAGGGACTCTTCCGTCCGTCCCGTACAGGGAAGAAGGACAATACTGGTCGTGGCGGGGTACGATCTTCTTTCCGAACCTGCCAGGTCCGCTGCACTGTAAGCTCAGTAGCGGCAGGCAAAGATGATGACGTTTGTCGTATGATCGATCATGATTGTCCTCCTTTAGGATGCCGCCCGGCCGTTTTCACCATAGGCTTCGAGTTTGGCTATGATATTGCTGTCCAGATATCGTCCCAATGTTATCGCTTTCGCCGGACATTCCGCTACGCAGATGCCGCAGCCCTGGCAGAGCGCGGGATTGATCTCGGCTGTGTGCCGGTCGTTGATAAAGGGCACCCCGTACGGACAGGCCCTGACGCAGGTAAGGCAGACGGCACAATGCGTCGGATCAACCTGGGAGACGACTCCGGAGAGTTTCAATGTCTTTTTGGACAGAACGGTGGTTGCCCTTGCCACCGCTGCCTGAGCCTGGGCGATGGTCTCCGAAATATCCTTCGGTGCGTGAGCGCATCCGGCCATGTACAGGCCCTCGCTGGGGAGATCAACGGGCCGCAGTTTGGCATGGGCCTCGATGAAGAATCCGGCCTTGTTGCGCGGGATTCTGAGCATGGCTGCCAGCTCGTCGGTGTCGCGCGATTTGATGCCGGTCGACAGTACGAGCATATCCGGTTTGAGGCTGACGGGCATGCCGATGGACGGATCGGTGACGCCGATTTCAATACCCGCCTCGTCCGTCTTGATATCCGGAGGATTTTCTTCGGGATCGAAACGGATGAAGTTGATTCCCATCATGCGGGCCTTGCGGTAATAAAGCTCCCCGAGCCCGTAGCAGCGCATGTCGCGGTAGAGCACATCCACGCGGCCGTCCGGGTGCATTTCTTTGAAACGCATGGCGTTCTTCACCGCCTGGTTGCAGCAGATGCGGGAGCAGTAGTCGAGATGACCGGGATCGCGCGATCCGGCGCATTGCAGCATGACGATATGCGAGAGATTGTCGGTTGCCCCTTCACGGGACAGGTTCATCTCGAA
The DNA here is from genome assembly GCA_046705065.1 of Desulfocapsaceae bacterium. GTDB lineage: Bacteria > Desulfobacterota > Desulfobulbia > Desulfobulbales > Desulfocapsaceae > CAWGGS01. Next base: position 15,949 of record JBJKQT010000232.1, read on the forward strand.
ATCCGTCTGGGTAATCACCGTCTCCAGGCTGCCGAGCCCGTACAGTTCAGGACGGGATTCCTCGGCGCCGGTGGCCACAAGGATCGCTCCGTGCTTGATTTTCCTGCTGCCGCCGGACGGCGTCATGATTTCCGACTCGAAGGAACCGATAAAGCCTTTCTGGTCCACGACAACCGAATTGACGAAGACCTTGATCTGGTCGTTGTTCATGACCTGATCCGTCAGGCTTTCTACATAGCCGCCGATATCCTGACCGTCGAAACTCCGCCTCAGCGACAGAGCCTGACCGCCGAGCGTCGCCTGCTGTTCCACGAGATAGACTAAAAATCCCTGTTTGGCGGCTTCCAGCGCCGCGGTCATTCCGGCGATCCCGCCGCCGATGACCAGAAGGCTCGAATTGACATCGAACTCCAATTCGTTCAACGGCCTGGTCTGTGAGGCATTGGCCACGGCCATGCGCATGAGCCTTTTCGACTTGTCCGTGGCGAGATTCGGCTCGGTGGGATGCACCCAGCTGCATTGGTCGCGGATGTTGGCCATGTCGAAAAAATATTTGTTGATTCCGGCCTGGCGCAGGGTCGACATGAACAGCGGTTCGTGGGTAGACGGCGAACAGGCCGCGATAACCACCCTGTTCAGATCGTTTTTTTCGATGATTTCGCGGATGGCCTCCTGTGAGTCCTGGGAACAGGTGTAAAGGGGATGGTCGGCATAGACCACGCCCGGAAGCGTCCTGGCATACTCGGCGACCCCGGCCACGTCCACAACGGAAGCAATATTGGCACCGCAGTGGCAGACGAAGACGCCGATGCGCAACTCCTCGTCAGGCGCAGGAACCTTTTCGTCCGGCAGAATCTCGCGGGTGATCAGGCTGCCGCGGGCGACGGCGAGGTCGGCCGAGGCGGCCTGGGCTGCCGCGGAGGCTTCGCTCACCGTCTCGGGAATGTCTTTGGGGCCGTTGAAGGCGCCGCTTACAAAAACACCCGGCCGTGAGGCGGCAAGGGGGTGGAAGGTATCGGTGACGGCAAAGCCGTAGTCGTCCATATCGATGCCCAGCACATTTGCCAGTTCCTTGGTCTTTTCCGGGATCTGGATGCCGACGGACAGCACCACCATGTCAAAGGTTTCGGACTGCTTGTCGCCGGAGCCGGTCACGTATCTGAGCTCGAGATTTCCGGTTGCCGGGTCCTCGAAGACCCGGCTGACCATGGCCCGGACATAGCGGACGTTTTTTTCCTTGGCCCGTGTCACGTACTCGTCAAAGTTCTTTCCGAAAGAGCGCATGTCGATATAAAAAATCGTGGGCTCGATGGAGGAGTCGTGCTCGCGGGCGATGAAGGCCTCTTTGGTGGCGTACATGCAGCAGACGGAAGAGCAGTAGTCCCGGTTGCACGTATGATCGCGTGAGCCGACGCATTGGATCCAGGCGATTTTTTTCGGATGCGCGCCGTCGCCGGGACGGGACACCGTGCCGGAAGTCGGTCCGGATGCGGAAAGGAGCCTCTCGAATTCAATGCTGGTGACGACGTTTTTATAGAGGCCGTAGCCGAATTCCCCGCGTTTTTTGGCATCAAAGACTTCAAAACCGGGTGAAAAAATGACTGACCCGATGTCGATTTCGGTTTCCGATTCCGTGTGGTTGTAATCGATGGCGTTCAGCCCGCAGACGGAGCTGCATATCCCGCAGGCGCCGGTATTCAGGTGAACGCAGCTGGCCTCGTCGATCACCGGCACGCGCGGCACCGCCTGAGGAAAGAAGATATTGACGGGCTTCCTGGTGTTCAGACCCTCGTTGAATCGGTTCATCAGCGGCCGCGGCACTTTGTTGGTCAGATGCGGGACATCGAGATAGTTCACCGGACAGATGGATTGGCAGGCCCCGCAGACCTGGCAGATGTCGATTCCGGCCTCGATGCCGTCTTCGACCATCTTCAACGCCCCGATGCTCATCACTTTTTCACACATCATGGCGCACAGGCCGCAGCGTATGCACTCCCGCCGGCCTTGCCCCGCAATCTGTTCTTTGATGGCTTTTGATCTGGCGACGATGGCGGCGCCGAGGCTCTTTTCCATTTCCGGGGCGTTGGAGACGGAAACGGCCGAGAATTTCTCCGGACAGGCCACGAAACAGGCCCCGCAGGCCGTGCATTTTTCCGGCAGGATTTTGGCTGTGCTTCCCTTTTCCCAGATGATGGCCTGCTGGAGGCAGGAGCGGAAACACATACCGCATTTCTGGCATTTTTCCTCATCGACTGTAAACGTCCAGCCCTGGAAGGACTCGGGTTTTGGTTTTCCGGGACCGGTAATGACCCTTTTCTCGGTTGCTTTGAGCTTTTTCTTTTTCTCGCCGGGAGCGGGTGGCTCCGGGAACCAGGAGGTGTAGGTTACCGGACAGGCAATCTCGCAGGCCCCGCAGCCGTTGCATTTGAGGGTATCGACGTAGCGGGCATGACGGGCGATGGTTGCCTTGAAGTTCCCCGTAGTGCCTTCCAGGGTCTTGACCTCGCTGTGGGTTAACAGTTCAATGTTTTTATGCCTGCCCACCTCCACCAGTTTCGGCGAGACGATACACATGGAGCAGTCGTTGGTGGGAAACGTTTTGTCGAGTTGGGCCATCTTGCCGCCGATGGCCGGGGAACTCTCCACGAGATGGACTTTGAAGCCGGAGTTGGCGAGATCAAGCGCGGATTGCATCCCGCTGATGCCGCCGCCGACGACCATGACAGCCCCCGTGGGAGTCAACGATTTGGTTGCTGAGTTCATGTCTTGAGTCATGCCGCGCCCTCCACATGGGGATGAAGGAAGAAATTTGTAAGGACATCCGGGGCTACAAGATGAACCTTCTGCTGCTTTTTCGGATAATCGCCGCTTAAGGCGGCCGCGATGAGTTCGGCGGCGAAGAATACCGGTAGCGGAGCCGCCGCCGATTCACCGTCGAGCTGGCGGCTTTCCACATTGGCCTGGCACATGGGGCAATCGGTGACCATGGCGTTGGCGCCCGCCCTTGCGGCCGCTGCCGCAATGTCGCCAACCAGTTTTCTGGCGATGTCCGGCCGGGCCATGGTCAGGCTGCCTGAGCAACATTCGGTACGATGCGACCACATGACGGGGGCGGCGCCGATGGCTTGCACGATATTCTCAAGTGTTTCCGGCATTTCATGATTGACGGCCCCTGTGATCTTCGGGTGCCTCAGCGACAGGCAGCCGTAGTAGCAGGCAACCTTCAGATCTTTAAGCGGTTTTTTCGTCCGTGCCGAAATCATTTCAAGGATCTCGGGCCGCGAGAGAAGGGTGCTGATATGGATGATCTTCAGCTCGTGATCGTAGTGTCCGATATCCCAGTATTCCGGATCTTTTTTTATGGCCTTGTCTGCTGCGCACAGCCTTTGGAAGCAGGCGGCACATGGAACCAGGATATCGTGGCCTGCCTGCTGGGCAATGATGAGGTTGCGAATGGGCAGCCGCATGCCGATCTCATGATCGGTCATATGGGCCGACGAGGCTCCGCAGCAGTTCCAGTCGGGGAGTTCGACCAGGTCGATGTCGAGTTTTTGGCAGATTTCCTGAACGGAAAGGTCGTAGTCATGGGCTGTCCCATGCAATGAGCAGCCGGGATAGTAGGATAGTCTCATCTGTCATACTCCTTTCCCTTGCCCGAGAAGATCTCTTTAATCTCGGCTTTTTCCTTGATGGAATGAGGGAGAATGTTGAGTTTTCCTTTCTTGAACATGTCGAGCCCCAATTTCATGTCTCCCAGGTAGTCGCCGGAGCGGAGTTTGTATCCGGCGATCATGCCCACCTCGTAGGCCCGTCCCCAGCGTTTGATGGAATCCAGCATGGACTGGTGGAAGACCGGTATGCGCGGTTGAGCGGGAGTGATCCCTTTTTTCAGGGCCAGCGATCTGAGCACATCCATAAGAGCGGCAATTTCGATATCGTTGGGACAGCGGGTGGCGCAGGTCTCACAGGCAGCGCAGAGCCAGATGGTGTTGCTCTTGAGCAGGATGTCCTCCATACCATAGGAGGCCAGACGCACGACCTCCATGACTTTGAGGTCGAAAAAGTCGGAAACGGGACAACCTGAGGAACACCGTCCGCACTGGTAGCAAGCATGAACATCGATATTCATCGTTTCCAGTTTGTTCAGGAATTTGCGGTTCCCCGTCTCCGGTGAAATGACGTTATTGTTCATGGTTTTCTCCAATTAGATTTTCCATGACCGCTGGAAACCGTAAGGTGAAGGTCGTTCCGGATTCCGCAGTCGATAAGACTCTGATGCTGCCTTTATGCTCTTTGACAATGGCATAGGAAACGGAGAGGCCGAGCCCCGTTCCTTCGCCGGTTGGCTTGGTGGTGAAGAAAGGATCGAATATCTTTTCCTGAAGGGACTCCTCGATGCCGGGTCCGGTGTCGGAGATCTGGATCTCGTCGATATCCTGGTTGGCCCTGGTTCTGGAGGTGATCCGCAAGGTTCCGTTTCCCTCCATGGCCTGGGCGGCATTGACCACGATGTTCATGATCACCTGGTTGAGCCGCATGGAATTGCCGAAGATGGGCAGGATATTCTCTTCGAGATCGAGAATGATTTCGATGTTGTGGAAGAGCGGTTGGTTTTTCAGCACGCTCAAGGTCTTGCGGATGACCGCATTGGGATCGATCAGGTCCATCTCGTAGGTGGTCTGGTGCGAGAACTCCAGGAGATCGGCCACGATGACCTTGCAACGTTCGGCCTCCCGAATGATCGTCTTCAAATCCTCCTGCAACGGATGATCCTCTCCCAGTTCTTCCTGAACCAGGTTTGCGTAAAGCATGATCCCGGACATGGGGTTGTTGATTTCATGGGCGACGCCGGCTGCCAGCCGCCCTAGTCCCGCCATCTTTTCCGACTGGAGGAGCATGTTGTGGGTGTGTTCCAGATCTTCTTCTATCTGGAGAATGGCGCGCATATCCGTAAAAATTCCGAATGTGGCGATTTCCTGCCCCTTGTCGTAGATGATGCCGCCTGAAAAGCTCACCGGGATATCATGGCCGTCCTTGTGTTTGACGATGATTTCGTGCCTGAGGAGTTTGCCCTTGCCCCCCAAGTCGTCGCTGCGCATTCTTTTGATCAGCTCGTAGGCGACATTCTCCTGATATAATCCGGTAACATGAAGGCTTGATATGGCTTCTTTTTCAGAGTAGCCGAGGAGGGATTGAGCGCCCTGGTTGAAGAGGATGATCTTGCCCTTCATGTCGGCGGCGATGATGGAATCCACCGACGAATCGATCAGATTGTGGAAAAAGGCGTTGCGCCGCCTCAGCTCACGCTCGAGTTGCCTTTTTGTCGTTACGTCGATGAGGTATATCAGATAGTATTCCGGAGTGGAAGGAAGGTAGGCGACAACGGCGTCAAGGACGCAACGGTATCCTGCGCTTGGTTCGGTAATAATCTCATATCTCAGCCGGGAGGTCCCCATCTGGCTTACTCCTCCCAGGAAATCTATTATCATATCGAGCAGTTTTGCATTGCTTGGGCCGAGAACCTCCCCTAGGTTGAGATCGGCGAGAGCCCCGTATTTGACCCCGAGAAAATGGCTTGCCGCAGGGTTGGCATAGATGATCCGGTGCTCGAGACCGACGATAACGACACCATTTGGTGTCTCTTCAAGTATTTGATATAAATAAAGATTCGATCCAAGTATCCGGGTTACTTCCCCAAGCTTTGTATAAGATGATATCTGAACGGGGGATTTATCCACGTTGTCTTCCGTTGCTGGTGTTCCGGCCCGCATCGTCAGAATCTCCGTTTCTTGAGTAAAAACAGAGGGGCAGCGGGCTCCATCAGGCCGACGTCTCCGGCGGGAAATCATTCCTCATCACCGTGATCGAGAAGGAGTTTAAGCCCTGCTATCTTTGAATGAGATCAAGGAATTCAGGTAGCTTGTCCCCCCAGCCGATGGCCAGAAGAACGATTCCATCTCCCAATGGTATCAGTTCTTTCAGAAAATCCGCCGCTACCTGCATGCCCGCATCCTTCTTGACCGGGGCATCCATCATTTTTTTCAGAAATTCCTGCGGAATGGATGGGACTCCCGGGAGATTGTTGAGGTACCGGATCATGGTAACGGATTTGAGAAACATGACCGAAGTGTAGAGCTTGATTCCCGTTTCCTCGGCTTTTGGTATAAATTGCTCAATGATATTGACGTCGTAGGTTGGTCCAAGGGTGACGGAATCAACCCCGTAGTCCTTCAAGAGATGAAAGAATTCGGCCCGCTCCCTGTTTACGTTGACATCGTCCGAGAGATCCAGGGAAACGCCGATTTTGAAGTCGGTGGCGCCGTCGAGTGCTTCTCCGGCGAGGTCTTTGCCGGCATTCAGGGAAGCGATGCATTTCAGCATGGTTTTGAGGTCCAGATCGCCGCTGGTGCGTGCCACGGGTTGATCGCCTTCGGCCGGATCATGGCCTTCCTTGATGACTACGTCCTTGATGCCCAAGGCGGCGGCGGATAACAGGTCGGCTTGGAAAGAGATACGGTTCCTGTCCCGGCCCGTGATGATCATGATCGGGTCGATGTTCCGCTCCTTGAGTGTCAGGCAGGGGGCGAGGGGAGACATGCGCATGATGGCATGTTCGCTGTCGGTGACGCGGACAGCATTGACGCGCCCTCGTATGCTGAGGGCTGTTTTGAGAAATCCTTCGAGGTTTACTCCTTTGGGTGGGTCGATTTCGGCAATCAGATGATAAGGATTGTCGAGTGAAGTGGCAGTAATACTTTCGTTAACAGCTTCCATTGAACCTCCTGTAAGATGATTCCTGTCAGTTGATAAACTTACTATATTACTTTTGAAGGAGCAGCGAACGGCCATATGTAGTATGACCTCTGCCCCTGGGAAGACCGGGGGAGAGATACTTTGTCCACCTCAGATCACTCGTACATATTTGGGCATAGCAAATAATTAACTAAAATTCAAGAAAAAAGTTGTTCTCAAATTTTATCGGTCAAACGCCGAGATAGTGTGCCTCGGACTCCATAAATACGTTTGAAAAACCAAAGTTTGACAGGCGGATTTCCTGTGGGAACGGGCAGTTCAATGTTGTGTTTGTGGTACTCCGATGGTATGAATTGAGAAAGTATTTTCAAGAAATGATCTCAAAGACTCTTTGGTGCAGGAAAAGGCATATGTTTAAAGAAGATACCATGATTATTCGTTTCGATGATACGGAGGTCACCGATTGCAACAGCGCAATCATTGTTCCGGAAAGGGCCGTAAACGAGGCAGGCTATATCAAAACATTGACGGAAAACTCCGGTGCCCATTCGAAACATGAATTCCAGGCCATGGCGCAGACCGTCTACTATCGATACCAGGATGAGGAGGTGGAGGTGACCCCCATTACCGGCCCGCTCACCGTTTCATGGGGCCGGGATATCGAGACTTTGGAAGCAGGGGCGGTCATCTACCGCGATACCGGTGGAGAGTTTCATGTTCTCGCGCATACGCATCTGAATGTGAAAAAACTCCTGGAGGCGGCAAACAGATTCTGCACAAGATGGGTCCGTCTGGATATCTGATTTTTAGTATGAAGAGTAATGTTTTTTGTTCAGTCCCGAAGACATTTTTTCTGATTGTCTTAAGTAAATATTTCTCTTCAAAAATTCTTTTTTTCTTTGTGTGTGGGAAAAATGTGAGAGTGGCCTGTTAGAGTGGCGCAAACATTTTCGGCAAGTGAAGAAAACTTCATACGCTGCCCCGGCATGACGCCGCTCTTTAAGAAAACCGGAAAAGGAGAAAAAATGAAAAAATTAACCGTGCTGATCATGATGATGTTGTCCCTGGCGCTTGTCTTTTCTTCATCGGCATTTGCCGCTACGAAGGCAAAAACAAACACTGCCGCTGAAATGACCAAAAGCACCAAAGCCGCACCGGCTGCAATGGCTGCAATGGCGAAAATAAACCTTAATACGGCTGATGCTGCCGCTTTGACGAAAGTCCCCGGGATCGGTCCTAAAAAGGCCGAAGCCATCATCAACTACCGCAAGGCCAATGGGAAATTCAAATCCATCGATGACCTGCAAAAGGTTAAAGGAATCGGGCCAAAGCTTCTTGAGAAAGTGAAATCAAATCTAACCCTCTGATGCTGCAGGCATTCCTTTCGGGGGTCTTGAGGCTCCCGAAGGGAATTTTCAGTTTTCCTGCCTTTGTTGTCTCTAATTTCACCCGCCCGTTTGTACTCCTCCAAAAAAAGATTACCATCTTATACATACTTCGGACCTCACTCCGGCATTTCGATGAACCAGGCCGGGTATGCGGAAGATTCAGACTTCTTTGAAAATGAAATCTTCGTTCAATCTCACGGCCCGCAAAGAACCTTCATCTTGGGATATTGTTGATACACAAAGATCAGAATTTCTTGATCGGCGCAGAAGTTGAGCAGAAGATAATTTTAAATTCTTTTCCAACGACAAGGAGGAAATATCATGTCCGGTAATTACGCACGCATTGCAATAGTAACCGGCGCCACTTCCGGCATCGGCGAGGCCACGGCAAAAAAATTCTGTTCCGCTGGCTTTGGCGTTGTCGGCAACGGGCGCAATACCGACAAACTGGCTTTGCTTGAAAAGAAAATCGGCTCAGCCTTTTGCCCGGTGGCAGGCGATGCCGCAGACAGCGGTGTCCTGGAGCGTATGTTTACCGCCTGCCAGGAACGATTCGGCAGAACGGCCGACATCGTGGTTGCCAATGCCGGTAGAGGCTTGGGCGGTTCGGTCAAGGATGCCGATCTTTCCGAGTTCGGCGATGTGGTGAAAATCAATTTGGTGGGCACCCTCGAACTGCTTCAGAAGGCAGCAAAAAGGATGGTAAACGACCAGCTTCCCGTCTTTCCAAAGTCGGCGGCCGATATCGTAGTCATCGGCTCGGTGGTCGGCCGGAACGTATCGCCTTTTTCGGCTGTTTACGGGGCGACCAAATTTGCCGTGCACGGTCTTGTCGAAGGCCTGAGGCGCGAAATCGGGCCAAAGGGTGTTCGGGTCACCTTGATCGAACCTGGGATCGTCGTCAGCGGTTTTCAGGCTGTGGCGGGTTACAGCGATGAGTTGGTGGAAAACTTCAACGAACGATTCGGTCCGCTGCTGGTGGGCGACGACATAGCCAACGCGATCCATTTTGCCGTAAGCCAACCACCCCATGTTCACATAAGCGATATCATGGTTCGTCCGACTCGGCAGGATTACCCGTAAGCGTCGTGTCCGCCTCCGGTTGCATAATGTTTTTGCTTCCGGACGGCCAATAAGTTTGCTACCCTTCAAGAATTGCTGGAACCAAAGTCAGCAGTCTATCCGAAAAATGAAGAGACAACTGGAGAAACAGCATGGAAAAGTCGCATCTTTATGTTCTATGGACCAATAATGATCCGGTTACGGCGGAAAAAATGGTCTTCATGTATACCGTCAACTCCCTGATCCACGGGTGGTGGGAGAAGGTTACCCTCATTGTCTGGGGATCGACCATCGAATTGGTGAGTAAGGATGCGAAAATCCAAGCGTTGATCAAAAAAGCGCAGGAAGCGGGAGTCTTTGTGACGGCCTGCAAGGCGTGCGCAGACCAGCTCGGGGTTACTGACGATCTGCGGAGGCTTGATATCGAAGTCAAATACTGGGGTGCCCCATTGACCGAGATTCTGAAGAGCGATGAGCGGCTTTTAACAGTATAGCTATCCCACAGCACTCCATTTTTTTCACAATCAGGCTGTCCGGCATACTCTTGTTGAACTGAGCGGCCTGCCTGCGGACAGTATTACGGTAACTGAAAGCCATAAGATGAGAGGGAAAATATGAAGGAGATACAGGAAATTTTGGACGGGCTAAGGCAAAGCCCTGCCGTGCTTGCCGGTTTGATAAAGACAATTCCTGAAGATAAGCTGGATATCCGAAGAGGCGCCGGCTTTTGGACCATTGCCGAACAGGTCAGCCATCTGGCCGAGGTGCAACCCATGATGTTCGGGCGCTTTCAGCGA
>JBJKQT010000233.1:0-3683 GCA_046705065.1 Desulfocapsaceae bacterium
AAAACTGCGGATGCAGTCCGTTGAAAAGAAGGAGGGAAACAAAAAACGTAAGATCCACCCGTGGTCCTAATTTCCCATGGGAAATCATACGCATCCTGCCTGGCAGGTCGGATTACTTTTTAATATATGCTTTGGCTTCGTTTATGATTTCTTCTACTTGTCTTTCCGTATAATCGATCTCGATCAATGCTGTTCTGTACCGTTCAAATACCTGCTTGACCTTGATCGGCATGCCGTTTCGAAGATAGAGGTTACAGATCATAATAACGGCCTTTTCTTCCAGAGGATTGGCCAGGAGTAATTTTTCGACTATCTGTATGGCCTCATTCATCCGGTTTGTTTTCGCCAGATGGCCGGCCCAGGTCAGGCAGGCTTCAGAGAACATGTCGAGGAGAACGATATCCAGAGATGAGGTATATTCGTTGGTAAAAGAATCCGTCGGAAGACTGCCTTTCCAGAGGCACAGCGCCACATGAAAGTCATTGCCGGCCTGCCACCACTGATCTTTTCTACTATGGTCGAGTGCATGTCTGCAGGTGTCCATAAACTTAAGAAAGTCCGTTTCAGTATTATAAAGGCACAAAAATCCTTTATTTATGCTGATATAGTTCTGTACCGGAACGGCGATGCGTTCCGAAATCTTTTTTTTCAAGCGTGCCACGAGAACGTCAAAATTTCTTTTTGCTTTTTCAGGGGGGCTGTCGGGCCAAAAGTACAGCTGCACCTTTTCCTGATCTATCTTTTGTCCTTTGGCGGTCAACAGCAGACCAAGGAGTTGTCTTTGAGCGGCGGTGAAATCGTCTAAATTGAAAATTCGATTTTCATCCTGACTGATTGAGAACTTATCCAGCAGTGAGATCTGCAGCAAGGGGATGACGCCACCATCGTCTGAAAAGGCAAGTCCCAATCTTTCCCTAGCCAGGGTGGAGACGAATTCCGTCTCCAGCTTTTCTATTACGCATTCGCTAAACAGCCTCGTCATCATCTCGGGATCCCAACTCCAGAAATATCTGTATCCGTATTCTTTCATCAATGACAAGGCGCTTGCCAGATCCAAAAGAGCAGAAGCTTTTTCAGATGAAAGCAGTTTCAAATAAGCTCTGTGCAATAAGCCGCAAACGAAGAGATAGGGGCACGGAAGCGATTCGGCCGATGCAATCCCTTTATCCAGGGAAGACGCAGCCAACAGAGCGTCACCTGTCCTGGTATAAATTGCTCCGACAAGAATGAACTGGAAGGTCTGGAAGAAGGGGCCACCGGCAAGCTCCCGCAGCCGAACCGCTTCCTCTATGATTGAACGGGCTTTGTCTTTGTCTCCCTTTATGGAATAAATAAACGCTTGCCATTGCAAGAGCTGACTTTGGATATGTTCTGTCCTGGCCGTGATGGAAATATCAACCCCACGATTTAAAAATTCCTGGGCCTTATCGATTTCTCCTTGAGAAATTAAGCAAATGCAGCCCCAAACGAAAAGGTAGGGAGGCGCGAGCGTTTGGCCGAGCACCTCTTGATCGAGTATCTCCTGAAATGACTGCTGCTGCCGGAAAAAATTTCGAAAATCACCTGTCATGGAGAGGTAGCACAGGTGCATTATTCGAAACAGGGCCCTGTTCGTAAATGCAATCAGCGGATCGTTGACCAGGGAAAATCCTTTCTCAGCCTCCTGAGAAGCCAGGGCAAAATCACCGCTCATCAACAGAATATAGCTGAGATTGAATCGGGTATAGGCAATGAAGTTGCGCTTATCGTGTTCGACAGCCAGATTATTTGCCAGTGACGCGTAATCTTTAGCTTTTTTTATATTAAAAGCAAATACGTTAAATCCGGCCGCCAGATTTCTGGCTACCATAATGCGTTCGTTCACAGGCAGAGTCGAGCCTATTTTCTTGAAAAGATCCTCGGTTCGCTCCAGAAGTTGTGCGCCTTTTTTATATTGGCCGGAGATGGCGAAATGCGCGTAAATAGTCAGTGCCAGAACAACGACTTCGCCTGTTTCATCTCCTTCGGCAATAAATCTGGCTCTAGCTGACTCGTAATAAAAAAGCAACTCCTGTGGAGCGAAGTCAATCCGCAGAAGACCGGCATATAATGTGAGCCAGCTATATTGAAGAAGGATGTCTTGGGGAAGAGTTTGAAGAAGAGACAATATTGTCAACGTGCGGTTTTTTTCAATGAGTTGCATGCCTTGATGTTTCAATAGTGTATCCATCATTTTGTAATCGCATGCGTTTTTGTAGCAAGCCAAGGCTTTTTCCAGCATGTTTCTTTTCAGGTAATAATCCGCCTCGACCGAATGAATCGCCCTGATCTCGGAATGACTGAAGGTTCTTTGCGCCCGTAATTGCAAAAATTCCTGAAAAAAGTGGTGAAAACGAAAAAAACGGGATTCGTCGTCTAGTCTGTAGACGAAAAAATTTTTATGTGTCATCCCCGCCAGGATTGTCTCCATATCCTGAATGCCGGTTATCTGAATTGCCAGTTCCACCGGAATGTCATTTAGAAGCGAAAGTTGAAGGAAAGAGGCATAGAGTGACTCCGGTATTTGATCAAAGATCTCATCCTGGAAATAATCGAGCATATGTCCATGTTCAGAGGAGGTTGAGACGGGTGGAGCATCCTGTTTCCAGAATTGTTCACGACCTGAAACCGGATGGCAGGCAAGTATGATTCCCATGATCCAACCACCGGTAAGCCTCTCTATTTCCAGAGCTTCATGCCTGTCAACCGCCTTGGCAAGCACGTTATTGAACAGATCTTCGATTTCCGTACTGTCCAGGGAGAGATCCTGCGTATTCAGATAAGAAATATCCGCACCGTTTCGCAGGACCTTACTCCTGAGATTAACAGGATGCCGGCTGATAAGGATAAAGTGCAGCTTTGGTGGAGATTCGTCCAATATATGTTCAAGCATTTTGTACGACATGGAATCAGACGGAAGCAGATGGAGGTCGTCAAAAGAGATATAGATATCATTGAACAAATACGAGTCTAAATCTCTTAACAAAATATTGGCGCATCGGTAAAGATCGAGCGGGCCGATCGACCCTTTTTCGAAAATATCTTTGAGCTGCGGGGAATTGAAGTCAGGGAATGTGTTGACGAGGTCGGCTAAAAGGGCTGCCAGGAAAAAGACCGGGTCGGAATCTTCGGGACCGATCTGATACCATATGTATTTTTGGGGGGAACGGTTAAGGAACTGGCAGGCAAGGGTTGTTTTTCCTTGACCCGCCTGTGCTTCGATCAGAATAATTTTCTTTGTCGGTTTGTACTGCGGCAATCTATTGGAAAGAAGAGAGGTGCGCAGCAAGGTGTGCGATTCGTCAATATGCGGCGGATAAAATTTATTGGAGGGAACAATGGTGGTCAGAGAATGTTCCGACAAAGTCATAACTCTCCTCCTCGGCGTAGTTGCAACGGAGCTTTTTTTCAATATGAGAATTTTCGTTCAAAATCAAGGCATGCTATAAATTTTACAACAGACATAAAGTTTACCGTCCCGAGGATAAGATTTTATTGAAAATCCTATCCTCCAAACTGCCTACAAAAAAATACAGCCATTTGATCGATCAATCCCATAGAACGCATTAGATAGCGATCGATGTTTCAGAATCGCAGCCAACCATTTAAGAAAAAAAGAATTTTATCGCCTAACAGAATATTTGAAAAATGAGCAAAGAACAAGC
>JBJKQT010000234.1:0-9708 GCA_046705065.1 Desulfocapsaceae bacterium
TTAATGACGCTTTGCCTTGAAGTTTTTTGGGAATCAGGCTTGGCAAGAGAGGTTTGCTGATTTAGTTGGTTATAGGGGATGAAATGGGAACAGACGACAGGCGAAAATATAAAAGGAAGCGTAAGCAGAGCATCGTTCATTTTCAAGTTGTCGAATCGAAAGAAAAACCTGGGCATGAACAAGAGGGAACCCTGGTGGATTACAGCTTGGGAGGCATGCGTATCTCAGCCAATGAACCTATTAAAAAGAATACAAAGATATATATCAAGCTGGATTCCGAAGAATGGGGTCAGGAACTGACAGTAATTTGGAATAAGCCTGGGAGCAGTTTGATTGAAGTGATCGGATCTGTGATGTGGTGTTTAGAAAGTCCTGAGACTCCCGGCGAATATGAGATGGGAGCCCGGTTTGTTGAGGATGTAGAGCAGTAAGACATTCAATATTCCAGATGGGAAGTGACATGATTTCAAAAAAATATATTGTAGCTGTTACGCTATCGGCCCTTGTCGCTGCAGGATGTGCGCCCTCTCTCAGAGCTCCTGCACCACCGAAACCTTCACAGGTTGAGCGATCAAGACCGACGACGGAACCGTTCGGCGACATAACCGGCGAGGAGCGGGCCGGAAAACCTGCTTACAGTACAAATGGACAACAAACTCCGATGGAGCAAACTCCGGAGTCGATCAGCAATAAAGTCCAGTTCCTTTTGCCGTCAAGTACCTTCATCAATAGGCGAATCGAGGAATACAATAAAAAACTCGATGAATGGAGAGCTCTTCAGAATCAGTCCGCGATCTTGAATCTCAATCAAGAAGACACGGAAAAAATGGTGAACTGTTTCCAGGATATCCAAAAAGTATTGAACGGATATACCAATATGCACGACAGGATACAGCAACTCAACTCCTCCTCTCCCCCGATTATCAATGCCGTTGATATTCTGGAACTTCAGCGAAGCGATATTGACTTCATGGAGGGAGCGTGCAGTCGGCTTTTGGCGGTGGCTCAGGAAAAAACTGCAATGCAGGCGAAGCAACCAACGGACCTTTCCCAGATGGAAAGTTTGATCAAACGTCATTGGGATGATAAGCAATATGAAGATGTGGTTCAAACCTGGAGCAAAATTCCGGATTCCCAGATTGGAAATATAAATCTCAAAACCAAGGTGTTGTACGGGAACGCATTGATGTTTTTGCACCAAGAGGAAAGAGCGGCTGAAGTATATCAGCAGATAGTGAACCAGATTGTTGCATCTCGCGAGCAGAGGACGGATTTATTGTCTCTGCGAAAGATCTTGGCGGACCTTTACACCGCCGGCGGGAATTATCCTGCTGCCCAGCAGCAGTATTCGGATATTCTTAAAGAATATCAAAACCTCGGCAACGTTGACAAGTGGTCGAAAACCCATTTGAATATTCTGGCGCATGAGGATAAAAGCAGTCCGGAACTTACCCAGTACTCGGGAATTCTAAGAAATTATATGGGCTTTATTCCGGAACAAGACGGTTATAAACTGGTCTGGCAGGCCGATAAATTTTTGCAGGCCTACCCGAATTCTCCGGTTGTCGAAAACGTTGCAACGATGAAGGCTGATGCGCAGAAACGTGCGGATGCGTGGTTTAACGGGGTTTTGGCAGAGGTGGACAAGCTGTCTGCGGATAAACAGTATTCCGACGCGATAAAGAAATTGCAATCGATTCCCGACGATATAATCAGTCCTGATCAACGCCTTAAAATCAGGGATAAAAACGATGCATTGGCCCTTTCCGACGCTGTGCAGAGGGAGACTCTCAAAATCGGTAAGATGCAAGAATTGCAGCATCGGTGGAATGACGGATTGGCCTTGATTGACGAGGGAAAATTTGATGATGCGGTAAAGGTTTTCGAAGGATTTCAGGACACTGAATACGCTACCAAGGCACAGGAAAAAATCAAAGAGATATCCTCCATTGCCGCAAAGGCTGAACGGCGGCAGGCGGCGGAGCTGTTCATCCGTTTCACTAAGACCTCGGATTTGGACAGTAAGAAGAAGCTTCTTATCGAATCGCGACGACTTCTTGAGGATATTTTGGTTAAATATCCGAATATCGATTTCGCTGACAAGGTTCGTGATAATATCAAGAGAGTCGATATGGAGATAAATTCTCTGGATCCCACGCTGCTCCCTGCAATTCAGGCTGCTGAGGGAAAACAACCTTCGGAAGGGGAAGCCGCGACTCCGAAGAATCAGACTGAACCCACATCGGATATCAACCTTCCGGAAGTTCCGTCGACCGCCGGCGGGCAAATCCAAGAAAAGGATATGTCGCAGTAACTCATATTGAGCATATTGAACACGTCGGGAAGGGGAGCGTCCGAATGGATCGCTCCCCTTTTTTTATTTTGCTTCCGCGCGGTTTTTGACCATGAAGTAAAGCACCGGAACCGCCATCCGGCTGATGAGCAAAGAGGCGATCTCGCCAAACATCAGCGATATGGCGAGCCCTTGGAAGATCGGGTCGGCAAGGATAACCGACGCACCGACGACGACGGCAAGAGCTGTGAGCAGCATGGGGCGGAAACGGACGGCGCCTGCCTCCGTAACCGCTTCGGCTAGGGGTAAGCCCTGTTTTCTGCGTAACTCTATGAAATCAACGAGAATAATAGAATTTCTAACGACTATTCCAGCTCCCGCCATAAAGCCGATCATTGATGTTGCCGTAAAAAAGGCGTGCAGCAGCCAATGCGCAGGCAGGATACCGATCAGAGAAAAGGGAATGGCTGCCATTACCACCAGAGGCGTGACGTAATTCTTGAACCAGCCGACCATTAGCATATAAATCAACACCATGACCACACAGAATGCGAGGCCGAGATCCCTAAACACCTCAATGGTAACATGCCACTCGCCGTCCCATTTGATGCTTGGTGAGAACTCAGTGAACGGTTGGTTAAGATTATAAATTTCAATGGCTTTCCGTTTTCCGCCATAATTTTCGCCATTTAAGGTTGCCAGCCGCTTGTTCATTTCCAAAATGGCGTAGACGGGACTTTCCACCACTCCTGACACATCTCCCACAACATAGATGACGGATCGCAGATTCTTGCGATAAATCGGTTGTTCGACAGGCATCTCTTTAATGTGCACCAGTTCACGCAAAGGAACAAGCGGAGCGTCGGGTCTCATCTCAGGACGCAGGGAAATATCGAGTAGACTATCTACTCTGGCGCGCAGAGCCCGAGGCAGTTCAACGACCATATTGATTTCTTCTTTGTCCGAAGGCTGATGAAAGAGGTCAATTGAAGAGCCTGACACTGCCAGCTGAATGGTTCGTGTAATCTGGCCTTCTGAAATCCCGTTCAGAGCAGCCTTCTCCTTATCAACGGTGATGACCTGGCGCATACGATCGGCTTCCCTGTACCAATCAACATCGACCACTCCTTTCGTTGTTTCGAAGATATGTTTGACTTTTCGAGCCAGCTTGACTCTGTCTGCATCCGTGGGACCGTAGATTTCGGCAACAAGAGTTTCCAGTACCGGCGGACCGGGGGGCACTTCGGCAACGGCTACGGCAGCTCCGTATTTTTTTGCAATTGCCGCGACAACCGGCCTAATGCGTTTAGCGATGTCGTGGCTTTGAACGCTACGCTGATCCTTAGGCTTGAGATTTACCTGGATATCTGCAACAGTCGGGCCTCTACGCAGGAAATAATGGCGGACGAGACCGTTGAAATTATAAGGCGCGGCGGTGCCTGCATAGATCTGATAATTGACGACCGTCGGATCGTGGCTGATATTCTCCGCCATCTCCATGGCAACCTTCGATGTCTGTTCCAGAGTTGATCCTTCGGGCATGTTGAGAATGACCTGAAACTCGCTTTTGTTGTCAAAAGGCAGCATTTTCACCTTTACGAGACCGAGGATGACCAAAGAGCAACTGAGGAGCAGCATTGAGACGATCACTATGAAAAAGATCAATCGCCAGGAACGGTGGGAGAGCAAAGGATCCATGACCCGATGGTAGAGTCTGGTGAAAAAATCGTCCGGCGTCTTTTCTTCGCTGCTGCCGGAATGGAGATGGCCCTGTTTCAGAACTCGCGCTGCTGCATAGGGTGTCACAGTAAAGGCGATAAAGAGGGAAAAAATCATTGCCGCGGAAGAACCAATGGGAATGGGCCGCATATACGGCCCCATCAGGCCGCCTACGAAGGCCATGGGCAAAATGGCCGCAATCACCGCCCACGTTGCAAGGATTGTAGGATTTCCTACTTCCGATACAGCTTCTACGGCCACTCTCGTCACGGGGCGTCCAAAATTTTCGGGTAGACGCAGATGACGTACGATATTCTCGACAACGACGATGGCATCATCAACTAGGATGCCGATGGAGAAAATCAGGGCAAACAGCGTAATCCGATTCAAGGTGTATCCGTAAAGATAGAAGACGAGCAATGTCAAAGCAAGCGTTGATGGTATGGCCAGTAAAACGACAATGGATTCCCTCCAACCCAGGAAAAGGAGTATCAGCAGGGCAACGCCGAAGATGGCAATGCCCATGTGAAAGAGGAGTTCGTTGGATTTCTCGGCTGCCGTGAGGCCGTAGTTACGGGTCACCGTGACCTTGAGGTCTGATGGAATCAAGGTTCCTTTCAGGTCGTTCACCTTTTTAAGAACGGAATCCACGACATTTACGGCATTGGATCCCGGTCGTTTGGCTATGGAAAGCGTTACGGCAGCTTCTTTTTCCGCTTTTTTCGCAGTTCCGAAAAGGACATAGTTGTTCGGTTCTTCGGGGCCGTCTATGACTTTGGCCACTTCGTTCAGATAGACGGGTTTGCCTCCGTAGACACCGACCACAACCTGGCCTATTTCTTTAGCGTTGGACAGAAAGATTCCTGTTTGGAGTTGAATTTCACGGTTGTTTGACTCAAGCGTGCCCGAGAAGGACTGCAGGTTGGCCTCTTTTAAGTGGGTTACCAGATCATCAACGGTCAGATTTCTGGAAGAAAGCAGGAGTGGGTCAAAAAGAATCCGGACTTGCCGTTTCGTCCCTCCGATCAGGGTCGTCTCGGAGACATCGTGGATATTTTTTACCGAATCGTCCACCTGGGCGGCCAATCGCCGCAATGTATAATGATCGTAATTTTTTCCATGAAAGGTTAAGGCAAGGATCGGCACGTCATCAATGGTGTGAGGTTTGATCAGCGGGCGGGAGACCGAATGGGGAATTCGGTCGTAATTCATCGCCAATTTCTGATTTAAGGTGACAATGGCGTCCTCGAGATTGTATCCGACATAGAATCTGACGATCAACAGACTTTTGCCCGTCATGGAGGTGGAGTAGATATATTCGACTCCAGGCAATTCATACAGAAGCTTCTCCATGGGAATGGTCAGGCGTTCCTCGACCTCTTTGGGAGTTGCCCCGGGCATGGTGACCATCACATCTATCATCGGGACTTTGATCTGCGGCTCTTCTTCCCGGGGCAGGACGATGATGGCCATGACGCCCAGCAGAAGAGAGGCAATAATGGCAAGCGGGGTCAGCTTTGAATTGACAAACATCGACGCGATCAAGCCGGCAAACCCGGTCTTGGGGGTGTTCTCGGATTTCATCTCTGCACTTTCTTATTTGGTTACGGTCACAGACTGTCCGTCGGTCAGGTCCTTGTTGCCTTGTGTGATCACCTGATCTCCCGGTCCAATTCCAGCCAATATTTCCACTTTGCCGTTTTCGACAGCTCCTGTCCGGACCAAACGCAGCCGTGCTTTTGCATCGCTGACGGTGAAAACCCGTTCCATTTGGCCGAAGGCTAAAAGAGCCGATTGCGGAATATAGATTGCCTCTATGGAACGCTCCGGAAGAGAGACTCTCGCGAACTGTCCCGACCGGAGATTAGGGTTGGCGGGCAGAGACAACTTGATTGGGGCCGTGCGGGATAAAGGATCTGCGGCCGGAGAGATTTCCTTGACACTGCCACTGGAAGAGAAGCCTGCTGCAGGTACCGAAACCGGGAGAGTATCACCGACGTGAATTTTCAAAATCATAGTTTCTGGAATATTTGCAACTAGTTGCAGGTCCGTCTCGTCTTCAAGCTCCATTAACGGTTTTCCCGGGGCGGCAAGGTCGCCGATGTTGACGTTCTTTTTGGTGATGATTCCCGTAAACGGAGCAGTTATCGTAGCATAGTCGAGCATGGTCTGTACTTCGTGCAGGGAGGCGGACGCAATGCGATGGGTATCCTCCAATGCCTTCACCGTTTCGGGAGTGGAGGCACCTTTTTTCAAGAGATTTCTTTCCCTATTGAGGTTTCTGTCGGCCTGGGCGAGCTGGGCCTTGGCCTGGAGAAGTTGGGCGGATATTTCGGCGGCATTTATTTTCACCAATAAATCGCCTTTGTTCACTTTGGAACCGAGAACAACCGGCAGCTCAGTGATGTGGCCGCTGATTCGTGCGGCGATCACCGCAGTGTCGGCTGCTTGAACCGTCCCCATTGTTTCCATGTAAGAAGTCGATTTCTCAGGTTTAATCGTGATAGCTTGTACTGAAGCGGCGGCAAGGCTATGAGCATCCTTTTTTATCGCTTCTTCGTCCTTGCAGCCTGACAAGGATAGGGCAAAAATGCACAGCACAAGCAAGCATCCTGCCGAGTGCGTAATAATAGATCTTCTCATTACTCTTTCTCCTGTTGGTCATTCATGGTCTGATCGAACTGGGGCAATCCGACGGTCCTGCGCAGGTTGGCTATTGCCGTCTGATGCATCATCTTGGCGGCTGATTGTCGGACTCGGGCATCGGTCAGGCGCTTTTCAGCATCTATCAATTCTGTAGAGAGTACGACGCCCTCCTGAAAGCGTATCCTGTTGAGCCGGGCACTTTCTTCAGCGACACGCACCATTTTTTCGGTTACGGAAAGTCTTTCCTGTGACTGTTTGTATTCAAGCAGGGCTTTCTGGAGTTCGAGGTTTAACGCCAGCTCCGTTTTGACTTTCTTTTCTTTGAGTTCGGACAAATACGCCGATGCCTTTTCTATCCCTGCTGTTGTTCGTTTTCCATCAAACAAGGTGAAGTTTGCGCGAACGCCTCCCATCCATGAATCGCCGGAACCGCCGAGGACTGTGCCTTTGTCCACTTGATAGCTGGCAAAGCCATCCAAGGTGGGGAACCGTCCTCCCTTGGCACTCCGCAATGCGGCTTCAGCAGCACGAATGGCGTTGGCAAGGGCTCGGAGTTCTGGGCGATGGCTATAGTTGTAACTTGCGGGCAGCGGCTGGTCGAAGTGATCCTTCATATCGATACTGACTTCACCTGTCTGCAATCCCAGCAGATTCAAAAAACCACGTTTGGACAGGTCCAGGTTGTGGCGGGCTTGAATGAGATCTTCGCTGCTTGCAGCTTCTTGAGCTTCGAGGCTCAAGAGGTCGGCTTTCAAAAGGGTGCCTTCTTCATATCTGGCCTTGGCCACTTTGACAGAGGCATGAATTGCATCAAGGGCCGATTTGCGTGCGGTAACCGTCTCGGTTTGTTCGGAGATGGTCAGAAACAGACGAACGACTTCAAAACCGAGCTGATGGCGTACCGCTGATAAATTGGCAAAGGCACTTTTTTCGCCTGCTTCTGCCGCATCGAGATTTGCCTTGTCGCGCCCGCCGTTGTAGAGCCGATACTGTGCTTGAATTTTAAAATCGAGGTTATCCGTTCTACCAGGATCGTTGAAATCGATCCGGTTGTTGAATTCACCCTGGTTGAGAATATTGCCAAATGAATACATTGGGTTGTCGGTTTGGCTGTATTCGCTGCCCAGGTTGATCTCCGGAACAAAACGGGACCGGGCACTGGTTATCAGCGCTTTTGCTGAGGCGATTCTTTTCAAAGCGATCCGACTGTCCGGATTGTTTTTCAATGCAAAGGCTACAGCATTTTTCGCGGTCCAGATTTTTGGTACGCCTGAATTAGTGCTCGATTCTTCTGCTCCGGCCTTTGTTGAGCAGATGGAAAAAGCGAGAATCGCAAGTATGAGAATCACTGTTTTTTTCATGCCGAAGTCTCATTTTTTTGTGTAATTATAAAAAACTAATGTGAAAGAATTTAATTAATTTATTGAATAGGGTATGTCTTCAGCTTTCGATTGTCAAAAACATTTTTGTTTTCTGGAAAGGAAAAAACAGAGTTTTTACGTTTTCTAGGATACTCTGAAAAAGTTTTATAATCAAGCATATACACATAATTGAACTGATTCCTTGCAATATAGAGCCCGATAAATTCAAAGAGGTCTATCGAATGGGTAAGGGAGATGAAGGAAGAAAATAAAATATTCGAAAGGTTTAGAAGAGTTAAAAAAACATCCTACAGCAGGCAAACGTCTATTTATGATTTCTATCCTGAACAAGAAATGGATCGGGATAACTTTTTGAGTTCGCAACAAATATGCTTATACTGAAAAGAGGCAGACAGAAAATAGTCGTTTACCGGGGAATTATCAAGCAAGCCCAAAGTATGAAGGGAGATGACAAATGAATGTTATAATGGATCTTTGTGTAGTGCCCATGGGTGTCGGAGTTTCGGTTTCTAAGTATGTGGTTGCTTGCCAGGACATTTTGCAAAAGGCCGGTCTCAAAACACAGCTCCATGCATATGGAACCAACATTGAAGGGGAATGGGATACGGTATTTGAAGCCGTAAAGGAATGTCATGAGATGATACACCAGATGGGAGCTCCCCGGATAACGACAACCATAAAATTGGGAACACGGGTAGACCGTTTTCAAAGTATTGAAGACAAGGTGAATAGCGTATTGGAAAAACTAAATTTATAGAAATTAAAAAAAAGTTTTCTACTCCTTGGCGTCGTCGCCCTCGATACCGAGGGCATCTAAGCCAAGGCTTTTCATAACCAGTGGTTCAATCAGCTCAAGGAGATCCAGCCGTTCTAAATAAGGGCAGGGCGAATTGTAAGGGAAGTCTCTGCATTGCTTAGGCCGGGCAAGATGGATGGTGCAACGTCTGCTGAAACGCTTGTCGGAAAGAAAGAGACAAGAACCATCCTCCCTGGTTTTAAATGTATTTTTTCCCTCCATGAACTGTTTTCGAACCTGCCCGTCGGTTATCTCGAAGTATCTTGCAATCCGATTTATATCTTCCGCTGTAATATAAAGGGTTGCACCTTTAGTCCGATAGCAGCAATAGCCGGGGCAGAAATTGCAGAAAACCTTGTTGGTTGCAAGGCAGTAAGATGGAGAAGAAGGCTCATCGGCCTCGAGCTTTTTCGTTTGCATGGAAACTCACACTGAGCATAAAAAATTATAAAGGCTGTTTACATCTTCATTAAGATGAATGCAATGGAGAAACAGTTTAACGGAGATTTCCCAGAATCGCGGAACAAGCGCAAAACTCGAGGCAAAGAAAAAGGCTGGAATTAGATTCAAATAGGATAGAGGACAAAAGATGGTTGCTGGGGCAGAGGAAGGGGCCCAACGATTGGTACGCGACACTGTTGATAAGAAGGCATCTTGGTGAAATCTTCTTAAGCCGCTTCTCCTCAGGTTCTGTTTTCACAGTGCAAAAAAAGAAGCCCGGCCAAGCGGAGCTTGACCGGGCTTAGAAGAGGATTCGGCGGCGACCTACTCTCCCACACAGTCACCCATGCAGTACCATCGGCGCAGAAGAGCTTAACTACCGTGTTCGGAATGGGAACGGGTGGGGCCTCTTCGCTATGACCACCGAAAAA
>JBJKQT010000235.1:0-12457 GCA_046705065.1 Desulfocapsaceae bacterium
AAATACGAGGCCACAGGCCGGGCAAGGAGCAAGGACAGGGGAAATGCCAAAAAGACCGCGCCCCAAACCGAAGCCAGAGGATAGCTGTAGCTTGACGAGACAATCATGGGAACGATCTCTCCGGAGGTGAGGCCTTCAGCCTGACGGACGGCCTGGGTTACCTTTTCCCTCTCCTCCGGGGTCAGGAATTTTTCTGCTGCTGTCTGCATAGGATCACCACCCTCCCGAGGCGCCGCCTCCTCCGAAACCGCCTCCTCCGCCGCTGAACCCTCCGAAACCGCCTCCTCCGAAGGAGCCGCCACCGAAGCCTCCGCCTGGTCCGAGAAAAAATCCTCCACCGCCTCCGCGGCCGCCGCCTGTCGTCTGCATGGCCGAAGCGGCAAAACCACCAAAGAAGCCGACAATAATCAAAACGAGAAGAGTCGCCCAGCTAAAACCCAGGAAGAAGGTGCCGAGAAGGGGGCTTCCAACGGCGCCGACTAGACCGGCTGCAACTTGTTTTCTATTTAATATGGTCCCGAGAAAGCTGAAAAATATCACAAGGGGAACGATTGCGGCCAATAGGTTGTTCGCTGATTTTTTTCGAACGGGGTGAACGGCCTTGCCTTTATACTCTCCTTTCACCACCGCCATCATGGCGGCCACCCCGTCCAACACTCCCTGGTCGAAATTGCCCTGCTTAAACCAGGGAAGAATCACGTTTCTGATGATCCTGCCGCTGACCAAATCGGTGAGTTTGCCTTCAAGCCCGTAGCCGACCTCTATGCGCAGTTTTCTTTCTTTTTTGGCAATCAGAAGGATAGCTCCATTATCGAGGCCCTTTTGGCCTATCTTCCATTTGTCTGCAACCCGAATCGAGAAGTCGTCCAGGCTGTCACCGGAAAGGGTCGGCACCGTCAACACAACGATCTGGGTCGATTCCTGTTGCTCAAAATACTTCAGAGAATTGTCCAGTTGCGCTATCGTGGCCGGCGATAGCAGATGCGCGTAGTCGTTGACCCGGTCCTTCAGGGCCGGAACATCGAGGGCGTAAGCAGATCGAAACGGCAGAAGTATCACACAGAGGCAGACAAGCCAAAAAACGATACGTCTTTTTCCATGCAGACGGGAAATCATTAAAAAACGCCCATGGTCAATTGAATTTTACCTGCGGAGCTTTGGCTGCCCCCGGCTCTGCCTTGAAATACTGTTTGGGCTTCAAATGAAGCAGCAGACTATTGGTAATGCTTTGCGGCAGGGTGCGGATGGATGCATTGAAGTCTTCCACCGCCTTATTGTAGCGCTGACGGGCGACATTGATCCGGTTCTCGGTGCCTTCGAGCTGGTTCTGGAGATCTTGGAAATTCTGATTGGCCTTCAGGTCGGGATATCTCTCAACGACTACCATCAACCGTGACAGGGCCGAGGAAAGACCTGCCTGAGCTGCCTGCATCTGTTGCATAGCCTGAGGATTGCTGAGATCTTTTGCTGAAAGCTGAATGGAGGATGCCTTGGAACGGGCCTCGGTCACCTGTGTCAGGGTCTCATTTTCGTGTTTGGCATATCCCTTTACGGTCTCGACCAGATTGGGGATTAGGTCGGCACGTCGTTGCAGGTTGGCTTCGATATCGGCCCAGGCCTTGTTCACCGCCTCCTCCTTTATCTGCAACGTGTTATATCCACAGCCGGGGATCGTCAATGGAACCAGCAAAAGTGTGACAAGCAGTATGAGCCGTCGCATAAGACCTCCAAAAAATTGAAAGACTAAAAGACAAAAATCATTCGTGGAATTTTAATCATCATCGAAACACAACGCTATCATAAAATGATATCATATCGCAATACTGGAGTTGCCAGTTTGCCAGGGAATGACTATTTGTAACAGAGTTGTTTTCCTCGGGGCGAGGAGTTTCTTGACATGATTTCATCAATATGGAAAAGTTGCCGGCGTGTAGGCAGTGATGTGGCAATCCCTGGAGATACAGGAGTGGAAACTATGAAGCTATGGAGTTTTGTGATCGCGTTCATCTTTATCGCCCAAACCGGGTATGCGCTGGAGCTTGACCAGATGCAAAAGATGGCCCTGGAAAACCGGCAATTGGTGAGACGATATGTCGTTAATCTCGAAAAAAGCGAAAAAGATATAACCACGGCCAAAAGCGGCTACTATCCGTCCGTGGATTTGTCGTACACCACCAACTCGCTCAATCATCAAACCTTGTCCGGAGAAGACAGAGACAACAGTGTCCTCTCCGGCGCGGTGAGCATGAATCTCTTTGCCGGCTTCAAAGATAAATACGCCATTAAATCGGCTGAGGTCCTGCGGAAGGTCGAAGCGGACAAACTCCTCGGAATTCGCCAGGATATCCAACTTAATGTGGCCCTTCGTTATCTGGATGTATATGAGCTCAAAGCGAATTTGAAGGTCGCGGAGGATGCCTATAAGACCTTGAAAAAACTGTATACGGACGGCGAAAACCGGCTGGCGGTGGGGCTGATTGACAGAAACGAGCTGTTAAAATTCAAAGTCGATCTCGATAATGCCGATATCACTGTGAAGCAGGCCAGAGCCGATCTGGAAAAAAGCGTATCTCTGTTGGCAAGCGAGGTGAATGCTCCTATCACATTGAACGAGTTAACCTTCAAGGATTTCAAAGAGCAGCCCGCATATGGGGATCCGGCCCAAAGCGAAAAACTGATGCTTGCCAACAGAAGCGAACTCAAGGCATTAAGGGGCGCGGCCGAGGCCGCCAAGCTGCAGGTTGAAATAGCAAAAAGCGGGTATTACCCACGCGTTGATTTTACGGAAAGCTACTCGAAATATGATAATGCCTATATAAACGGCACCGGCGATATCGGCAGCCAGGGCGAGGAGTTAAGGACTCAGGTTGTTGCCTCAATAAACCTTTTTAACGGTCGTGCCACAGAATCCGAAGTCGGCAAGGCGGTGTTGGAGGTTAGAGGGCTCCGGTATGATCTGCTGGAGATGGAAAATACGCTGAAAACCCAGCTCAAAAACCTTTATATCGATTACAAAGTCAGCTTGGATAATATCAGCGTGGCCCAGGAGAATATCAAGCATGCGCAGGAGAATCTGCGGGTGACCCAACTAAAATACAACGAAGGCCTCCAGCGGGAATCGGATTTGCTGGATGCGATTACCAATCTGTCGCGGGCACGGTATAATTATGTCTTTGTCAATCGGGGTGCCTTTTCCAATTATTTCCAAATCACTCGGATGGTGGAAGGCTTTTCGGAAAAATAGAATGACGATCACCAACAGGATGTAATTTGATTGGGGCTGGTTCCTCCCACTCTGCGAGAGTGTCTTTGTAAATATTCCCATCCAAGAGAAAAAAATGAAAGAAGACAAGCCATTACCCGATCCACACCCCTTTGCTCCCATCGTTTCTTCGGAGCATTTGACTTCTCCGGACACCTGGCCGCTCAGCGAGTTCGAGTACGGCATGATTACCTCATATAACGCCTTTTCCCGTTGGATGATTCGTTGTATGCATGCCGCCGGCTATGCGGATTTCAGTCCACTGGATGTCCTGGTCCTGCATAATGTCAATCACCGAAATCGTCAGAAACGATTGGTGGACATCTGTTTCGTGCTCCATATCGAGGATCAACACACTGTCAATTATTCATTGAAGAAACTCGTCAAAGCGGAACTCGTCAAAAGGGAAAAGCACGGAAAGGAAATTTTCTACTGTACCACCGACGAGGGCAAAAAAGCCTGCACTCGTTATCGCGAGATACGTGAGAAATGCCTGACATCCGCTTACAGGAGCCTTGATAAAGAGGGGGAGGAGGTAAGCCAAGCCGCGGCGCTTCTCCGGCTGATGTCGGGACTCTACGATCAAGCCTCTCGAGCCGCCTCCTCGTTGTAATCTCGAAGAAGATACCGATGCTACATTGGGGGTAAGCGGTTTTTCGAAATATTTACATCAAATTTGGCAAGACGGTTACGATCTGGGGGAAGGCCACGATGATCGCCAGGCCTATCATCAGCAAAAGAAAAAAGGGAAGTGCGGCGTACGCCACTTTTAAGATGTCGAGCCCGGTAAGACCTTGAATTACAAATAGATTGAAGCCAACAGGCGGAGTGATCTGGGCCATTTCCACAACAAAGACCAGGAATATCCCGAACCAGAGCGGATCAATTCCGGCCTTATCGATCATGGGCATGATCACCGAGGTGGTCAGCACGACGACGGAAATACCGTCCAGAAAGCATCCCATGATAATAAAAAACAGAGTCAGCGCCGCAAGCAACGCATAGGGTGATAGACGCATTCCGCCGATCCATTCCGCCAGCATCTTCGGGATGCCGGTGAAGCCCATGGCCACCGTCAGAAAAGCTGCACCGGCAAGAATGAACGCGATCATGCAGGAGGTTTTGGTTGCCCCGATCAACGCGTCGATGAAGGTCTTTGTGTTCAAAGAGCCGGAATACCATGAGAGGAGCAGGGTCAGGAACACGCCTACGGCCGCCGCATCAGTGGGAGAAGCGATGCCGGAGTAGATGGAGCCGATAACGCCTGCAATGAGCAGAAGAACCGGCATGAGCCGCCGGGATCTGACCAGCTTTTCTTTAAAGGATACGGCTGCCTCGCCTGCGGGGATCGTGTCGGGATGGAAAAGGGACCAGATGACAACGTATCCCATGAACAGGGTGATCAGCAAGCAGCCCGGGAGGATGCCGGCGATGAAAAGGCGGGCGATGGACTGTTCGGTTGCCACGCCGTAAACGATCAGAATAATGGAAGGCGGAATGAGCAGCCCCAAGGTGGCCGATCCGGCAAGGGTCCCGATCATCATCTTTTCCGGGTATCGGCGCCGGGCAAGCTCCGGTATGGACATCTTGCCGATGGTAGCCGCCGTTGCAGCGGAAGATCCTGAAACGGCGGCAAAAATACCGCATCCAAGGATATTGACATGAAGCAGCCGGCCGGGCAGACGAGTCAGCCACGGAGAGAGTCCTGCAAACATGTCTTCTGCGAGCTGAGTTCGAAAGAGTATCTCGCCCATCCAGATGAAAAGAGGCAATGCAGCCAGCGCCCAGCCGTTGCTTGCCCCCCAAACGGTGGTGGCCAGCACGTCGCCCAGCGGTGCATCGGAGAAGAGGGCCATTCCGGCCATGCCCACGGCCATGAGCGAAAAGGCGACCCAGATGCCGCTCCCCAGCAGGGCGAATAAAACGAAGAGTAAAAACAGGGTTAACTCTACCTCGTGCATATGTCTTCCTCTTGTTTCTCCACTCGTTCGTCCACCAGCAAGCCTTCCCCGCCACGCAGGTAGGAAGGCGTCTTGTGGGCTAAAATCATTACCAGTTCGTCTACAAGTGCCAGACAAAGCAGAATAAGACCAAACAGCATGGCTGCCTGCGGAATCCAGAGCGGTACGGCGATCATCCCTGAAGAGAGATCATGATAGACATAGGATTCATGGGTAAGGCTCGCCGTATACCAGGAAAAATACAATGAGATCGCCAAGCAGGCACCGGTGCACCAGATCTCGGCGATCCTTTTAAGGCTTTTCGGCAGACGGTCGATGAGCAGGACGACGCGGATATGCCCGCCTTGGCGCAGTGTGTAGGCAAGGGACAAAAAGGAGGCGGCTGCCAGCAGAAATCCCGTAAAATCGGCATAGGATGGAATAGTGAGCCCGATGGCACTTCCCCGGATGAGCATGCTCACTCTATCCACCAGATTCAAGGCGACTTGAGAGACGACCAGCAGGCAGATGAGACAGAGGCAGCCCGCTGCAAGCCAGCAACCCAACAAATAAAGACCGTCCAAGTATTTGCGCATGATGCCGCCTCCGTTTGGTGATTGCTCGTTTTCCTGTAAGGCGATCCTTTGTTACTTGCCTTGGTAGGCCTTGAGCAATTCTGCTCCTTCGGGTCCGGCAGTCTTTTGCCAGTCGACAAGGATTTCCTTTCCGACATTTTTCAGACCGGCCATGAGCTCGGGGCTGGGAGTGACCACCTTCATCCCGTTTGCTTTGAGAATGGCTGTTTTCTCAGCTGTTTCCTTTTTGCTCATCTCCCATCCTCTGGACTCGGCTTTTTGGGCTGCTGCAAGGACTGCCTGCTGTGCCTTTTTGTCAAGCTTCCGGAAAGCCCGTTTGTTGACGACAACGATGTTTTTCGGTAGCCACGCCTGAATGTCCGTATAATAATTGACGAAATCCCATGCTTTGGAATTTGCCCCTGTGGATGGTGACGTGATCATTGCCTCAACTTGTCCTGTGGCAAATGCCTGGGGAATATCGGGAACTTCAACCTGGGTAGGTGCGGCCCCGATTTTATTGGCGAAGAGCTCCAAGGTGGCGTTATACGCCCTGAATTTGATCCCTTTCAGATCATCAACCGTGTTGATGGCCTTTTTGGTATACAGTCCCTGCGGGGGCCAGGGTACGGAGAAAAGAGGCATCAACCCTTGTTTTTCGAGCAGCTTGGTGATAATCGGCCGTTGCGCGTCCCATAACTTTTTGGCTTCGTCGTAATTGGTCGCCAAAAACGGCAGGGAATCGGCACCGAAGACAGGATTTTCATTGGACAGCGTGGAAAGAAAGAACTCTCCGATGGGAACTTGGCCTCCCCTGACAGCGTTTTTTATTTCAGAGTGCTTGAACAAGGAGCCGGCGGAATGGACTTTTATCTGCAGAGCGCCTCCGGTGGCTTTTGCCACATCATCGGCGAACATCATGATGTTTTGAGTATGAAATGTCTTGTCCGGATACGGTGTCGGCATATCCCAGGTTGTGGCGGCCTTTGCCCCCCAGGCCATGACCAATCCGATAACCAGTGAAACAAATGTGACCGATATTTTTCCTCGTAGGTTCATTCTGTTTTCCTCCCAATGTGCTGAATTATTCTCAATAACTCCACTCTGGAGTCAACTCCTGACCAGCATGAATAACACGGACTAAACGGTAACGATGATTCCAGTATAGCCGGAAAGACGGCTTGGCAAATAATGGTATTGACTTTTTCCTTCTTCCTTGCAACTATTTCACAATAACGACATTTTGTCGATAAAAAATCATTATCCGATGTAATTTTATATATTCAATCTTAAATATATCGAAGTTTCAGCATATTATGCTAGGGGCTCATTGAGGGGAGAACAATGAAACAGTGGCAGATATGGATTGATCGGGGGGGGACATTCACCGATATCGTTGCTAAAAAACCAGACGGCAGCCTGATCACCCATAAGCTGCTCTCGGAAAATCCGGAAAAGTATCGTGATGCCGCTGTTCAGGGGATACGCGACGTGCTTGGTTGCAAGAGTGGGGAGCCGATGCCTGAAGGTGTTGTCGGAGCAGTCAAAATGGGAACCACCGTAGCCACCA
Organism: Desulfocapsaceae bacterium; assembly: GCA_046705065.1. Lineage (GTDB taxonomy): Bacteria > Desulfobacterota > Desulfobulbia > Desulfobulbales > Desulfocapsaceae > CAWGGS01. Next base: position 7,348 of record JBJKQT010000235.1, read on the forward strand.
ATGCTCTACTGGAGCGCAAGGGAGACCGGACTCTTCTGGTCACCAGTAAGGGATTCGGAGATGCCCTGAGGATCGGTTACCAGAACCGCCCCGAGCTGTTTGCCCGCCATATCGTTCTGCCTGAAATGTTATACGAGGAGGTTCTCGAGGTTCCCGAGCGGGTCTCGGCGCAGGGAGAGGTCATCCAGGAGTTTGATGAGAAGGCCGCAGCCGATGGGATGGCCGAGGCTTATGCCCGGGGGATCAGGGCGGTGGCTATCTCGTTTATGCACGGTTATCGATTTCCTGCGCATGAACGCAAGGCGGAGAGTATTGCCCGGAAGATCGGTTTTACGCAGATCTCAGTCGGCCATCGGGTCAGCCCCTTGATGAAACTGGTTTCCCGCGGGGACACCACTGTGGCTGATGCGTATCTTTCGCCCATTCTCAGGCGGTATGTGGATCAGGTGGCCGATCAGTTGGGCGCGACGGAAGATAATGGTCCGAAACTGATGTTTATGCAGTCCAACGGCGGACTTACCGATGCCAGACTTTTTCAGGGCAAGGACGCCATATTTTCAGGACCGGCAGGTGGCGTTGTCGGCATGGTCAAAACCGGGACCATGGCCGGTTTTACCAAACTGATCGGCTTCGACATGGGCGGAACTTCAACCGATGTCGCACACTACAACGGCGAATACGAACGAAGCTTCGAAACGACGGTGGCGGGAATCCGCATGCGCGCTCCGATGATGCATATTCATACCGTGGCTGCAGGCGGCGGCTCCATCCTCTTTTTTGACGGCAGCAGATACCGTGTCGGGCCACAGTCTGCGGGCGCCGATCCGGGTCCTGCCTGTTACCGGCGGGGCGGACCTTTGACGGTAACCGACTGCAACGTCATGCTCGGAAAAATCCAGCCCGACTATTTTCCCCATGTCTTCGGACCTGACGCCGACCAGCCCCTGGATGCCGAAGTCGTCCGGGACCGGTTTCTCATGCTTGCAAAGACCATCGCAAAAGAAACGGGGTTTGACGAGCAGAGTCCCGAGACGGTGGCCGAGGGATTTTTGCGGATAGCGGTCGAAAATATGGCCAACGCCATAAAAAAGGTTTCGGTGCAGCGAGGGTACGACGTCACCGACTATACACTCAACTGTTTCGGCGGTGCAGGCGGTCAGCATGCCTGTCTTGTCGCCGATGCCTTGGGGATGAAAAGAGTCCTTCTTCACCCGTTTGCGGGAGTTTTGTCGGCGTACGGCATGGGACTTGCCGATATCAGGGCGCTTAGGGAGAGGCATCTGGAATACGTTTTCGATACCTCTGCGTTGCTGAAAATGGAAGAGGCCTCCCGTGTTATAGGTCGCGAGGCTGAGGACGAGTTGTTTTCCCAAGGAATTGAAAGGGAATGGATTTCCGTTATCACCAAGGCTCATCTGCGTTATGAAGGGACGGATACCGCTTTGCTTGTTGATGTGGGCGGCTATCAGGACATGATTGACGCCTTTGAGCAGGCGCACAGGCAACGTTTCGGCTTTATTTCCCGGGAAAGGAGGCTGGTTGTTGAAGCGGTGTCGGTGGAGGCCGTCGGCACCCTTGAGAGGGTTGCGGACAAGACACGTCCGGCTCCAACCGAGGTGTACGAACCAATCTGTCGGACAATGGTTGTCATGGTAAGCGGCGGAATGCCATGCGATGTCCCGCTCTTCTTTAGAGAAGATGTCGTGCCCGGCTGCCGGATTCCCGGGCCTGCCGTCATCATCGAAAAGACAGGTACGGTGGTGGTGGAAAAGGGATGGATGGCATGGGTCGACGGGCACGACAACCTTATCCTCGAACGCCATGAAGCCCGCCCTCAGACAATGGCTGTGGGGACGTCGGCCGATCCGGTGATGCTTGAGGTTTTCAATAATCTCTTCATGTCCATTGCCGAGCAGATGGGGGCCACGCTGGCCAATACCGCTTATTCGGTGAACATTAAGGAGCGGCTGGATTTCTCATGCGCACTTTTTGATCCGGAAGGAAATCTCATTGCCAACGCCCCCCATGTTCCGGTGCACCTCGGGTCCATGGGCGAGGCGGTCAGTACGGTGATCAGGGAAAACCCAACCGGCATGCGACCCGGCAATGTCTATATGCTGAACGCTCCGTATAACGGCGGAACCCATCTGCCGGATGTTACCGTAATCACACCCGTTTTCTCGAAGGATGGGAGGGAGATCCTGTTTTTTGTCGGCTCCCGTGGACATCATGCAGATATCGGCGGCCGGACCCCCGGATCTTCCCCTCCGGACAGCCACCGTATCGAGGAGGAGGGAGTATTGATCGACAATTTCCTGTTGGTGGAAGAGGGCGTGCTCAGGGAGCGGGAGGCACGTGGCCTCCTTGCCTCCGGTCAGTATCCCTGCCGCAATGTCGACCAGAATATGGCTGATCTCACAGCCCAGATAGCCGCCAACGAGACCGGTGTCAGAGAGCTTAAAAAGATGACCGCCACCTTCGGCATCGATGTTGTCCATGCCTATATGCAGCATGTGCAGGACAATGCCGAAGAGTCTGTGCGCAAGGTTTTGGATGTATTGCAGGACGGAAAATTCATTTATCCAATGGACGGCGGCTGCAAGATCCAGGTCGCGATCTCGGTGGACAAAACCAAGCGCGAGGCTGTGATCGATTTCACCGGCACTTCGCCACAAAACAAGGGGAATTACAACGCCCCCACGGCGGTCTGCAAGGCGGCCGTTCTCTATGTCTTCCGGACACTCGTTGCCGATGCCATTCCGTTGAATCAGGGGTGTATGAAGCCGCTGAGACTCATTATCCCGACCAAAACCATGATCAGCCCGGAATATCCGGCGGCGGTCATCGCCGGCAATACCGAGGTATCGCAAGCAGTAACCGATGCGCTTTTCGGGGCACTGGGCGTGCTTGCCTCTTCTCAAGGGACTATGAACAACTTCGTCTACGGCAACGCCCGTTTCCAGAACTACGAAACCATTTGCGGCGGAACCGGTGCCGGTTCGGATCATCCGGGGACGAGTGCCGTACACAGCCACATGACCAATACCCGCATGACCGATCCCGAGGTGGTCGAGTGGCGTTTTCCCGTGCGGGTGGATTCGTTTGCCATTCGCACAGGTTCGGGAGGCATCGGCAGACAGTGCGGCGGTGACGGAGTCGTGAGAAAGATTCGATTTATGGAACCCGTGACGGCGACGATCCTTTCTTCGCACAGGGAGACCGAACCGTATGGCCTTTTAGGCGGAGAGGCGGGAAAGAGGGGCGAAAACAGCGTCTTGCGTGCAGACGGATCCCTTGTCCATCTGCATGGCAACGACGAAATCGAGCTCTTGCCGGGCGATGTGTTTATCATTAAGACCCCGGGTGGCGGTGGGTACGGACCGGCAGCCAACCCTGCAGGCGATTAGATGATGAATCACCTTCCGGTATGTGGAGAGGAGACGTTCCTGTTCGCATAGCCTATGAGCTGATCTTCTCCAGAGCCTGCTCCAGGTCGGCAATGATATCGTCGGGATGCTCGGCACCGACACAGAGGCGAACCATATTTGGGGGAATGCCTGCCAAATCCCGCCCTGCTTTTCCCTGTTGCTGGTGGGTTGAAATGGCGGGGATGGTTGCCACGCTTTTGATCCGTCCAAGGTCCGTGGCCCTCCAAATCCGTTGCAGATTGTCGAAGAAGGATCGCGCCTTGGCGGCACCGCCTTTTATGCAGAACGACATCAGATGGCCGTATCGATTCACCGGTTTGCCGTACTGCTCGTCGAATTCCGAATCCACGAGCCACATATAGCGGCTGGCCAGGTCATGGTGCTTATGGTTCGGCAATCCCAGGTATTCGACGCGTTCGACCTGGGAATGTTCCTCCAGGAACCGGGCGACTTTCATTGTGTTGCGGCTCATCAGATCCATCTTCGACCGCAGGGTTCGCATATCGTTGAGACTCATAACAGCCTGCATGGGATGCAGATTCGGTCCGAAGTCACGGTTTTGCAGGTACTTGATGGAGAGCGAAAAATCGTCTTTGAGCTGGTCGTCGTCGATGTTGCAGACGAGGTTCTTGCGGGCGATGACGGCACCGCAAATCCCGAACCCGCTGCTGGTAAGGCTCTTGGTGACCGATTGCACGACGATGTCGGCGCCATGGCAAAGGGGTCTGAGCAAGGCCGGAGTGGCGATCGTGGAGTCGCAGATCAGGGGCAGTGAGTGACTGTGGGCAAGGTCGGCCACTGCTTGGATGTCGAAGAAACCCTGCTGCGGGTTGCTGGGAAGCTCTCCGTACAGAAACCGGGTATTTTTATCGATTTTTGATGCCCATTCATCCAGATTCGTGGCGTTCTGAACCCAGCGGCACTCGATATTTCGCTGCTGCATGAAACGGACCGTGAACTGCTGGAAGGTGCCTCCATAGCATTGGGCGGTGGCCACGAAGTTGCAGGGTTCCCCGGCCTTTTTTTTGACCTGCAGAAACGGTTGTACCGCAGTCATGATCGCAGCCATGCCGGATGAGGTGGAACAGCAGGAGGTCTCACCCGAATATCCGTACCCTTCCAACAAGGCCAGAGTCCATTCGTAATAGTAGGTTGACGGATTGGCGATTCGGGAATAGCACCAGGTGGGGATTTTGTAGGCCAGTGCCGCGGCCATCTCATCGGAATCGGTGTAGGCCTGGGATGTAGACATGAAAATCGGTTCGATGATCGATCCCTGGTAATCCTGGATCGCATCGGTAACCGAATAGAGACCATGCACCGCGATGGTGTCGAATTTCCATCTTTTTACCACCTTGTGGATATATCGATCGCGATCTGCCAGATATTTGTTGTTTTGATCAATATACCGCTGCATTCCTCTGGTGATTTCAACGTCATTGTTATTCGCCATGGCTTTTCTCCTCAAAAAAGATGATGGTTGTGGCGAAAGGGAACATTCCGCTTCTTTCCCTATGGTTTAAGTAGATAAACCATGAGGTTCGCAAGGGGCTGGAGTCAAACGTCGCAGACGTTTTTGGTTTCTCTATTGCGATTGATCCTAAAAATAGAAAGAACTCTAATAGACTGTATCACAGAGAAGATCCATTTGAACAACTGGAAATGCCGTTTTATGAAAACCC
>JBJKQT010000236.1:0-3174 GCA_046705065.1 Desulfocapsaceae bacterium
GATGTCACATAATCGATCGTTTAGGTGACATATGTTGATTGGGTATATGCGGGTTTCAAAAACGGATGGTTCTCAGACTACAAGCCTTCAACATGACGCACTCATCGCAGCAGGGGTAGACGAAAACCATATCTATGAAGATCGGGCCTCAGGAAAACGTGACGCTCGGCCTGGCTTGGATGCGGCATTGAAGGCCTTAAGGAAGGCAGACGTACTGGTAGTCTGGAAGCTTGATCGGCTTGGGCGAAATCTCAGGCACCTGGTAAATACAGTCCATGATCTGGAGGAACGAGGGGTTGGGTTTAAAGTCCTGTCCGGACACGGGGCTTCAATTGATACCACAACCCCAGCCGGCAAACTGGTATTCGGAATATTTGCCGCCCTTGCAGAGTTCGAGCGCGAACTCATCTCTGAGCGGACAAAGGCTGGGCTGGCTTCGGCTCGTGCCAGAGGGAGGGCCGGTGGCGCACCTTATAAAATGACGGCACCGAAACTTCGGCTTGCCATGGCGGCCATGGGGCAGCTGGAAACCAAGGTGGGTGATTTATGTCATGAACTGGGGATTACCAGGCAAACTCTATATCGACATGTCGCACCAGACGGGAGCCTGCGAGACGATGGGAAGAGATTGCTGGAGGTGACCCAAAATAAATCCTAACTATTCTATGTCAGACGTGATTGAGTGAATAAATTGGATTGGAAGGCATGCATTTTTATCGCTCGAAAAAGTTGCAAACTGCGAGTTGTGACTGTCATGCGATCCGGCAAATGAGGCAGGGTCTAAAGCCTATTTAATATTTCTGTTCCAACGCATCTGAAACCTCATACTCAACTTTTAATCGCTGATATTTTCTATCTTTCTTTTTAACATAAAAGAGTTACCATATCGTGAGTATTGATTTTCCTGGTAATTCTTAAGACATCATCAACCTTGAGAGGGCATGATGACCAAATCCCAATTGATAAAAGAGCTATCTCGTGAGTTAAATCTGTCGGAATCCATTGCCTCCAGCATTGTCAGCACCATTCTAGATTCAATGACCTCCGCTTTGGTATCCGGTGAGGCTGTTGAAATCAGAGGCTTCGGCAGCTTAACAATTAGAAGCTATGATGGATATCGAGGTAGAAACCCGAGGACCGGAGGGGTGGCTCAAGTGAAGCCTAAAAAAAAGCCTTATTTTAGGGTTGGAAAAGAATTGAAAGAGGCCATGAAAGAGTTTCGAAATTAGCCATGACCCTGTGAGACAATACTATTTAAGCCAATTCACGATAATCATTGAATATAACTATCAGGTAAAGGATCACGAAGGCAAGGGGCCATCAGCTAACCATCCTGGGTTGTCTTTCGCTGTTCCGGAATCCATGAATATCGCTCACTGTAAGGACTGTCCCGGCAGGAAAAACCCCTTACCGGGACAGGTACACCATCGGAATGTGCAAGGCCTCTCATTGGGAGTGCACAAAAGAATGTTAGCCATCTTTTGTTTAAGCACAAGAGTGAAATTATAAAGCCAGACCAACATGATCCGCGAGAAGAATAGCAATAAACGATATTGTTTGAATTGCTAAAAGTAGCAGCTGGGACTGCATTGAATTTCTAATCAAGTTGCGGCGTTAAATGCGGCAAAGATTCGTTTTAAAATTGGACTCAGCTTAGTATCCTACTGACCTAAAGATACCTTTGGACAATAGGTAGAATTCAGCATAATGGTCATTTCAAGAAAAAGGAGCTTCAATATGCACGAAGAAAACATTCCGGGAAAACATAAAGATATTGCCCGAATCGATCAAGAAGCAAAACACAATCATGGCTGGTATGTCCGCGTGAGATTTTTAGGCAAGACCTACTCGAAATTCTTCGCCGATAAAAAATGTGGGGGCAAATATTCAAGTCTCTTGTCAGCGTTAGCCTGGAGGAACAAAACCGAGAAGAAGGTCGGTAAAGTTCGCACTGATAGGCACATGGTGACGGTCAGCACTTCCAACACAGGAGTGGTTGGCGTCTGTTTGAACAGCAGGCTGAATCGCTATGAGGTCAGCTGGGTAAAAGAAGATGGAAAACAGGGGAAGACAAGTGTGTCCATCAACAAGCACGGGAGAAGAAAGGCATTCTCGAGAGCCCGTGCTATCCGCCAAGAAAAAGAAAATGCCCGTTTCGGAATTTCTCCCGTATCGCCAATGGCAAGATCACATCAAAATAAGGGATGATTGCGGAGGCTCTGTTGCAAAGAACGGTTCGATAAAGTAGCTGGAGGAGTCGCACCTGAATACATATCATTACTTCTACACAAAGGAAATGCAATGGCTCTTAATGAAAAACTTGGCAATGATTTTGTAGTCACCACTGAACTAGGACCAGTAAAAGGGGTTTTAGCAACAGATTCGCTCGAAAAAGCCAAAGATTATCTTCCTCTCGATGGAATCAATGTCCACGACTGCCCGATGGGAAACCTGCGGATCAATTCCATCGCGATGTCTTGCCTGATACAACAGCATTTAAACGTAGCAGCTATTCCCCACTTCACTTGCAGAGATAGAAGTCTGCTTGGCACTCAGGCTGATCTTCTCGGTGCCCATGCTCAAGGCATCAGACATTTATTGGTAACAACCGGTGATCCGCCAAAGCACGGTCCTTTTCCTTCCAAGGCAGTCTATGATTACAATACTTTGGAACTGATCGAATTGATAAAAAAAATGAATCAGGGTTTAGATTTTAACGGCAAAGAATTCGGTGGGCATACTGATTTTATGGTGTCATGCACAGCGACGCCAACGGCTAAGAACCTTGATCATGAAATAGATCGCATGGCTAGGAAAATAAAGGCTGGTGCCGATTTCTTCCAGACCCAAGTTGTATATGATGCCGGCCGGACCATCAATTTTTTGGAAAAAGCCAAATATTTGGAAAAACCCATCCTTATAGGACTTATGCCGTTAAAGAGCGTTAAAATGGCTAAATTTGTAAGCAAAAATGTTCAAGGCATCGATGTGCCAGAAGAAATAATCGAACGAATGGAAAATGACGGGGCTAGCGGTTTTGACATAATAAGTTCTTTTCTCACGAAAGTTCATCCCTTTATAGACGGCATTCACATTATGGCCATGGGGGACATTCAGGGCACAAATAAAATTATTGATTTTGTAAAATCACTCAAATAGGCTTAGCGGCCGCAG
>JBJKQT010000237.1:0-3099 GCA_046705065.1 Desulfocapsaceae bacterium
CAGGGAACCTTCAGGCGGTAATACACCTGCTTGCCACGTTTTTCATCGATCACCACTCCGGCCTGTTTGAGGACCGTCAGATGTTTCGAGACCGTTGAGAAATCCGCGTCAATGTTCTCTCCCAGCTCACAGACGCACTTCTCGCCGCCAGCAAGTTGTTCAGCCATCCACAATCGGGTAGGGTGGCCAAGCGCCTTTAAAATATTGGCTTTTGCCTCTATAAGGGCTTTTTCCTTTTCGTTCATGCGTGTCTCCAGTATTGCATATATGGTAAAACGACCAAGCGTTAATGTCAAGAGAAATTTCCTTAGAGAATGATTTGATCTTTCCCCGGACCTCTTTTGCACAATACGATTCGCACATATCATGATATACAGCTCTCGCATCATCAGGTACAAACACGTCATAAACTTTTTAGGTTGCAAGCAGTTTTTAAAAAAAGTATTTGTTTTTTGAAGGCTTTTGGAAACGTGGGTCACTGAATGGCCGTTTTTTAGCACAAAGACGGAGTTTGTAAAAGATACAAAGTAGTATTTTAAAGGGGCTATCAGCGGGGGACGAAGCATACATAAATTTTTTACGAGCAGGGAGGAGTCAACTCAATTTGCATGGAACATAATCCTCTTATAGCAATCCTCATGTCATCTCACTCAATTCACTCGCGTAAGACAAAAAATGCTCTCTTGTTGAGTAGCCTGACCTTACTCCTTCTTTTTTGCGGGAATGCTCAAGCACAAAGGCAGCTTTCCCCACAAACGTTCTATTTTGCCGTTTCGGCAATGACCTCACCCGCCCGCACCCTGGTGCACTTCTCTGAATTAGAATCATATTTAGCGGATAAACTCCATCGACCCGTTCAATTAAAACAACGTCGAACCTATGAAGAGATCAACGATCTGCTCGCCCAGGACAATATTCAAATGGCTTTCACCTGTACCGGAGGGTATGTCGCAGGTGCCCGGCGCTTTGGTCTTGAGCTTCTGGCTGTTCCCGTCATAAACGACCATACCTACTATCGCTCATATATTGTTGTTCGCAAGGATAGCAAAGCGCATTCGTTGGCTGACTTACAGGGAGGCATTTTTGCGTATGCCGATCCTCTTTCCCTGACAGGCTATCTCTATCCCACATACAGAATCAGCCAAATGGGATACCAGAAAAAGAATTTTTTCAAGCAGGACTTTTTTACGGAAAGCCATGATAAATCCATTGAGGCTGTCGCAACAGGTGTTGCAGATGGTGCTGCGGTGGACAGCTTGATTTTCAATGCTTTGGTTATTGCTCAAAATCCTTCCGCCATTAAACTCAAAATCATAGAAAAGTCAGGGGAATTTGGAATGCCGCCGGTAGTAGTCTCCCCAAATATCGACCAAAAACTTCGAGCCGATCTTCAGCAGGTCTTATTAAATATGGCAAAAGATCCCATGGGACAAAATGTCCTGAAGCAACTCGGAATGGATGGTTTCACGCTGCCGGACCCGGCACTGTATCGTTCCGCGTTTCTATTGAATACGTCAGCGAATGAGTAGTTCTCCTTCAAAGGGGCAAATGGGTGTCCGATGGTATGATCGGATAGCTCTTCGATTATCGCTCTCCATCGTGCTGGTCATTATGCTGACAGCTGGCACCATCGCCTCACTTATACTGCGCGACGAGAAAATCACCCTTGAACGCGATCTTCGGATACGAGCAAGACAGTTGGGGGAAATTATGGCCGGTCAGGCCATAGAACCCCTTCTCTATGAAGAAAAATTCACCCTGTATACTCTGATCCAATCTTATCTGAATGTCCCCGATTCCATCCTGGTTTACGGAATCATCTATAATAAAAATGGGGAACTCCTGCTCTCAGAGCAAAAACCCTCATTAAACAGCGAAATCAAGGTGTTGCCGGATCCCCCTCCCAAGGTCACCCGTTTCGATCTAAATCTTGAAAAACAGTCGGCGGGAAAACCTGTTGATTTTCTGATGCCCATACTTGCCCATAAGACGGAGCTTGTCGGCTATCTTCGACTCGGCGTTTCCGTACAGCCACTTAGAGATACCCTCACCTCGGCCCGGCAAAAGGTATGGCTTGCAGTAACGGTAATCTCCTTTTTAGGCATATTGGCCGCTCTCTGGATCGCACGAATACTCATTCATCCCGTATTGTTAATCAATACAGCCGCTCGGCGCATGGGGGAGGGCGATCTGGGTCAGGAAATTCCTGCAGGCGGTGTTGGTGAAATCCGGCAACTTGGAATGACCTTTAACAGAATGTCAGACCGCATCCATAAACAAATTAATACGATAAAGGCTGCCCAGGAAAATTTGGTCAGAACGGAAAAACTTTATGCTTTGGGTGAATTTTCCACGGGTCTTGCTCATGAAATCAAAAACCCCCTCACCTCTATCAAAATGCTGATGCAACGGGCCATTGAAGAGGAAGAACCTCCCTGTAAAGAGGACATAGAGGTGATCATTGAGGAATTGGATCGAATCGATCTTACGGTCAGCCGTTTTCTACAAGGAGCAAGGCCCTCGGAACTGAGATTTAAGACAACGGATATCAATCAGATTATATTGGATGTTGTGGCCATCACCCGAACCAAAATCGAGAAATCAGGTATCCGGCTTGAAACGGATCTGACCCTCGACCTTCCCCCTTTACAGCTTGACACTTCTTCGATCAAGCAGATATTTTTAAATGGAATTCTCAATGCTCTCCAGGCAATGCCCAATGGAGGTGTTTTGACGATTACCACCAGTATGAGAGAAAACGAAATTTATTGTGTTTTTTCTGATACCGGCTGCGGGATAGCCCCGGAACACCTCAAAAATATTTTTGATCCGTTTTTCACTACGAAGGAGGAAGGTACCGGGATGGGTCTTACAGTAGCATGGAATATTGCCCGTCAACACGGAGGCCGTCTCGAAATCGATTCCCAAGTGAATAAAGGAACTTCGCTTATTTTAATCTTGCCCTATGATAAAACTGCTCATCGTTGATGACGAAAAATCAGTCCGTTACGCCTTTCAGCGAACATTTGGCGACCAATATGAAGTTCTCACCGCCGAAAATGGTGAGGAAGGGATCAACGCCATAGCTGCCTTATCGCC
>JBJKQT010000238.1:0-3007 GCA_046705065.1 Desulfocapsaceae bacterium
GCCAAATCCAATTCAAATTTAATCTTCCGCTCCTGCTCAGGCGTCAATCCTTTTTCTTTCAGGTGCTTATAGATGGCCTGCAATTTTTGCATCATGGCGACTTCTCATTGGTTCTTGATTTCTCCTGCATCTGTGTTGCCATCAACCCCTTTGGAGCAATCAGTTTTCATCTACCTGGGTACAGAAATATTCGATGGTTTTCTGAGCACAGGTGGTGCAATAGCCCAATTTGTTGAGCATGGTTTCGATCATCCGGTCGTAAAGTTTCTGATTTTCTTCATTGGTTCTGTTGGCCAGAGCCCCTATGAGGCTCCCTGCTCCGGCGATATCTGATTTCAGACGGACATCGGTCACTGCTTTAACCAGTTCAAGGTTGTCCATGAAATCATAGTCCGGATCCACCGACATCTTCTGCCCGTATATTTTGCGGATCGAGGTTCTAAACGATTCTTTCTGCTCTCTGGTTTTCAACCCCAAGCGATCCTCGATGGAATCGATATAGCGTTCATCGATTTTCAGGGCCAGAAGTTCCCCGGTTTGCGGGTTTTTGTACTTCCACATTTTGTCGGCCCCCAGATTTTCCGCGTCGATGCCGATTATCATATTGACGTAATGCATCACATCTTTACGGATTGCCAACGGTTCATCCATATAAGCGTTGAACATTTCCGTCATGATCCGTTCCCGATAGAGGCCGCGCGATGTTCTCAAATCATCGAGGAATTTTGCCCGATCATTGGCCTCCGGAACATAATCGAGAATGACCCTTTCCAGTGCCCGGAAGACATCGTAGGCAAACATGCATCTGCCTTCGTTGGTCCCCGAGTTTTCCAGCATCAGCTGCATGGATCGCCCGAGATTTCGCTGGCCGAGTCCTTTTTGGCCGAAACGTTTCGTGATATCCGGATCCTGATTCAAGGTGTCGATAACCTCAGACAATGTTTTGATACTCTTTTCTCCTGCAACCTCACCTGCGGCGAGCTTCATCGTCTCGATCGCCGTCAGTTTTTCCGAGCGGGGCAGACGAGTCAAAACCACGGCAACGGAGGCTGCATAATTCAAATTCGGATCCTGATGCATCACGTTTCCCGTAAGAGTCGTTTTTGCCTCGTTGCCGATGGCGTACGACGTCAATTGTTTCTGCAGCTTATAGTTCGTGTTATGCGAAACATAACAGATGCGGCAACGGTCGATGATCGGCGCCTCCTCTTTCTCAGCAAGAAATCTGTTGAATTCCGAGTTGTTGCTTGTGGCAATGATCAGCGTATCAATGGGCCATTTATACCCGTCGATCTCAATGGTCCGGTTTTGGATAATGCCAAGATAGACCTGAACCAAATCCTTTTTGTTCTTATAAATCTCGTCGCTGAAGTGGATCCCCCCTCCAGCGACCCTTGCAAGCGCGCCACGGCGTAGGTCGAACCGGTATGGATTGTTGGTATCGGTGATATGCAAGAGGCGCTGGATGGATTCCTCACCAAGAAGATCGACAGCCGAAGAGGTGATTTTGTCCTTGGCCGGATACTTTCCGGTGACGGTTCCCAGACTCTCGGTAAGCGGAACCGGTGCGATTTCGATGAACTTCAGCATCTCTTCCAGGTTTCCATCGGTAAACGTTCTGATATCATTCCAGATATACGAGGAGCATGCCCCAAGTGGACGGTAATTTTCATACCACCTGGCAATTTCTGCATCGGAGAGACGATAGCGCCTGACCAGATACTCCTTTGAAGAGTTAAAATCTTCGTGGGTATTCATAGCCAGGATCATCGGGTCTTCATAGGTCTGAGACTCCGCGGACTTGATATGACCGTAGTTGCCGATTTTATCGAGATCGATAAAACGGAAAGTGTATTTTCGATTTTCAGGCTTGGAGAGAAAATTCCGATACATGAAGCACAGATACTCCACCAGAAAGGTCTTGCCGTTTCCCGGCTCACCAACGAGGACAAAAGCCATCTCCTTAGAGGATCCTCCCTCAGAGGCATCTTTGACAAAAGAGACAAAAGAGTTGATTTCATCATACATACCGACGATATGCTTCTTCCCCTCGCGGAATATCTTGAAATCAAAGGTTGTTTTTCCATTGACCATCACTTTGTCGATATCCTGTTCCAGGATCATCCTGCTCACGCCCTGGAAGGCATTTTCAAAGGCACGTTCACCCTTCTTTACCGCAGTAATATGTTGATGAAGTGTTGTAATTTTGCCTTGTGCCATTACGACCTCCTCCAGAAGGTAATGTTTAGATTCTTCTATCCTTTTTAGTATTATCGTCACAAATATGTCACAAATGCAAGAGTCGATTACCTTTTTCGCGGCACTATTTTTTTCTCGACGGCCTCGGCAAAGGTCTATTTTTGATGGGTCGGTCCGATCCTCCGTTCAATTTTTTTCGTCGGGACGACAAAAATTGTTGACAACATTTTCGCCCACCGCAATCCTTAACAAAACGATAAATAACTTTCCAGATAATGCCAGAATGAAATCCGGCAAATAGATCGACAGATCCGCCTTTCCTTGCTTTTTGGTGATGACGGCCGCTCCTCAGAAACCGGCAGCTAAAAATGCGAGGCCATTTTTTTATATTAGTTGGCTCCCGAAAAACGGTTGTTAAGAAGAAAATACCGCGCATCCGGCAGCCTTTTCTTTAAAAGCTCGCATCGCGGAGAAAAAAATCAAGTACGTACTATTCAAAACAGACCGCAGCAGCAGGATCGATTGCTTGTATAAAAACCCAACGCAGGTTTTCTCACCCTATCCTCCTTTAACGACTCGCACGCACACTACGATAAACCGGCCTGATGGTGTTATAACGACAAGGCTGACTTGCAAAAACCAAGGCAGACAAACCCAACGATATAATAGACTGGAAATACAATGAAAATAAAAGTTTCTTCTCGTCTCATCAACCACTCATCAGTAAAAACCTGGGCAGATAACGGCATTCATAACGCTTCGCCCCTGCAGCTCGGGCTGCGTTTGCTGGTTCGGGTTGTTCTTATCG
>JBJKQT010000239.1:0-16218 GCA_046705065.1 Desulfocapsaceae bacterium
CAGCACCCGGATCGATTACCCCGCACACGAAGTTCAAGGCTGAATGTTATATACTGGGCAAGGAAGAGGGAGGGCGTCACACGCCGTTCTTCAATGGGTATCGCCCGCAGTTTTATTTCCGGACCACAGATGTGACGGGAGTTGTGACGTTACCCGAGGGCGTAGAGATGGTAATGCCCGGCGACAACGTTTCGATCAGCGCCGAACTGATTACACCGATTGCGATGGATGTGGGACTGCGATTTGCCATCCGTGAAGGCGGTCGTACGGTAGGAGCTGGTGTTATCAGTGAAATTATTCAGTAATTATTGTTGCCTATAATTTAATTACCCTGCTCCCCTCCAAGGGAGCCGGGTAATTTTTTGTTGAAGGAAGGACCGGGATGAGAGATATAATTACTCTAGCGTGCGGGACGTGTAAACGTCGGAATTATACGACGACGAAGAACAAGAAAAACACACCGAATAAGCTGGAATTCAAGAAATATTGTGCTTTTTGCAAAACTCATACGCCGCATAAGGAAACCAAATAGCTCTAAATGACAGGCCAGTAGCTCTAATGGTAGAGTGCCGGACTCCAAATCCGGATGTTGGGGGTTCGAGTCCCTCCTGGCCTGCCATGTTGCTAAGAGTGTTTCGTTGGTGCAGGGTGCAAGCTTTAAGTAACGGATAATAATGAATGTCGGTGTGGCTGAATCAAAGTAAATACCTCTGCATCGTTGAGATTTGATCTGTGGAGTTCATTTTTCGCAAATGACAAAGTGAAATAGGCATGGCAAATAAAGCAAAACCCAAAAAAAACGGTGCGATAACTAAAGAAGAAACCACAGGATTTTCTCCGGGACAGATTAAAAAGTTTGTCGAAGAGGTAAAGGTTGAATTTACAAAGATTGTTTGGCCTGACAGAAAAGTCACCCTGAGCCTTACCGGGATCGTTGTTGTGTTATCTTTAATAATTGCAGCCTATTTGGGGTCGGTTGACATGTTGCTTGGGAAGATCATTTCAACCTTTATGAAGTGAAGGCCATGTTACACCTTCCCTGTAGATATGCAGTGGTGTTTGACGGTTAGGGAAGAAATTGCTTACATATAACTACTTAAACTAGGTCAAATCAACCCATGGCAAGACAATGGTACATATTGCAAGTACATTCAGGCTTTGAAGATAAAGTCAAGGCAACCCTTGAAGAACGGATTCGAAAAGAAGGACAAGAAGAATTATTCGGTGAGATTCTTGTCCCCACCGAGCAGGTGGTCGAGATGATCAAAGGTGCAAGAAAAACTTCTTCGAGAAGATTTTTCCCTGGATACATGCTTGTTAGTATGGAACTGAACGATCAGACGTGGCATACAATTCACGAAAATATGCCAAGAGTTGTGGGGTTTGTCGGCGACGACAAAAATCCGGTGCCCCTGTCGGACGAGGATGCAGCAAAAATAATTGGGCGTATCCAAGATGGATCCGAACGTCCCCGTCCAAAGGTTATCTTCGATGTTGGAGAAGTGGTTCGGGTTATTGACGGACCTTTTGCCAACTTTCAGGGGGTTGTGGACGAGGTTTATCCTGAAAAAGGAAGAGTTCGGGTTTTGGTTTCAATATTTGGAAGAGAAACTCCAGTAGAACTTGAGTATGTTCAGGTATCGAACACATGATACCCACAATGAAAATCTGAATTACAATCGACGGTATACCTGCATTAAGCCGGCAAAAAAATATATTATTGTTTTATAAATCTGTCAATCGGAGTGAGCAATGGCCAAGAAAATTACGGCATATGTTAAATTACAGATTCCAGCCGGTAAGGCAAATCCATCGCCGCCTGTTGGACCTGCATTGGGTCAGCAGGGTGTCAACATTATGGAATTTTGTAAGGCGTTTAATGCGAAAACCCAATCATTGGGCGATACGATTGTTCCTGTTGTCATCACGGTTTATCAGGACAGGTCTTTTACTTTTATTACTAAAACCCCGCCAGCATCGGTTTTGTTGCTTAAAGCTGCAGGAATTCAAAAGGGTTCAGGTAATCCTAAGATCCAGCGTGTTGCTGAGATAGGCCGCGATAAAATTAGGGAGATAGCTGAGATTAAACTCCCTGACCTCAATGCGTATGATATCGAAAGCGCTATGCGTATCGTTGAAGGTACGGCAAGGAGTGCTGGAATTACGGTTGTAGATTAACACTTCAAATTTTACTACTATCAAGCGGGGCAATGCTTGAAGCGTAGGAGGCTGACATGCCGAAGCATGGAAAAAAATTTAAAAATGCAGTGAAAAATGCCGATAGGACGAAGCTGTATTCATTGGAAGAAGGGGTAAAAAATGTTCTTCAATCGGTATATGCAAAATTTGATGAGACATTTGATATAGCTGTCAAGTTGGGAGTGGATCCTCGTCATGCAGATCAGATGATCAGATCTTCCGTCGTCCTCCCTCACGGGAACGGTAAGGTCGTAAGGGTCTTAGTTTTTGCCAAGGGAGCCAAAGAAATTGAAGCCAAAGAGGCTGGGGCGGATTACGTCGGAGCCGATGAGTTGGTGGAAAAGATTCAAGGAGGATGGCTTGAATTCGACAAAACAGTTGCAACTCCCGACATGATGGGAACTGTAGGAAAAATAGGTCGTATTCTGGGGCCGAGAAACCTGATGCCCAATGCTAAACTGGGAACGGTTACTTTTGATGTCGCCAATATCGTAAAAGATATTAAAAGCGGTAAGGTTGACTTTAGAGTGGACAAGGCAGGGATTATTCATGCGGGCCTGGGAAAAGTGTCCTTCGGCGAAGAAAAGCTTCTCGCTAATACTCTGGCTTTTATGGAGAAAATCGTTCAATTAAAACCGTCGACCAGCAAGGGGATATATTTGAGATCCATTGCCCTTTCTTCGACAATGGGGCCGGGGTTTAAAATTGATCCCTTAGATGTAAGGAACCTTATAAAATAGATGTTTGGAAAATCCATCTGGTTTTCAGATGGATTTTATAGTCGGAGACAGCAGGCACGGAAGTTTAATCGGTGGATTTCCACCAACCTGCCGAGACAGAGTTGTTTCGTTACCGAATGAAACATGACCTAATGTGTTATCTTTTGTAACTGCTGTTTCAATTTTTGAATATTTAACCCATAAGGAGGAGTGCTTTGAACCGTGATGAAAAATCGGCAATAGTCGCTGAACTCCACGAGTCGCTTAACCGCGCAAAGTTCGCTGTAGTAACAGACTATTGTGGATTGACGGTTTCAGAGATGCAGCAGATCCGCATTGAATTGCGGAAATGTGACTCTGAAATTCGTGTTGCAAAAAATACTCTTCTTAAGAGAGCAGTTACCGAAACTGATAATGCAATGCTCAGTGATGATTTCACTGGCACGACAGCCCTTATTATGGCCTACGGTGATCCTGTCGGACCTGCGAAGGTGGTCGCAAAATTCGCAGAGGATTATCAGAAATTCCAGATTCGGTGCGCCGCTCTTGAAGGAGAAAAGTTGAGTGTGGATCAGCTGGTTGCCCTTTCGAAACTTCCTGCCAAAGAAGTTCTGCTTGGACAATTTCTTTCAGTGCTCAACAATGTACCCACAAGTTTCGTTCGTGTACTTTCCGGAGTACCACGAGCATTTTTGTATGGGTTGCAAGCAATTAAAGAGCAAAAGGAAAAGGCTGACAACTAAGTGTCATCTTCGCTGACACAAAAATAATTTCAAGACAAGAGGTAAAAAATAATGGCTGTTACAAAAGAAGATGTAATCGAGTTTATTTCCAACATGTCCGTACTTGAGCTTTCAACCCTGATCAAAGAGCTCGAGGAGAAATTCGGAGTTTCAGCAGCTGCTCCCGTGGCTGTTGCCGCTGCAGGAGTTGCTGCCGGTGATGCCGCTGCTCCAGCAGAAGAGAAGACTGAGTTTGATGTCATTCTAGCCAGCGCCGGAGACCAGAAAATTAAGGTCATCAAAGAAGTCAGAGCTATTACCAATCTTGGCTTAAAAGAAGCCAAAACACTGGTGGAAGAGGCCCCGCAGCCTCTGAAGGAAGGTGTCTCCAAAGATGAAGCAGCTGACATCAAGGCAAAGATTGAAGCAGTGGGCGGTACTGTTGAGATCAAGTAAATGAATGCTTACAGTTGTTGAGTGCCAATCAACAACATAGAGAAGACGCACACGCTACGAGCCTTGCTACGTAGCGTGTTGCGTTTCTGATATACTGCTGGATGTTTGAACAATAAATTAATAATTACAATACGTTAGATCTCGACCGTTTGATGGTTACACCCAAAGGTACTTTTACCCCCTATGGTTGACAACATGATGCTATGCACTGTTCGAGTTATTGTTTCTTCTCTTTATTTTTTCAGGAATCTGTATAGAATTTATTCAAACAATCGCTTTTTCCCCTTTTTTTACTCCCTGATTTATTTTCCGCTTCATAAATAATATGACATTTAACTGTCAGACAGTTGTAGATTACGGTAAACGATCTTAAGGCAACCTCGAGGACAATATATGGAACGAGTTAGAAAGAATTTTGCCACGGTGGCGAGCGTTATTGAGCCGCCTCATCTGATATCCATGCAGAGACAATCGTATGAAAAGTTCCTGCAAATGGATAAGGACCCGGATGATCGGGAAGATTACGGATTACAGGCTATTCTCAAAAATATTTTTCCTATCAACGATTTCAACGGGCTCTGCTCGCTTGAATATGTCCGTTACAAGTTTGGTGAGCCCAAGTATACCGTGCAGGAATGTCTGCAACGCGGGATGACCCACGATATACCGCTTAAGATCATTGTACGGCTATTAACGTTTGATATAGATGAAGAAACTGGTGTCCAGACAATACGCGACATCAAAGAACAGGAAGTTTTTCTTGGCTCGATACCGTTAATGACTAGTGACGGAGTTTTCGTGATTAACGGGACAGAACGTGTAATCGTTTCCCAATTACAAAGATCTCCGGGACTTTTCTATACCCATGATAACGGAAAGAGTCATGCCAGCGGTAAACTTCTCTATTCCGCACGCATTATTCCGGTTCGTGGATCCTGGATAGATCTGGAATTCGATATTAAAGATATTCTACACGTAAGAATAGATCGTCGACGTAAATTTCCCGTTACAACGCTTTTAAAAGCTATCGGGTACTCTGACGAACAGCTTTTACGTGAGTTCTATCCTGTTAATACGGTTGTTTGGGATAATGGCGAGTACAAGATACGCTTTGACCCGGAGACGGCTAAGGGGCAGCGATTGGAGTATGACCTTGTCAGTCCTGTCGATGGCGAGGTCATAGCACGGAAAGGACGCAAAATCAGCAAGGTGCTGTCAAAAAAAATAGAAGCGGCGGGGATCCAATTCCTGCAGATTTCCAGAGAAGAACTCACCGGAAGATATCTTGTTCAAACGATCAACAAACCGGAAACGGAAGAGGTGATTGCTCTTTGCAATACTGAAGTCAACGATACCGTGCTGCAAGATTTACAGGATGCGGGTATAAACGAATTCGATGTGCTTTATATCGACGGTGTCCAGTATTCCGAAGCCTTTAGAAGGACACTAGCCCTCGACAAGGTCAACTCTAAGGAGGAGGCTTTGCTTGAGATATACAGAAGACTCAGGCCATCGAGCCCCCCCACGGTCGAAGTAGCGGCTTCCTTTTTTGATAATCTCTTCTTCAATCAGGATCTTTACGATCTTTCCGAGGTTGGCAGATACAAAATCAACGCAAAGCTTGGCCTTGACATAGACATCCAGAATCGTGCACTGACCCATGACGACATCATACATTCGATCCGTTATTTGGTTCGTTTGAAGGACACTCAAGGGGCAGTCGATGATATCGATCACCTAGGCAACCGGCGTGTACGGACGGTTGGAGAACTGGTAGAAAATCAGTATCGAATGGGGCTTGTTCGGATGGAAAGGGCCATCAAGGAGAGGATGACTCTGCAGGATGTTGAGACGCTCATGCCACATGATCTGATTAATCCAAAACCAATATCCGCGGCAATTAAAGAATTTTTCGGAACGAGCCAGTTGTCTCAATTCATGGATCAAACCAATCCCCTGTCTGAAGTTACCCATAAAAGACGTCTCAGTGCTCTGGGACCGGGTGGCTTGTCAAGGGAAAGAGCGGGGTTTGAGGTTCGAGACGTTCATCCGACTCATTACGGTCGAATATGTCCCGTCGAGACACCGGAGGGACCGAATATCGGTCTTATCGTTTCTCTTGCAACATATGCCAGAATCAATCCGTACGGATTTATTGAAACGCCATATAGAAAGGTTGAAAATCGTATCGTTCTTGACGATATAAAATACTGCAGCGCCCTGCAGGAACAGAACCATACCATCGCTCCGGCGTCAACGAAGGTTGATAATGAGCATCGCATTATTTCCGATACTCTTATCGTACGCGAAGACGGTGAAGTTGTGACATCTCTTGCCGATAGAGTCACCTATATGGATATTGCCCCCAATCAGCTTATCAGTGTGGCGGCTTCACTTGTCCCGTTCCTGGAAAATGACGATGCGAACCGTGCCCTTATGGGTTCGAACATGCAGCGCCAGGCTGTGCCGCTGATGACTACCGAAGCTCCCCTGGTGGGAACCGGCATGGAGAAATACGTCGCTCGTGATTCCGGTGCCTGTCTCTTGTCGGCGGGTGACGGTGTTGTTGAGGAAGCCGATTCCAATCGCGTGGTCGTACGTTACGATCAGCCCGGCATTGACGGATTCGATACCGGCGTTGCTGTGTATCGTCTCGAAAAGTATAAAAAATCAAATCAAAATACGTGCTTTAACCAGAAGCCGCTTGTTCGCCCAGGCGTGCCTGTCAAAAAGTCGACGGTTCTGGCTGATGGACCTTCTTGTGAACAGGGGGAGTTGGCACTTGGCAAAAACGTCACCATCGCCTTTATGCCTTGGCGAGGGTTTAACTTCGAGGATTCCATTCTAATCAATGAGCGTTTGCTCAAAGAAGATACCTTCACCTCGGTGCATATCGAGGTGTTTGAGACGATGGCCAGAGATACGAAGCTCGGCAAAGAGGAGATCACTCGAGACATACCCAACGTCAGTGAAGAGACGCTGCGAAACCTTGATGATTCGGGGATAGTCCGGATCGGTGCAGAAGTTAAAGCTGGGGATACCTTGGTGGGTAAGGTTACCCCTAAAGGTGAAACAGTCCTTTCACCAGAGGAAAAGCTCTTGCGTGCCATTTTTGGTGAGAAGGCTCAAGATGTGAAAGATTCTTCCTTGAGAGTTCCACCAGGTATTGAAGGCGTGGTCATCGATGCCAAGGTCTTCTCGAGGAAGGGAGTAGATAAGGACGAACGCTCTTTGATGATCGAGGACCTGGAGATAGAAAAGCTCAACAGGGACAAACTCGACGAATTGGCCAGTTTGAAACGTGGCGTCTGTCGCGAGATTGGCGAAATAATGGATGGCCGTACGGCAAAACAGGATATTCTGTCGGATGACGGTTCGGTTATCGTAAAACTCGGCAAAAAAATCAGCGCCGATATTGCCCTTGAAATCGGTTTCAATAACCTCAGCTCAGTCGATTTTTCTGAAAAATCGAAGTTTACTGATCAGATCGATACAGTTTATGAGCGCTATCGAAACCAATCGAGACTAATTACCGAGCGATATGATGGTATCATCGATCGTATGAGAAAGGGCGATGATTTGCCTCCGGGTGTCGTTAAAATGGTTAAAATTTATGTGGCCACCAAACGTAAACTCTCGGTGGGCGACAAAATGGCCGGTCGGCACGGAAACAAAGGTGTTGTCTCCAGGTTGCTGCCGGAAGAGGATATGCCATTCTTTGCCGACGGAACTACTGTGGATCTCGTTCTCAATCCCTTGGGTGTTCCTTCACGTATGAATGTTGGACAGGTTCTCGAGGTTCATTTGGGATTTGCCGCCAGAAAGCTCGGCGAGCAGCTTGAAGCCATGGCTCGTAAGGGTGCGGCCGATGAGATAAAAAAGAAATTGTCTGCCATTTATTCGAAGGAGGAATACAATTCACTTGTTTCGGGAAAATCAGACGAAGACATTATAGGTTGGGCCAGAAAGCATCACCGAGGGATCCATATGGCGACTCCTGTTTTTGACGGTGCGGCGGAGAATGATATTCGTCGGCTACTCGTCGAAGCGGGTGTTGATGAGGTCGGACAAAGTCAGCTCTATGACGGTCTTACCGGAGAGCCATTTGCCAACCAGGTAACTGTAGGAGTGATGTATATGTTGAAGCTGCATCATTTGGTCGACAATAAAATTCACGCCAGATCCACGGGGCCGTATTCTCTTGTCACCCAGCAACCCCTTGGTGGTAAAGCTCAGTTCGGGGGCCAGCGTCTGGGTGAGATGGAAGTGTGGGCCATGGAGGCATATGGTGCCGCTTATACATTGAAAGAATTTCTTACGGCAAAATCTGATGATGTGGAAGGCAGGACAACGATGTATGAACGAATCGTCAAGGGTAACAACTTTTTGACGACGGGACTGCCTGAATCTTTCCATGTTTTGGTTAAAGAGTTGCAAGGACTCTGCCTGAATATGGAACTCATTGAAGAATAAGTCCTGACGTCCTTTTGAAATCCCGTATTTCGGGATTTCAATGAGTCAAGGACACGACGTATTATAACCCGTTGCTGGGCATAATCTCTTCATAGCCTGATGAGGACATCGGGCATTAAAAATAATCTCTGGAAGAGGTGATTCGTGGAAGAGTTATTCAATTTTTTTCAAAAACCGAAAGCTCCCGTTAAATTTAATAAGGTTAAAATTTCTCTTGCTTCACCAGAAAAAATCATGGATTGGTCGCATGGTGAGGTGAAGAAACCGGAAACCATCAATTATCGGACGTTTAAGCCCGAGCGGGACGGCCTTTTCTGTGCTAAGATTTTTGGCCCGGTAAAAGATTTTGAGTGCAATTGCGGTAAGTACAAACGCATGAAACACCGTGGGGTCGTTTGCGAGAAGTGTGGTGTCGAGGTTATTCAGTCAAAAGTGCGGCGGGAACGCCTCGGTCATATAAAATTGGCAGCGCCGGTAGCTCATATCTGGTTTTTGAAGAGCTTGCCAAGCAAGATTGGGGCGGTACTCGACATGACGCTCAAGCAGCTCGAAAAGATCCTTTATTTCGAGCAGTACGCTGTGGTTGCTTCCGAGACTGATGCTCTTCCGGTAGGGACTCTTTTGACAGAGGAGAAATATCGTCAGGCAAGGGATGAATATCCTGGACAGTTTAAAGTGGGAATCGGCGCCGAAGCAATTCGAGAGCTGTTGCAGGGGCAAGATCTGGTTGCCTTGTCCAAAGAGCTCAGAGAAGAGATGGCCACAACCAACTCTCAGACCAAAAGACTTAAATTGGGCAAGAGGCTTTTCGTGATCGAGGCGTTCCAGGACTCCGGAAATCGCCCGGAATGGATGATTCTCGAAGTGATTCCTGTGTTGCCGCCGGATTTACGTCCGTTAGTTCCCCTTGAGGGGGGAAGGTTTGCAACCTCGGATTTGAATGATCTGTATCGTAGAGTAATAAACAGGAATAACAGACTCAAACGTCTTCTTGAACTGGATGCCCCTGATATTATAATAAGAAATGAAAAACGTATGCTCCAGGAGGCCGTGGATGTACTTTTTGACAACGGCAGAAGGGGGCGTGTCATTACCGGAGCCAATAAACGTCCTTTAAAATCGCTCTCCGATATGCTGAAGGGGAAACAAGGGCGTTTTCGTCAGAATCTGCTTGGAAAGCGCGTCGATTACTCGGGGCGTTCCGTCATCGTCGTAGGTCCTCATCTCAGGCTTCATCAATGTGGTATTCCCAAGAAGATGGCCTTGGAACTGTTCAAGCCGTTTATCTACAACAGACTTGAAAGAAGAGGATACGTCACCACCATCAAAAGCGCGAGAAAGATGGTGGAGAAAGGATCGAAAGAAGTTTGGGACGTCCTCGACGAGGTTGTAACGGAATATCCGGTGATTCTGAATCGTGCTCCAACACTGCACAGACTTGGAATGCAGGCTTTTGAAGCCGTTTTGATCGAAGGAAAAGCGATACAGCTTCATCCCCTTGTCTGCATGGCCTTCAACGCGGACTTTGACGGCGATCAAATGGCAGTCCACGTGCCCTTGTCGGTAGAGGCACAGGTTGAGGCACGAGTGCTGATGATGTCCACGAACAACATCCTGTCTCCGGCCAACGGCGAACCGATAATCATCCCTTCACAGGATATCGTGCTCGGATTGTATTATATGACTCGGGAGCGGATTAACGTTAAAGGAGAAGGAAAGATTTTTGCCAATGCAGAGGAGGCAAGGATTGCCTATGACCATGAAGCTGTTGATCTGCAGGCCAAAATCAAGGTGCGAAGGGACGGTGAGATCGTTGAGACCACCATGGGAAGAATTATTTTGGGGGAACTTTTGCCGGAAAAGGTTCCATTTGCAGAGATTAACAAGGTGATGAGCAAAAAAGCGCTCGCACAGCTTATCGATTTCACGTACAGACTCTGCGGAACCAAAGAAACCGTTATCCTTGCCGATCGATTGAAAGATATCGGGTACGAGTATGCTACACGTGCCGGAATTTCTATTTGTATCAATGATATGAAGATTCCTTTAAATAAAGAGGATCTGGTCGAGAAAGCGGAAAATGAGGTGATGGATGTTGAGCAACAGTACAGTGATGGTCTGATAACCTCCGGAGAGAAATACAATAAGGTTGTCGACATCTGGTCAAAGGTCACAGAGGACGTGGCCAATGAGATGATGGACGAGATCAAAGTCGATTATTTTCGTGATAAGGACAATAAGGTCGTTGAAGCGCCCAGCTTCAATCCCATCTTTATTATGGCTGATTCCGGTGCCAGGGGGTCGCGAGACCAGATACGTCAGCTCGCCGGAATGCGTGGACTTATGGCCAAACCGTCGGGTGCGATTATCGAAACGCCCATCAAGGCCAATTTTCGAGAAGGGTTGGGTGTGCTTGAATATTTCATTTCCACCCATGGCGCCCGTAAGGGACTTGCCGATACCGCGTTGAAGACAGCAAACTCCGGGTATCTTACCAGACGTTTGGTGGATGTCGCTCAGGAGGCAACCATTGTGGAATCCGACTGTCAGACTCTGGATGGGATTGTCGCAGAACCGCTTCTCGACGGTGGCGAAATCATCGTTCCATTGGGGGATAGGATTCTTGGACGTGTTGCGTTGGAGGATGTCAGCGACCCTTACTCGGGAGTGGTTATCGTCAAGGCAGGTGATGAAATAACCGAAGAGAAGGTGAGGCTGGTTGGAAGGGCCGGTATCGACAGGGTACTTATCCGCTCGGTTCTCACTTGTCGATCACGACGTGGAGTTTGCGCCGCTTGTTACGGCCGTGACTTGGGCAGAGGACACCTGGTAAATATAGGTGAGGCTATCGGGGTTATAGCTGCGCAGTCCATCGGTGAGCCTGGAACCCAGTTGACCATGAGGACCTTCCATATAGGTGGAACGGCGAGCCGTTCCGTTGAGCAAGCGGAACTCAAAACACAGCGCGGCGGTACAGTGGCGTTTAGAAATCTTCATTCCGTCGTCAACGCCGAAGGCATTAAGATTGTAATGAATCGGAATGCCGAAATACTGATTCTTGATGATCTCAAGCGTGAGCGTGAGCGTTTCAAAGTCAATTACGGCGCTCAGATTCTGGTGCAGGAAAACCAAGAGATCGAGGCGGGAACGATTTTGGCTGATTGGGACGCATACACAATACCGATTGTGGCAGAGGTCGGTGGCATCATCAAATACGGAGATATCGTCGAAGGTATCACGATGCAGGAAAAGGTTGACGTGGTAACGGGAAAATCTTCGAAAGTCATCATCCATTCCAGCAGCAGCGCCCAGCTGAACCCTCGTGTTTCAGTGAAAAATGAACGAGGAAAGACGCTTAAGTTGTCAGATTCCGATGTCTATGCTCGATACAGCCTGCCGGTCGGTTCAATTATTTCGGTATCTGAAGGAGATGTGATCAAACCGGGCACTGTGGTCGGCAAGATACCTCGTGAGACCTCTAAAACCAAGGATATCACAGGTGGCCTTCCGCGTGTTGCGGAACTGTTTGAGGTACGCAAACCTAAAGAACCCGCAGTTATCACTGAAATTGACGGTCGGATCAGTTTTGGAAAAGAACTCAAGGGAAAACGAAGAGTTATTGTAACTCCCGAACATGGTGAGCCCCTGGAATATCTGGTGCCGAAGTCGAAACATCTTATCGTCCATGAGGGTGATTATGTCCAGGCGGGTGAGCCCTTGATGGAGGGGACTGTCGTTCCCAACGATATTCTACGTGTTCTTGGTGTAAAGGAGCTGGCAAAGTTCTTGGTCAACGAGATCCAGGAGGTTTATCGTCTGCAAGGTGTTCGAATCAATGATAAACATATTGAGGTCATCGTTCGACAGATGTTGCGCAGGGTTCAGATCACCTCGCCTGGTGACTCGAAATTTATGCTTGGTGAACAGGTTGAATGGTGGAAATTCGAGGACGAGCGTGATAGGCTTTTTGCTGAAGGGCTTACTCCTGCGGTTGCTGAGCCACTGTTGCTCGGGGTTACCAAAGCATCTCTATCAACCGAGAGCTTCATTTCGGCAGCCTCATTCCAAGAGACTACTAAAGTTCTCACCAATGCTGCAATGGCAGGAAAAGTTGACGAGCTCTCCGGACTCAAAGAAAATGTGATCATGGGGAGATTGATCTCTGCAGGAACGGGGATTCTTGGGAATTCTTAGGAGATCAGAGGAATCGGTAATAATGTGTTTTTATCTTGACACCACGGCGGCATTAGAGTATTTATCTTTCTTTTCGTGCCGTGTTGTGGCCGCAAATGCGGCTACAGGTCAATAACTTACTAATAAGGTTAATCGAACAGGAGCAGTAAAGGTAATGCCAACTATTAACCAACTCGTTCGGCAGGCCAGAAAGAAAAGTGTGAAGAAAACCACCACACCTGCCTTGAAAGGATCACCACAGAAACGGGGTGTTTGTGTGAGGGTATACACAACCACGCCGAAAAAACCAAACTCAGCTCTTCGTAAGGTTGCGAGGGTTCGATTGACAAACGGTATCGAGGTGACTTCATATATTCCGGGAATTGGCCACAATCTTCAAGAACATTCCGTGGTCCTGATCAGAGGCGGCAGGGTGAAAGACCTTCCAGGCGTTCGTTACCACATTGTCCGTGGCACCCTGGATACTTTGGGTGTCTCCGATAGACGTCAGGGCCGGTCAAAGTATGGCGCAAAAAGGCCTTCATAATATTTGCCTGGTGAAAAGAGAGGAATTTAATGTCGCGTAGAAAGATTATTGATAGACGGCCTATAGATCCTGATCCACGCTATAATAGTGTACTGGTCAGCAAGTTTACAAACGGCTTGATGGAGCGTGGAAAAAAGAATCTTGCCCAGCGCATTTTTTATGACGCCATGGATATCGTTGCAGGCAAGGTTACTGACAGCGATGTGCTGACCGTATTTGAAGAGGCTATGGAGAAGGTTCGACCGAAAGTAGAGGTCAAATCGAGACGTGTGGGTGGCGCAACGTATCAGGTTCCCATGGAAGTCCGTCAGACAAGAAGGAATGCCCTGGCTATTCGCTGGATTATTGGCTTCGCCAAGGCAAGATCCGGGAAAACGATGTCGGAGAAACTGGCCGCTGAGCTTTTGGATGCCTATAATAACAGGGGATCGTCTGTGAAGAAACGTGATGATACCCATCGTATGGCTGAAGCGAACAAAGCCTTTGCGCATTATCGCTGGTAAGGAGTAGAGTCAACGATTAACCGAAAGACTTTCAGGGGCTGACGTCGACTGAAGAACAAGAAACATTTTTTAGGAAGCGTTTAATGAGTGCCCATGATGACTTATCGGACGTGCGGAATATAGGCATAATGGCCCATATCGACGCGGGTAAGACAACGACAACTGAAAGGATTTTATATTATACGGGTCGATCATACAAGATCGGTGAGGTTCATGATGGGAACACCGTCATGGACTGGATGGAACAGGAACAGGAACGCGGAATTACGATTACCTCCGCCGCTACTACCTGTTACTGGAAAGACCATAAAATAAATATTATAGATACTCCGGGCCATGTCGATTTCACTATTGAAGTTGAGCGATGCTTGAGGGTGTTGGATGGCGTTATAGCCGTTTTCTGTGCAGTGAGCGGTGTTCAACCGCAGTCAGAGACGGTTTGGAGACAGGCCAATAATTATTCGATTCCACGAATTGCCTTCGTGAATAAAATGGATCGAATAGGCGCAAATTACGAGCGCTGTCTGAAAATGATTTCAGAAAGGCTCTGCGCCAACCCTGTCTCCCTTCAGATTCCTGTTGGTAGTGAATCTGAATTTGAAGGCGTAATTGACGTTATCGAAGAGAAGATGCTCATTTTTGATGAGCAGTCTCTTGGTCAGGAAGTGATTGAAAAACCTATACCTGACTCGTACAAAGAAAGATTCACGGCCGCACGTATGACGCTCCTCGAGAAGTTGGCCGACTTCGATGAGGGGGTCATGGAAAAATACTTAGAAGATACACGAGTATCTGCGGATGAAATATACACAGCACTAAGAAAGGCGACACTTGCGCTGCAGGTTGTGCCTGTACTTTGTGGCAGTGCCTTTAAGAATAAGGGTGTGCAGCCCCTTCTTGACAATGTTGTCAGATATCTTCCTTCGCCAAAGGATATCCCGACGGTGGAGGGAGAGGATAAATCTGGTCAAGTCATAACGAGAAGGACCGGAGCCAAAGAGGATTTTTGTGGTCTGGTTTTCAAGCTTATGAGCGATACGTTTGTTGAGAATCTGGCTTTTGTCCGCATTTACAGCGGCAAGCTTAAAGTCGGAGACAGAGTTTATAACCCTGCAAAAAACAAAAAGGAAAAAATAGCCAAGCTGCTGAGACTGCACGCCAACAAAAGAGAAGAGGTCCAGGAAATCGGTGCGGGGGATATTGGTGCCATTGTCGGGCTCAAGTTCACGACCACCGGTGATACGCTCTGTTCAACAGGAGATTATATCATCCTTGAGAGTATCGATTTTCCCGACCCGGTAATCGGAGTGGCCATTGAGCCGAAAAGTAAGGCCGACGAGAAAAAGCTCTCGGAGACCCTTGAAAAAATTGCAATTGAAGACCCGTCGTTTAAGATTTCGGTCAACGGTGATACCGGACAGACGATTATATCGGGGATGGGTGAACTTCATTTAGAAATCATTGTCGATCGTCTGATAAACGAATTTAAAGTTTCTGCAAATGTTGGAAAACCGCAGGTAGCATTTAAAGAGACGATCACTGAAAAATGCAAGGCAGAAGGCAAGTTTGATCAACTGACCGGCGCTAAGGGACAATACGGGCATGTCGTTCTGGAGCTTGAACCCTTGGAGCGCGGCAGTGGCTTTGAGTTTGTTTCAAAAATCGAGAAAGATCTTATCCCGGAGATGTATTTTGGGGCGATCAAACGGGGCGTCGTAGACAGTTTGGATTCGGGTCCGTTGGTCGGTTATCCATTGACTGACCTCAGAGTATGCCTTATAGGTGGCTCATATCATGAAGACGAATCCACCGATATGGCATTCGGCATATCGGCAGCGATGGCCATGAGACGTGCCGGATCCCTTGCTCAACCCGTTTTGCTCGAACCGGTAATGGATTTGGAAGTCATTACACCGGATGAGTACATCGGTGATGTCATAGCGGATTTGAATGCTAAACGCGGGAAGATCGTTGCGGTGGAAGCGGAAGGTGATGTGCAGAAATTAAGAGGCCACGTACCGTTGACCGAGATGTTCGGATATTCTACATCGTTACGTTCAGCTACACAGGGCAGGGCGAGTTTTACTATGCAATTTCTGCAATATGATACGGTTCCCGCCGCCAAGGCTGATACCATCATTAAGAAAATTAGAGGAATTTAAGCAAAACATATTGGGGTAAGAAAATGTCAAAGGAAAAATTTAACAGGACAAAGCCGCATGTCAATGTAGGAACGGTGGGTCATATTGATCATGGTAAGACCACTTTGACAGCAGCCATAACTCGCGTGTTGTCTACAAAAGGTCAGGCAAAGTTCACTGACTTCAGTGAGATCGACAAGGCCCCTGAAGAGAAGGAACGTGGAATTACAATCGCGACGGCCCATGTTGAATATGAGACGGCGAAGCGACACTATGCCCATGTGG
>JBJKQT010000240.1:0-21234 GCA_046705065.1 Desulfocapsaceae bacterium
GCGAGCCCAATGCCGGAGCCGATTCCAAACCGGAAAAGGTAATTTTGGGTTATAAAAATCCTGTTGGCATCATCCATGGCAGTTGATTAAAATCGTCAAATGCAATAGTATGGCGCAGCGTGGCTCTCCAATCAAAATTGCTATAAAGAGCATGAAATTATGACGGTATCTCCACAAATCTACGACGAAAGCAAGATCAAGACACTAAGCTCTCTGGAGCATATCAGAAAGCGGCCGGGCATGTATATCGGCAGGCTGGGCGACGGCTCGAACCAGGACGACGGTATCTATATTTTGTTAAAGGAAGTCGTCGACAACGGTGTTGATGAGTTTATCATGGGGGCGGGAAAACGCATCAATATCACTATCGACGAGACCGGCACGGTCCAGGTCCGGGATTTCGGCCGCGGCATCCCGCTGGGCAAGATCGTCGACTGCGTCTCGACCATCAATACCGGGGCAAAGTACAACACCGATGTCTTTCAGTTTTCCGTAGGCCTTAACGGTGTCGGCACCAAGGCCGTCAATGCATTGTCGGAATTTTTCCGCGTGACGGCCTTTCGCGAAGGCAAGTTCGCATCCGCCGAATTCGCCTTCGGCGAGCTTGTCGCGCAGGACAGCGGCGAGACCAAAGAGAAGGACGGGACTCTGGTGGAATTCCGGGCGGACAGGGCCATGTTCCCGGATTATGTCTACGATATGCAGTTCATCGAAAAACGGCTCTGGCGCTATGCCTACCTCAATGCCGGACTCAAACTCTATCTGGACAAGACCTGCTACTATTCCACCAACGGCCTGCTTGACCTCTTGGAAAAGGAACTGGACGGAGAAAATATCTACGACCCGATCTATTACCGCGAGCCGACCCTGGAGTTCGCCTTCTCCCATACTGACGCCTACGGCGATACGTATTACTCCTTTGTCAACGGAACTTATACCAGCGAGGGCGGCACCCATCTCTCGGCCTTTCGCGAGGGAATCCTGAAGGGCATCAACGAATATTCCAATAAGAAGTTCGTCAGCAAGGACGTCCGCGACGGCATCGTGGGCACGCTTGCAGTAAAAATAAAAGACCCTGTCTTCGAGTCGCAAACCAAGAACCGGCTCGGCAACACCGAGATCCGCTCCTGGATTGTCGCCAAGGTGAAAGACGCGGTTTCAAGCGCATTATACAAAGATACCCAGGC
Source organism: Desulfocapsaceae bacterium (assembly GCA_046705065.1). Taxonomy (GTDB): domain Bacteria; phylum Desulfobacterota; class Desulfobulbia; order Desulfobulbales; family Desulfocapsaceae; genus CAWGGS01. The sequence continues at coordinate 1,188 of JBJKQT010000240.1, forward strand.
CGCCGAAGTCCTGCTCGACAAGATCGCAAGAAACGAGGCGGTGCGCAAGGAGCTGCAGACCGTGCGCAAAGAGGCCCGGGCCAAGGCCAAAAAGGTTGCCTTGAAAATCCCCCAGCTCAAGGACTGCAAGTACCACCCGTCGCGCGAGAATCCATCGCCCCCTGGGCGCGAGAATATGATCTTCATCACCGAGGGTCAGTCTGCGGCCGGTTCCATCGTCTCGTCGCGCGACCCCATGACCCAGGCGGTCTTTTCGCTTAAGGGCAAGCCCATGAACGTGCTGGGCCAGAAGATGGCGATTCTCTACAAAAACGAGGAGATGTACTCGCTGATGCGGGCCCTCGATATTGAAGATTCCATCTCCAATCTCCGCTACGACAAGATCATCCTGGCAACGGATGCCGATGTGGACGGGCTGCATATCAGAAACCTTCTTTTGACGTTTTTCCTGCATTATTTCGAGCCGTTGGTGAAGCTCGGCCACATTTATATCCTGGAGACCCCCATATTCCGGGTACGCAACAAGCAGGAAACCCACTACTGCTACTCGGAAAAGGAAAAGGACGCGGCCACCAAAAAGCTCCAGGGCAGGGGAAAGGGCCAAAACAGTGTCGAGACCACACGCTTTAAAGGTTTGGGCGAGATTTCGCCAAGAGAGTTCAAACAGTTTATCAGCGGCGAAGTCAGGCTGAGAAGTGTCAGCATGGATTCGGTGAGCGAGGTAGCCAAGGTGCTGAGTTTTTATATGGGCAAGAATACTCCGGACAGGAAAAAATATATAATGGAGAATCTGATATAGGAACATGGAAGCAACACTTGGTAAACTCCACAAGCTCTTCGACCAGAACTTCCTTGAATACACCTCCTATGTAATCAAGGAACGGGCGATTCCGGACATCAACGACGGCTTCAAGCCGGTTCAGCGCCGCCTTCTGCAGACCTTGCACAATATGGATGACGGGCGGTTTCATAAGGTGGCCAACGTCGTGGGCGAGACCATGAAGCTCCACCCCCACGGCGACGCATCCATCTTCGCAGCACTGGTGAACCTTGCCAACAAGGGGTTTTTAATCGACCGCCAGGGAAATTTCGGCAATATTTTCACAGGCGATCAGGCCTCGGCAGCACGATATATCGAGTGCCGCCTCTCGCCTCTGGCCCGCGAGGTGCTGTTCAATAAGGATCTGACGGAATACGAAGAATCCTACGACGGCCGGATGCTGGAACCCGTCACTCTGCCGGCCAAGATCCCGATTCTGCTTTTGCAGGGCGCCGACGGCATTGCCGTGGGCATGGCCACGAAGATCCTGCCGCATAATTTCTGCGAGCTGCTGGAAGCACAGAAAAAGATCCTGCGGGGCGAGGAGTTCGAAATCTACCCGGATTTCCAGCAGAAAGGCTTGGTTGATGTCTCGCAATACGACCACGGCAACGGCAGGATCCGCTGCCGGGCACGGATCGAGGAAGTCAACGAGAAGACCATCGTTATCCGGGAAATCCCGTATACCACCACCACCGAGTCCCTGTGCGACTCCATTGAAAAGGCAGCCAAGGCAGGCAAGATCAAGATCAATTCCATTGAGGACTACACCGCCGAGGAAGTGGAGATCGAAATCAAGCTGGCCCGGGGAATCTACGCCAAGGATACCATCAAAGCGCTGTATGCCTTTACCGACTGCGAGGTCCCCATCAGCCCCAACCTGACAATTATCCGAGACAAAACGCCCGAGGTGGCAACGGTCGAGGATGTCCTCAGGCACAATACGGACAAACTGCATAGAGACCTCACGCGTGAGCTTGAGATCGATTTGTCGCGCCAGCTTGAGAAGCTGCATATCAGAAAACTCGAGCAGATCTTCATCGAGGAACGACTGTATAAAGGGATCGAGGAGGAGACGAGTCTCAAGGCGATCTTCGACCGGATCATGACATCGCTTGAACCGTTTGCCGAGAGCCTGGTTCGTCCCGTTTCCAAGGAGGATATCGAACACCTGCTGGAGATCCGGATCAAACGCATATCCCGTTACGATATCAATAAGCAGCAAAAGGAGATCAGGGCCATCGAGAAGGATATCGAGACCCTGCGGAAACATCTGAAGAACACGGTGGGCTACACCATAGAATATATAGACAGCCTGCTCGAGCGCTACGGCCATTCTTTCCCGCGGCAGACGGAAATCACCGAGTTCACCGAAGTCGAGGCCCGCAAGGTCGCCCTGGCCAACCTCACCGTGGGATACAACCGGGCGTTGGGATTCTTCGGCACTGCCGTGAAGGGCGATGACGAAAAGAACGAGCTGTCCTGTTCCGAATACGACAGGCTGCTGCTCATCTTTACAAACGGATCGTACAAGATCATCCCTGTCCCCGAAAAGATCTTTGTCGGGCATGATCTTGCCTGGCTCGGCAGAGTGAGCAGAAAGTTGATTTTCAACCTGATTTACCGGGACGGAAAAGACGGCCATGTCTACGCCAAACGCTTTAACATGCCGAAATTTATCCTGGAAAAAGAATACCGGCTTTTCGACGAGCACCAGCGGTCCCGGATCATGCTGCTGCTGGAAGGCGAAGAAAAGTATGCCCGCATCAGCCTGATGCCGTCGCACAGGGCCAGGACCAATGTGATCGAGATCAGTTTCGACGACTTTTTGATCAAAGGGCCTGCCGCCAAAGGGAAACGCGTTTCCAACCGCGTGGTGCGAAAGGTGGTCGAATCGACGGGCAGATCCATCATCCAGGAAAAGCAGAATCTGGTACTGCCCGGGCTTGTGCCGGAAGCAAATCCGGAACAAGGCCCACCGGACGGGCAAGGCCGGGACGAGGGACCCAAAGAAGAGTCGTAAAAAGACGATACGGCCGATGCCTCAACTTGTTTTCGACTGCGTCGTAAAACCTCTTAGCTGTCTTTGTGTTTGGTTTTAACGAGGTTGTCGTTTCTCCGCACCGCCGTTTTGCAGCAGAGACGCAAAACGGGTCTTGGCCACAACCGCAAGACGCACGAAATCCTCGAGAATCAACGTTTCCGCACGAACTCCGGGCTGGACGCCCGCCGCCTCGATGAGGTCTGCCGTCATCTCTTTTGCCTTTTTTTTATCGATATCGGGAACCGCACGGAAAAGATCGGCATTGCTCAGCGTATTGCAAAGCGTCTTGCGTCTCTGGCTGAAAGACGCTCTCACGATCTGCCTGAAAAGAGTGTGATCGTAGGCAGGCAATGCACGCAACCTTGCGTTGTCTGAGGAAAAATCGATTCGCACCACAACCGAGTCGATCTTCGGACGGGGATGGAATTCACTGGGTTTCAGAGTCATCAGCGGCTTTACAGTGGCACAGGACTGGAGCAGAACGGTCGGCACTCCATAGTCTTTGTTTCCCGGCTCTGCTGCAAGCCGCTCGGCTACCTCTTTTTGCAGCATTACGGTTGCCCAGGCCATCTGCCGATGGTTTTCTATGAGTTTGAACAAAAACGGATTGGAAATGGAGTAGGGGAGGTTGGCCATAATTTTCAACTCCCCCTTGCAACGTTCGGTCAGCTCCTTAAAGTCCACCTTCAACACATCGCCGTGAATCAGCGTGACATTGTCCGGAAGGTCTTTTTCTTCATTGTGATACCGGATGATGCCGCTGTCGATTTCCACGCCATAGACATGACCGGCTGCCTCGGCAAGTGGAATGGTCAGAGCGGCAAGCCCGACCCCCACCTCGACGATGTTGTCCTCCTTGCAAACGCCCCCTGCTCGAACGATTGCCTCGGCGGTCTGTTTGTGGACAAGAAAATTCTGGCCGAAACGTTTTTGGGGAGCGAGGCTGTGGTCGGCAAGCGATTGTCTGGTTTTTTGGTATCCTGCCATGTTATCTTCACACCCTTAATTCAAAATATGCTTTTCCTGCCGTTTTTTTCGTATCTTAACAAAAAGGGTATGTGAAAAATAGTAGCTGGCGACGGTGAAAGGAACGGCCAGAATGCAGCCGCCCACGACCATGACGGTGATGGCCTCGAACCCGAGATTGGCAACGGCGGTGATCGACGGGCCGATCCCGGGATGAGACAGCAGGAGATTCAGCACCTCCTTGATCCTTTCCCAATTGAGATCGTATGGGGTAACGGCATTGCCGATGACCAGCGATAAATAATAGATGGGAACGTAGGTCAGTGGATTGCAGACAAGCCAGCTGGCTGTGTATGCAGCAATAAATGAAGTTCTCGTGACAACGGTCAGCGCAATGATGGCGACGGTGTGCAATGGAATCGTCGGGGTCAGTCCTACGAATACACCGATGGCTGTGCCGGCCGCAAGGGATTTCGGGTCACCCTTCAGTCTGATGAATTTGAGATAATAGTATTTGCTTAAACGTGAGAGTTTCATCGAATCCGGTCATGAACCAAGGGGTGAGCGGGAATAAACATCTTCATTATACGTCATCGAATCCGCTGGTCGATATTGGAAATATCCGGCCAGGGCGATCATGGCTCCATTGTCGGTGCATAATGACGGTCTGGGGACAAAGAGTTTGACTCCCGATTCGTCACAGCGTTTTTTCATGGCTTCGCGCAGGCGGCTGTTCGAGGATACCCCGCCCCCCATGACCACGGTGGAAAGCGAGGTCTTTTTGACGGCCAGCATGGTTTTTTCCACAAGAACGTCGACCACGGCCTCTTGGAAGGAGGCGCAGATGTCCGCAATGGGCAATTGGTTCTCATCTTTTTCCCGTGCCCGAAGATGGGTAAGGACAGCGGTTTTCAGACCGCTGAAGCTGAAATCAAGGGAATCCTCCTCAAGCCAGGCACGCGGGAACATCACAGCCTGCGGGTTGCCGGACGCAGCTTCTTTGGATACATGCGGCCCGCCTGGGTAGCCAAGGCCGATGAGTTTGGCCACCTTGTCAAAGGCCTCACCAGCGGCGTCGTCTCTGGTCCTGCCCAACAGGGTGAAATCCGAGAACGAGCGGCAGAGGAAAAGAGAACTCGTGCCACCGGAAACAATCAAGGCGACAAAGGGAAATTCGGGTTTGTCGTTTTCAAGAAACACCGAAAGCAGATGGCCGGCCATATGATCGACGCCGATCAGCGGAATCCTGCTCACCATGGAAACGGCTTTGGCGTAGGAGAACCCGACGAGCAGCGAGCCGATCAGGCCCGGTCCCCTGGTGACGGCGATGAGATCGATATCATTCAGGCTCACTTCGGCATGGTCAAGAGCGCTTTGCACCACGGGAACTATGGATTCCAGGTGCCTTCTCGAGGCAAGCTCAGGGACCACGCCGCCGAACCGTGCATGAAGGGTGTCCTGGCCGTTGACGACGTTTGACAGCAGTGTTTTTCCGTCTCTTAAAACGGCTGCTGCCGTATCGTCGCACGAGCTTTCGATACCTAATGTGAGCATGGGTATTGCATTGTCAAAGTGTTACGAGTAAAAATAGCGGTTGCCCTCTGTGGACGATTGCCTTATCAAGAGGTAGGCAATATATATGTCTATGAGGGGAATGTCAATGAGGATCGGCTTTGGATTGTGTCAGGATCATCTTGGAATTGTTTGTTTTTTGTTTATCCGTCCCTCGAAGAATTAAAATGTGTTAGAATTGTTGGGAAAATATGTCTTCAAAATCGCTCGTTGATCAATTTTCACGCACCATCTCGTATTTACGTCTTTCCATTACCGATCGCTGCAATCTTCGCTGCATGTATTGCCTCCCTGATTCCGCGGACGAAACGGAAACGCACCTGAAGACCATCGATGTTCTTGAGCACAGCCAGCTTCTTACCTATGAGGAGCTCCTTCGCTTTGTCTCCGTTGCCGTCTCCATGGGCATGACCAAGGTCCGGCTCACCGGCGGTGAACCTCTTGTACGGCGCGGCGTGCTCGGATTTATTCAAGGGCTCGACCGCATGGAGGGGCTCGAGCAAATCCGGCTGACGACCAACGGCGTGCTGCTTGAGGAAAAAGCCGAGCAATTATTCCAAGCAGGCATCAAGAATCTCAACATCTCCCTTGATACCTTGCAGCCGGAGAAATTCGCCAGGATTACCGGTAAAGATCTTTTTTATAAAGTATGGCGGGGAATAGAGAAGGCAAGGGATATCGGTTTCCGGGTAAAGCTGAACGTGGTGGCCATGCGGGGGGTGAACGACGACGAGTTTCTTGATTTTGCCAGGCTCGCGTTGGAAAAGCCTTATCAAGTCCGGTTCATCGAGTTCATGCCCGTTGGCGAAAAGAGCACCTGGGACAAAAAATACTTCTATGCCGCCCGCGATATTCAGGCGCTCATTGCCGGGACCCACGACCTGAACCCCGAAAAGGGGCTCAAGACCGAGGGGCCGGCCAGGGTATTTCAGATTGCCGACGAAAAAGGCAGGCGCGGCAAGGTCGGTTTCATCAGCCCCATCAGCCACCATTTCTGCGACAGCTGCAACCGACTGCGGTTGACATCGGAAGGCCGGCTGCGTTCCTGCCTGCTCAACGATCAGGAAACCGATATTCGCGGAATTTTGCGCGGCGGAGGCACCGATGATGATCTGCGCGACGCCATCAAGCGTACTATTTTAGCCAAGCAAAAGGGGCACACGATCCAGGAAAGCCCGGTTGAATCGCCCCGGGCTCCCTGCAGCGGCCGGATGTCACGAATAGGAGGATGAATCGTCGCCGGAAGGATACGAGCCCAGCCACTCATAATACGAGCAAAGCCCTCGCAGACGATCGCAGCCTCTTTTGATCTTTTCGGTTTCGATGTGTCCCATCATGTCGAGAAAGAAGAGATACTTCCACTGTTTACCTTTTATCGGCCGCGATTCGATCTTGGCCAGGTTGATTTTCTCCTCGGACAGGATGGTCAGGGCTTCGTTGAGGGACCCGGGCCTGTCCATGAGCCCTAAAAGGAGCGAGGTGCGGTCTGAGCCGCTGGCGTTTGGCGATTTTTTCCCGATCACCAGAAAGCGCGTGGTATTGCCGCGATAATCTTCAATCCCCTTGACCACAACTTGCAGGTCGTAGGTCTTGATGGCAAGCGAGGAGGCGATGGCCCCTATATTCGGGTTGTTGGCTGCCATTTGGGCAGCTGCCCCGGTGGAGAAAACGGGCAGGGTCGGAACGTGGGGCAGATGTTTCCTGAGCCATTCCCTGCATTGGGCGAGCGGCTGCGCATGCGACGCCACCGTCTGAATATCCTCAAGGTTCCCTGACTTGCAGACGAGGTGATGGCTGATTTCCAAGCGAATCTCTCCGCATATCTTGACCTTGTATTTCATAAAGGAATCAAGCGTTGAGAAAACCGAGCCCTCGATGGAGTTTTCCACGGGGACGATGCCGTAGGAAACGCGGCCTTTTTCGACATCGGAAAAGATATCGTCAATGGATTCCATGGCTTTGTAGTCTGCGGAATGACCGAAATATTTGACGCCGGCAAGATGGGAAAACGTTGCTTCCGGACCGAGATAGGCAACCTCGGCCTTTTTTTGGGAAAGTCTGCAGCTGGTGATGATCTCATGAAAGATGGAATGCAGAGCCTGTTCCGGAAAGACGCCTTCATTGAGCTTCATAAGCCTTTCGAATATCTGGCGTTCCCTGTAGGGGTCCCATTTGGCCCGTTTTGTTTCATCTTTGAGTTTGCCGATTGCAATGGCGTAACCTATGCGCTCCTTGAGCAGCTCAACGATCTGATTATCGATTCGATCGATATTGTTACGCACGGCGACAATCGCCTCTTTCTGGTCAGTTGTCATACCTACCCCTGTTTTGGTTCTCTCATTTACCGGAAGAATGTTAATCTGATCGGAAGTTCGAAACTTCCTTGTTGAAACACGCCCGCTTTTCGGCTGGAATCGATGTTTTTCGACAGAAATGAAATGTAGGAGATAGAAAAAACTCTGTCAAGGTGTAAAAAGTGCGCATAAGAGTTGGAAATTTTTAATCGCTGAGGTAATCTGTCCAGTCACCGAGCCGGATCTTGCATAAACGTTATGCGGATTTCGAATATTTTTTGATATTCTTCCGGCGGAAAATTCGGCCTGACGGACGGGGCAACCGGATTGTATGGAATTCATAATAAGCAGTCATAATTGTGGATAGTGAGATAATGACCAAGACATACGAAGAAATAAACGCAAAAATAAAAGCTGGTGAAGCCGTTGTGGTCACCGCTGAAGAGATGGTTGGAATCGTTAAAACCAAAGGCGCCGAGCGGGCCGCCGTGGAGGTCGACGTGGTAACGACCGGGACGTTTGCCCCTATGTGCTCTTCGGGTGCTTTTATCAATTTCGGACAGATGACTCCGACCATCAAGGCTTCGAAGGTTTGGTTGAACAAAGTGCAGGCTTACGCAGGGCTTGCTGCGGTGGACGCGTACATAGGAGCCACGGAACCGGCTGAAGACGATCCATTGAACAAGGTATATCCCGGAGAATTCCGTTACGGCGGCGGACACGTCATCGAGGATCTTCTAAAGGGCAAAAAAGTCTTTCTCGAGGCGAAGGCGTACGGTACGGATTGTTACGCAGCGCGAAAAATGAAAAAAGAAGTGACCCTTGACGATTTGCCGTATGCGCTTCTGTGCAACCCCAGAAACGGTTATCAGAATTACAATTGCGCAGTCAATTTGTCGGACAAGAGCGTCTATACATATATGGGCACGTTGAAGGCGAAATGCCAAAACGCCAACTACTGCAGCGCCGGAGAATTGAGTCCGCTTCTCAACGACCCTCATTATCGAACCATCGGAATCGGAACGCGGATATTCCTCGGCGGCGGAATCGGGTATGTGACATGGCACGGCACTCAGCATAACCCGAATGTGCCGAGGACAAAAGGGGGAGTGCCGCGCAAGCCTGCCGGAACGATCATGGTGCAGGGCGATTTGAAACAGATGTCTCCCGCCTGGCTGCGGGCGTTGTCCATCCTCGGCTACGGAAATTCGCTGGCCGTTGGGCTTGGAATACCCATTCCGATTCTCGACGCTGAAATGGCGGCCTACACCGGCGTCTCGGATAGCGAACTCTTCACGCAGGTCATCGATTACGGGCACGATTATACAAACGGCATCTCGAGGACCTACGGGGAGGTGAGCTATGCGCAGCTAAAGTCCGGCGTCATCGAGGTCAATGGAAAACAGGTCCCCACAGCTCCGCTCTCCAGTGTTGTTAAGGCACGGGAGATCGCTGAAATCTTGAAAAAGTGGATCAGCAGCGGATCGTTTTTGTTGAATCCTCCGGCGCAGACTTTGCCTGATGCCGAAGCAGAGAGATGAAGCTTGATTTGATCGGAAACAAGTATCTGAAGCTGAAAAAAATCCTCCAGGGCTTCGAAAGTGTGGCCGTGGCCTTTTCAGGCGGAATCGACTCCACTTTTCTGATGCATGCGGCGGTTGATGCCTTGGGTAGCGGAAAGGTGACGGCGTATTTTGCCGATTCCCGACTTGTTTCCGAATCGGCACGCGAAAATGCTCTTTGTATCTACGAGCTTCATTTCAAAAATACTGTTCGATTGAAGAGAATCGAATTTGATCCGCTGACGTGGAGAGAGTTTACAGCCAATCCGAAGGATCGCTGCTATCTTTGCAAGAAAAAAATCTTTACGCTGTTTCTCAGCGAGATACAAAAAACGGGTGTAACCGTATTGCTCGATGGGACGAATAAAGACGATCTCGGCTGCGACCGGCCCGGGTTTTCAGCAATACAAGAGCTTGGCGTGCAGAGCCCACTCGCCATGGCCGGTTTGACCAAAGGTGACATACGCAAACTTGCAGAGGCGGCGGGTCTTAAAAATTACGATCAGCCATCCAATTCATGTCTGGCAACACGCGTGGCAACGGGCGCCCCGTTAACCGTCGAACTCTTAGAGTTGATCGACAAAGCGGAACGATTCCTAAATGAGAAAGGTTTTCGGGGTTGCCGCGTTCGTCCTTTGGGGGAGCGAACAATAATCGAAGTTATGGAAAAAGACTTCGAAAAAGCAGCCGCCTTCTCGATTAGAGAAGAAATATATCGTTATTTCAGTTTATTAGGGCTTTATGGTCCGGCACTTGATCTTGTTGGAAGAATAGAGGGATCAGCAAAAAAAGGCGATAGTAGCCCAAAGAGTGATATAAATTCTTGATTTGTGGTTAGGATTACATTAGATTAGTTTGTTCCTGTTGCCTAATGGCCTGATTATAAAGGATTGTGATTGGATCCGTTGAAAACGAAAAAAGAAAAAAAGTCCTTTTTTTCTTTTGACAATTGACTGTAGTTTGGTTAAAGCAACAGACACTAGGAGAAAGGGTACAGGCATGAAGGTTTGCCTGTTACTAAGCAAAGAAAGAAAGAGTAGGGAGGAATTCATGAATAAAAAGGAACTGGTGGAATGTATTGCCGAGGCAGCCGGAATTAGCAAAGCTGATGCAGAAAAAGCTTTGAACGGCACGCTGGCAGCGATCGCCGAGACTCTAAAAAAAGGCGACAAGGTAACGCTTATTGGTTTCGGTACCTTTTCCGTATCGAAACGTGATGCACGTCAGGGACGAAACCCGCAAACGGGTGCTGCCATTAAGATTCCTGCTAAGAATGTTGTTCGGTTCAAAGCCGGTAGCAAGCTTTCGGAAAAAATCAGCTAGTTCTTCTGCGTTCATGAATTTCCAGACATAACGCTACGATCAATACGGTCTTTGTTGGATATTGTTAAATAGTTGGCGGGACGTGGCTCAGTCTGGTAGAGCACAGCGTTCGGGACGCTGGGGTCGGAGGTTCAAATCCTCTCGTCCCGACCAGTTTTTAAACAGCAAAGCAATATGAAATTTTAGTGTAGATTGTCTTGAAAATAGGTTGTGAAACCAAAAAGGTCGTTCCCCACAAGGGAGTGACCTTTTTTTATTTATGAAGAAATTACGATCAGGATATACCACGGGTGCCTGTGCAGCAGCTGCCGCAAAAGCGGCAATGCTTGCGTTCCTCGGCGCAACGCTGCCCAAAAAGGTCGAAATTCCGTTTCCAGACGGGAGCAGGGTGGGTTTCGATCTTTTTTCCTGCCGCCTTTTGGACTCCGAAAAAAAAACGGCTCTTGCTTCGGTGATCAAGGATGCAGGAGACGATCCGGATGTAACCAATGGGGCTGAGGTGCAGGCGTATATCTCCTTCAACCCGGATCTTGATGCAAAAGAAACAATTGCCGTTGCCGGAGGTCAAGGCATAGGGGTAATTACCAAACCCGGCCTTGCCGTCGCTGTGGGAGAACCTGCCATTAACCCTGTTCCCCGCAGGATGATCATCGACGCCGTTAAAGAAGCACTTTCCGAACTCGGCGGCGTCCTGGAGAAAAGATATCTTGTTACAATCTCGATGCCGGACGGAGAACGGCTCGCCGAAAAAACGTTGAATAAACGCCTTGGCATCATCGGCGGCTTGTCGATACTCGGCACAACGGGCATTGTGCGCCCGATTTCCGCCGAGGCATGGACTGCAACCATCAAGGCATCCATGAAGGTGGCTTTTAGAAACGGTGTTGAAGAAATTGTCCTGTCCACCGGAAGGACTTCGGAGAAGGCCATACAGGAGCAATTCGATTTTGCCGAAGAAGCCCTGGTGATGATGGGCGATTACCTGCATTTTTCGTTGGAAGAGGCAGGCCGGTTTGGGTTCTCTCGTATCCATCTTGCCGGCATGTGGGCCAAAGTCTTGAAAGCCGCCATGGAAATTCCCCAGACTCATGTCCGTAACGGGGCCCTGGAAACCGAGCGGGCCGTCTCCTTCATCAGTGGACTGCCGGGTGGTGAGACCGTGGCCGATCAACTGTTAGGCGCCAATACTGCACGGGAAATCTACAGCCGCCTGATTGCTGCCGGAAATAACGACATCGTTACCGCAGTCTGCATTCGTGCAAAAAATTACTGTCAAAACGTTTCGGCTCATCCGGTTGATGTTCATCTTGTGGATGTCTCCGGAAAAATAGTCGTCTCTGTCTAAGGAAGAGATGTGAAAAAAGATCAAATCCACTTGATCGGCATTGATGCCTGCGGACTCACGCCTCAAAAAACCGCAATCCTTGAACAGTGTTCGGATGTAGCCTGTACCGACAGATTCAGGGAACTTCTTGCGCCGGTAATAAAGTCCAATCTTACGCTCCGGATTCATCCGATTTCTCCGATTTCGGAGACGCTTGCACGAATCGATGACATGCCGAAGCCCCGGAATATAGCTGTGCTGGCAAGTGGCGACCCTCTCTTTTTCGGTATAGGCAAGACCCTGTGCCGAAGGTTCGGCAAGGAATCGGTTTTAATTTATCCGGCCATCTCTTCCATGCAGGCGGCTTTTGCCCGTTTCAAGATCCCATGGGACGATGCTCATTTTGTAAGCATTCACGGCCGGGATCTCACGAGACTTGCCAAGGAAATACACGGCAGGAAAAAAATATTTCTCTTAACGGACGAGAAGAATTCCCCTGCAGAGGCGGCGTCTTTTCTTGTGGAAGCCATGGGAGTGAAAAACGCCGCCGCATATACTGCGTATGTCGCCGAAAACCTGGACATGGAAGATGAACGGCTGACTGTGGGAACAATTGATCAGATCGCCCGCCAACAATTCGGCGTGCTCAGCGTTATGATTGTCGCCAGGGAAAATGACGACAACACTCTTTGCTTTGGGTTGCAGGAAGAGGATATCGTTCACAGCCGGGGATTGATAACCAAAAACGAGGTGAGAGCGGCAACGCTTCATGCTCTGCGCCTGCCGAAGGATGGGGTGCTCTGGGATATCGGTGCAGGTTCGGGTTCGGTGAGCATCGAGGCGGCCGGGTTGTCTCCAGGCCTGAAGGTTTTTGCTGTTGAATCCAGAGGCGAACGAATGGAGAACATTCTTGCCAACAAGGAAAAGTTTGCCGCCTATACCGTTGTCCCGATCTGCGGCGAAGCCCCGGAAGCGCTCGCGGGGTTGCCGGAGCCGGATCGTGTCTTCATAGGCGGAAGCGGTGGAAAACTTGCGGAAATTTTAGAGCGAAGCGTTGAAATGTTAAAACCCGAAGGGATACTCGTAGTCAACGGGGTGCTTGAAAAAACCTCCCGGCAGGCACCTGAAATCCTTCATCGCCTAGGGCTTGAGGTGTCCGTTTCCACCCTTCAGGTTTCGCGTTTCACTTATCCTGATAAACACCTTGTTGAATTTAATCCCATTTCCATTATAAAAGGGTATAAAAAAAAGTTTCAAGCTAAGGGGTGATTATGAGCCTAAATAAAATCCATTTTGTCGGTGCCGGGCCCGGCGATGTCGAGCTGATAACCATCAAGGGCCGCAGGATGTTGGATGAGGCCGACTGCATTGTCTACGCCGGAAGCCTTGTCAATGTCGAATTGCTGACAGGATGCAAGGCAAGTCTGCACGACTCCGCCTCAATGAACCTCGATGAAATTGTAGCCGTTATGTCCTCAGCGTGGAAGAGGGGAGAAAAGGTGGTGCGTCTTCATACCGGCGATCCTGCCTTTTACGGGGCAATAAAGGAACAGATGCAACGGCTTGACGAACTGAGCATTCCATATGACGTGATTCCGGGGGTAAGCTCTGCTTCCGGTGCGGCTGCGGCATTGATGGCCGAGCTCACGCTTCCCGAGGTGGCCCAGACTGTGATCATTACCAGGCAAGGAGGAAGAACACCCGTTCCGGAGTTGGAGCGGATGCGGCTTTTGGCAAGCCACCAAACGACGATGATGATTTTTTTGTCCGTGGGCATGATCGACACTGTTGTCAAAGAGCTTTTAGCCGGCGGGTATGTCCCCGATACACCTGTGGCAATCGTTTCCAAGGCGACATGGCCTGATGAAGAAATTGTTCGCGGTAGTTTACGGGATATTGAAACCCGGGTAAAGGAAGCCGGAATCAAAAAGACCGCTCTGATCTGCGTCGGCGAGGTGTTCTCCGACACACGTCTGAGCGCAGTTTCTAAGTTGTACGACAAAACATTTTCCCACGGCACACGCCGGGCAAGCCATGACTAAAGGTTTGCTCTCAATCTTTACGGGCAACGGAAAGGGAAAAACAACGGCCGCTTTGGGGTTGACATTTCGAGCGCTCGGCCACGGGCAACGAGTTTGTTTCATACAATTTATCAAAGGCAAATGGAAAACCGGCGAAGCTGAGCTTGCCGGCAAATTTCCCGATCTCCTGGATTTTCACACCATGGGAGACGGGTTTACCTGGAAATCGGATAATCCGGAAAAGGATCGAAAGCTGGCATCTGAGGCCTGGAAATTTGCCGTTGACGCCATAAACGGCAACATGTATGACTTGATTGTGCTCGATGAACTGACGTATCTTATTCATTATAATATGATCGAGGAAAACGAGATACTGACAGCTCTTTTACAAAAGCCTCCGTCATTGCATCTGGTTATAACGGGCAGATATGCCTCCCCCGGGCTTCTCGATGCGGCGGATCTTGTCACGGAAATGCGGCTTGTCAAACACCCGTTTTCTTCAGGAGTTAGAGCTCAGAAAGGTTTTGAATACTAGGCGAAAATCAAAAAGAGGCCACCATGGAAACCTTCCAGGAACTGCTTGCCGAGTCCATAAAAACACACGGGCATCTCTGTGCCGGACAAGTCATCGGTGTTCGGATGAGCATTGCGGGTCTGAAAGCCATCGACATTGACGACCCCAAAGGCCGGGATAGAAAAAAAGTCTATGTTTTTGTCGAGATAGACCGATGCGCAACCGATGCAATACAGTCGGTGACGGGTTGCAGTCTGGGCAAGAGATCGCTGAGATGGTTGGATTACGGTATCATGGCGGCTACCTTCGTCAACCTTGAAACGGGCAAAGCCGTAAGGATCACCGCACGCGAGGAAGCCAAAGAGTTGGCAAAAAACTATTTTCCAAATATTGATGAAAAACATGAGCGGCAACTCGAGGCGTATCGAATCATGCCGCTTTCCGAATTGTTTAAAATGGAAAATGTCCGCGTGGAACTCCCTCCCGAAGATATGCCGGGACGCCCAATGCGACGTGTCCGGTGTGAAAAATGCGGAGATTGGATACAGGATTGCCGGGAAGTGAAGACGCAAACAGGAATCCTCTGCCGAGGGTGCTCAAGCGGCAAATACTACAAAATATTAGATTCTTAACTAGAGACTTTGAATAAAAGAGATACACAATGATTACTCTACTTGATTATGGTGCCGGCAATGTGCGCAGTGTCCGCAATGCCATCGCCAAGCTCGGATTTGAAGTTGAGGATGTCAAAAATCCGGAAGACATCTTACGGGCTGAAAAGTTGATCTTTCCCGGCGTCGGAAATTTCGGCGTGGTAATGGAGCGGTTGCAACAAAAAGGCTACGTCGAACCGCTTATCAGGCGGATCAAGGAGGACAAACCGCTCTTGGGTATTTGCGTTGCCCTCCAGGCCCTGTTTGAAGGAAGCGAAGAGGCACCAGGCGTTGCCGGTCTTGCCGTTATCCCGGGACAGATCAAACGCTTCAATGATTCCCGGCTCTCCGTTCCCCAGATCGGCTGGAACGGGATCAAATTGAGAAAAGCCTCGGATCTGTTTGCCGGCTACAACAACGAAAAGCTCTATTTCGTGCACTCCTATTACGCAACCATCAGTGATGAAAACAAAGATTGGATTCTTTCTACGACCGATTATGGAGATGAATACATATCGAGTATTGCCAAAGGAAATATTGCGGCTTCTCAATTTCATCCTGAGAAAAG
Organism: Desulfocapsaceae bacterium; assembly: GCA_046705065.1. Lineage (GTDB taxonomy): Bacteria > Desulfobacterota > Desulfobulbia > Desulfobulbales > Desulfocapsaceae > CAWGGS01. The sequence goes on from JBJKQT010000240.1 coordinate 16,849, forward strand.
CGGAAAGGCGGGCTTGAATATTCTGAATAATTTTTTGCAAAAGAAGCCGGGACGGGAACTGGTTGTGGAAGGTGCTCTCACGAAGGAAGAGAAAACAACCAGAATGGCCAAACGCATCATCGCCTGTCTTGACGTTCGAACCAATGACGCCGGCGATTTGGTTGTCACAAAGGGCGACCAGTACGATGTCAGGGAAAAGGGCGCAGTCAGGAATCTCGGGATGCCGGTTGAGCTTGCCGGAAGGTATTATCAAGAGGGGGCCGATGAAATCACCTTCTTGAATATCACGGGTTTTCGCGATTTTCCTATGCAGGACCAACCCATGCTTGAGGTGTTGAAGCGAACGTCTGAAAATGTTTTTGTGCCGCTTACCATCGGTGGAGGAATTCGTGAGTTCACCGACGCCAACGGGACGTATTACTCGGCATTGGACGTTGCTTCCGCCTATTTCCGTTCCGGCGCAGACAAAATTTCCATCGGCAGTGATGCCGTCTATGCGGCCGAGAACTATCGTAACAGCGGCAAAAAGACCGGCAAAAGTTCCATAGAACAGATATCCATTGTCTATGGAGCCCAGGCGGTGGTTATTTCAGTGGACCCGAGGAGGGTCTATGTGAGCAAACCGGAAGATACACAACGGCACACCATTAAAACACGATTTCCAGGCCCCGATGGCCAGGAGTATTGTTGGTATCAGTGCACGGTCAAAGGAGGCAGGGAAGGGCGTGATATCGATGTGGTGGAGCTGGTTCAGGCATGCAGCGAACTGGGCGCCGGTGAAATCCTGTTGAATTGTATCGATAAAGACGGGACCAACAGTGGTTTTGACATCGAGTTGATCAAACATGTCCAGGCCGCTGTCTCGATTCCGGTGATTGCGTCAAGCGGTGCCGGCAAGAGCGACCATTTCATCGAAGTGTTCGTTCAAACAGATGTAGAAGCTGCTCTTGCGGCAGGTATCTTTCACAGAAAGGAAGTTCCCATTTCAGAGGTCAAGGATCTGATGCGAAAAAAGGGGATAGAAACGCGCTGAAATCCCACCAATAGAGAGTTTTAGTTGTGCTTCGGATAAAATGTCAGGCTACTGAGAAACTTCTCTCCCTCTTCTTGATATGACGTCGGATGTGCGCTGGCGATGGATTTTTCGACATAGGAGATGTCTATCCCAACCTCGGGTGTGTCGGGATGCATACAAACCAGGCCAATATTTTTCACCTTCACGTAATCGTTTTTTCTGAGATTTTTGTATCTATGATCTTCGTAAGCCTGTTGGTAGCGGACGCAAAAGGGGGAAGATTCGTCAGCCCATGAAAACACACTCGAAGCGTTGGCAAGGTGAGATGCCTTTATCGGCAGGGTCTTTATCTCTTTTACATATTCCATGAAATCTGTCTGGCCGGCAAACCTTCTATGCAAAACGAGCTCGGTCGCTTTTGTCGTCAAAGAATATGTTTTATGCTTTCCGAGCTTAAGAAAAAGAAGACTGTCTTTCTGATGTGTTTCGTACCAGTTATCCCCCGGCGGCGGTGTTATGGAAAAACCCAAGGTGCTCATCTGGGGCTTATGATTTCGCACGGCATAATACTTTACTGCGGATGAACAGCCATTGAGCAGAAAAAGGCTGAGAAAGATAAGAATTGCCGTGGTAAGATGCTTTCGCATGAATCAAACCTCGAAAAAATGAATATGACGAACGCAAAACTTTTTTTGCTATAGCATCAAATAAAAAAGAAGTAAAGCGGGAACTGTTTGTTAAATGCAAAATTATAACCCTGGTTCGGATAAAAAACACAGAAGCAATAGAACAAAAAAGATAGTTTCTCGTCTGAAGTTTTTTGTCACGGTATTCATCACCATCCTGCTCATCACTTCAAACCTCTGGCTTGCCTATAAGTGGTTGTATTATATGCGGTTAAAGAGTCTGGCGGTGGACGGTCAATATCGTCTCGAATTGTTTGTCACCTACCTGAAAGGTGTTCTTGAGAAGTACGAAAGTCTTCCGGAACTCCTGGCCAATGACAGGACAATGGCCAATCTTCTCAGCGATACAAAGGGGAGCGAGAGAATAGAGGCCCTTAATAAGTATCTTGAGAAGATCAATAGCATAAGCGATGCCTCAGATACCTATTTGATGGATAAGGAAGGATTGACCATTGCCGCGAGCAATTGGAAGGAGGAGCATCCCTTCGTCGGCCGGAATTTCAGCTACAGACCGTATTTCAAAGAGGCCATGACAGGTCACCTCGGCAGATATTTTGCTCTTGGTACCACATCAGTTCTCAGAGGGTATTATTTTGCCTATCCGGTGATCAAGGACAAAAAGATACTCGGCGCACTTGTAATTAAAATTAATATCGATTCTGTGGAAACCAATTGGGGGCATACGGACGAAACCTTTTTGGTCACGGATCCCGACGGGATAATTTTTTTAACGACAAAAAAAGAATGGCGTTTTCATACCTTATCTCCACTTTCCACACAAGAATACAAAAGGGTTGTCGATAGCCGCAGGTACCCAAACTTAAACATTCAATCCTTGAATGCAAAATATGATCAAGTAAGCGACATAGGGCGGATTGTAGAGATCAAAATGCCGGGGGATTTCAAAGCCAGAAAATATCTCTTGCAGACGAAGAAGATGGAACAGGCCGGATGGAACGTACAGATTCTGACTGATACCTGGCGGGTGGAACGCTTCGTCTTCATGGTCTTTGTGATGCTTGGGTTTTCACTCATACTGGCCTGTCTTTTCGGACTTGTGGTGAAACAGCGGCGTCAGCGAATAGTCGATCTAAAACGCTTTGAAGAGCAGGCACGCAAGGTCTTACAGGATGCCAACGTAAAATTGGAAACACGGGTGGCCGAGCGTACCCATGAGTTAACCGAGATCAACACCTTGTTGCGCAAAGAAATCGATGACAGGAAACGAACGGAAATAGCCCTGCAAAAGACCAGGTCCGAACTGGTTCACGCAGCCAAGATGGCCGCGCTCGGGCAGATGTCTGCCGGCATAAATCACGAATTGAACCAGCCTCTTGCAGCTATCAGAAGCTACACCGATAATGGCAAACTCTTTCTGGAAAAGGGGCGGCTCGAGGATACCATGTGGAATCTTGAACAGATCGGCGAACTTACCGAGAGGATGGCTCAGATCGGCGTTCAGCTGAAATTGTTTTCCCGGAAAACCACTGGAGAAATGGTGGTTGTTCCTTTGCATGGCGTTATCGATGGTGCTTTGGAAATTCTTACTCCGATCATCCGGAAATCAGGCGTCAAGATTGTTGTCCGTATCGAACCGGAAGATCTCGAGGTTCGCGCTAATCATGTTTTACTGCAGCAAGTAATTGTAAATTTAATCAGCAACGCCCTGCATGCTGTCGAGGATCGGGAGATCCGTGAAATAGAGATTTTCTCCACCATTGAAGAAAACAGAGTCTCAATCACCATTCAAGACAGCGGCCCCGGGATTGCACCCGAACATCTCCCCCATATCTTCGATCCGTTTTACACAACGAAACAGTCCGGTCAAGGTTTGGGGCTTGGGCTTTCCATCACGGATCGAATTCTTCGGGAAATGAACGGAGAAATTAAAGTGGTGGCCTCCGAGAAAGGTGCGAGGTTTGTATTCACCTTAGAAAGAGCAGAGTAATACCCCGATGGAAATAGCAAAAAATGTTTTATTTATAGATGATGAAGTACATATCCGCCAGGCAAACAAGCAAACCCTGGAGCTGGCGGATCTTGATGTGCTCTGTTACGGCAATGCTGAAGATGCAATGCCGCATCTGTCTCAGGATTGGCCGGGAGTGGTGGTGTGCGATATCCGTTTGCCGCGTATGGATGGCCTTGCGTTTTTGCTTCAGGCGCAAACGATCGACCGTGATCTCCCTGTGATACTTATAACAGGACACGGTGATATCTCCACGGCTGTTCAGGCCATGCGAGACGGAGCCTATGATTTTATTGAAAAACCGTATTCCTCAGAACGACTTGTCAAAACCGTGCAGCGAGCCCTTGAAAAGAGAACCTTGACGCTTGAAAACAGAACCCTGCGTCAAGAACTCAAGGCACACAGTGCACCTGGACCTCGAATCATCGGCCGGACATCAACTATGGTGGAGTTGCGTGCCACCATAGCCAGGATAGCCAACACAGGCGCCGATGTCCTTGTAGTCGGTGAGACCGGCACAGGAAAGGAACTTGTGGCTCGTTCTCTTCACGAGCACAGCAAAAGGCGGACTAAAAATTTCGTTGCAGTAAATTGCGGTGCCGTTCCGGAAAACATTATTGAAAGCGAACTGTTCGGGCACGAAGCCGGTGCGTTTACCGATGCAAAAAAGACACGAATCGGCAAATTTGAGCATGCCAACGGAGGGACCTTGCTTC
>JBJKQT010000241.1:0-11180 GCA_046705065.1 Desulfocapsaceae bacterium
GATCCATGGGATACTCCTTTTTTATTCTGGATTGCCCCCAAAGGAGATCAATTGAGGCAAAATAACCGACTCACCGATTCACGCATAATCAATGCACTGAGCATGCCAAACTAATCATGCCGATGAATTTCGAAAAAAACTATCACGCCAAATCCGATATAAAGGATGCAATATGATGTCAGGATTGCTATGCCCTGTCGGGTTATGATCCAGTCCAGGGCTTCTGACACCAACCAGTCGGTTCCAGTCTGCTTTTTTAAAATCGTAGGAATGAAGGGTATCATCTCCGGCACTTCCCTGTATAACAGCGGAAAACAGGAATGTGGTCGTTTTCAGGGGAAACATGACCAGAACAATGGTGCCGGATGCCAGGCAGAGGCTTATAAACTGACCGGTCACAAAGGCGTTAATCACGGTAACGCCATCCATAGCATGTCCTGTTAGATTGATTCTAAAGCTCGTGTATGTCCGTCCTGGATATAAAGAGTTTGGCTCAACACTCCTTATTGATTTAGCACATTGAATATGCGTCACTATATCCATCCAACTATCTTTTTGTTTGAATAAATTAACTGCTGTACTGATGATTGTATCAAGTATTCTGCTTCTGTCAAGCAGACCCCGATCTGGTACCCCCCAATATGCGAGAATAGTCTTCTTTGCAGCTGTTTTGCCTCTTGTTGCTCCCGGTAATGTCTGGTAATATTTATTTTCGCCCTTCATTATTGATATTATTTTTGTTTTTGCTAAAACCAATAGACCACCCAGGGAAGGGCTTTTTCTTCCGCTTACCTTTCGAGTCTACAGGATGAAAATTGACGGCATATTTTTCACATGAGGCAAAATATGCCTTTCTTTATACAAAGAGTAACCATTTTAGTTTCAGTAGTGCTTGTTTTTTTGGATAGAGTGCTGCCCACTGAGATACTCAAGGGATCTCAAAATGATTTTTCTTTATAATATATTGCAAATAATCATACTTTTCTTTTGTTGGCCATTTATTATTCTAGCTATTGCGGCAAAACGAAAATACCGAAAAACTATTCCTGCCCGTCTGGGGTGGGAGCTGAAGAGAAAAATACACTCGCTTGGCACTGAAAAAAAAACCATCTGGATTCATGCCCTCTCAGTCGGTGAGGTGACATCTGCTCTGCCGCTCGTACTAAGTATCCGTAAAAATTTGGATATCAATCTTGTATTCTCGGTCACCACGTTAACAGGAAATGAACTTGCCGGAAAGATGATCGCCCAACATGTCGACCGGCTGGTGCCATATCCTTTAGACGTTCTGCCGATTGTCAGGCGATTTATCAGATTATTCCACCCGGACCTCTTCATTCTGGTGGAAACCGATTTCTGGCCGAATATGCTTGACTCTCTGACAAAAAAAAATATCCCAGCCATCCTGGTCAACGGGCGCATCTCACAAAAATCCATGACCACCTATCGGCGGTTTCAATTCTTTTTCAAACCGCTTTTTTCCTCATTTTCAGCCCTTTGTATGCAAACGGAAAGAGATTGCCGTAGCATGATCAATCTAGGCATTCCTGAAAAGCGGATATTCAACCTGGGAAACCTGAAATATGATCTGCCGCGGGTATTGGATAAACAAACGGGCCTAATAAGAAAATCTTCAAAAATCCGTATCGTCGCAGGTTCGACGCACCCTGGAGAGGAACAAATTCTTCTCTCCGCATTTCAAAAACTTTCGATGCTGCAAAATGATATATCATTCGTTATAGCTCCTCGTGATGCAACAAGGGGAAAAGAGATTCAAAATATGGTTTCTTCGTTTGGCTTTTCCTCGTCCTGCCGTTCTGACGGACTCCCGAACCCGCTGCCGAAACTTTTCATTCTCGACACGATTGGAGAGCTTGCCTCGTATTATCACTACTGTGATATCGCTTTCGTCGGTGGCAGTCTTGTTGATGAAGGAGGACACAATCCCATTGAGCCGGCGGTCGCAGGAATCCCTGTGCTCTTCGGTCCCCATATGGAGGATTTTTCAGAGGTTACCGAAGAGCTAGTAGCTGCAGGAGGCGCCTTCCAAGCCTCAGACGAAAAAACACTTTATCAATTATTCAAAAATCTTATCGAAAATCCAAATTTCCGGAAAGAGGCTGGAACAGCAGGATTCACATTTGTTAAAGAGAGACAGGGTGTAATCGACAGGCACTTGGAGCTTATCAGGAAATACTTGTGAAAAGAGCCTTCCAATATGCATCCGACAATCTTCTCTGCGCCGTAACCCTTGCTTTTACTTTGGGCATCGCCGTCCCCTCGACCACAAACGAACCTCAATGGCAGATTTTCTGTTTAGTGCTCGCGGGAATTTTGCTCTCCATTTTAACAAAATTTGACAAACAAAGACCGGTTCTCATACTTCTTCTCTTGTTTTTTGTTCTCCTCGGCAACTTTTATGCGAGTAGAGGCGAGCCAGTGCCGAAGGACTCCGACGATATCTTCGTTCGTGTACAGCACAAGAAAGAAGCCGTTTTAATCGGCAGACTCGAGAAGCTTCAGGGCTTTAACGGTGAAATCAGCAAAGCGGTGTTAATCTGCAAATCCTTACGATTCAAGGGAGACACGGACTTCCTTTCGGCCGGCGGAAAAATACTTCTCAGCCTGAAATACCCATGGCCTGTCAACATCCTTCCCGGTGATACAATTGCAGTCCGGGCGACTCTCGAACGTCCTCAAAGCTTAAAAACCGCAGGAAGCTTTGATTACAGAGATTATTTAGCAATGAGTGGTATCAGGGTTACGGGATTCATCAATTCCCCTTTGTTCCTTCAAAAAATTGCATCCTCACAAAAAAATTCCATGCCTATCCGTTCGATAATGGAGCGGCTCAGGGTGAAAATCGGAAGGGTGATTGATACCTCCCTTTCGCCTAAGAATGCAGGAATATACAAAGCCATTCTCATCGGTGATCGCTCCGGGTTGAGCAACGATCTTCTCGATCAGTTCAAGGCCGCCGGCTGCATGCACATCCTGAGTATTTCGGGAATGCACATGTCCATAATCGGAGTTTTCCTCTTCGTGATGTTTTACTGGCTGCTCAGACGCTCCATATGGCTTATTCTTCATTGTGACACAAAAAAAATTGCAGCTGCGGCATGTCTTCCTTTCCTTATATTTTATGCGTTTTTGGCCGGCTCAAACACACCGGTCATCCGCTCTCTCATCATGAGTGCTGTTGTCGTGCTCGCACTTTGTATCAACAGGCAAAAATCGGTCTTCGCCACCCTTTCTCTTGCCATGCTTTTGCTTCTAGCATGGAAGCCAAAGAGTTTATTCACAGCCTCTTTTCTACTCACATTCACATCGGTGGCTTCAATAGCTGCAATCTTCCCAAAGCTCTCACGCCGAGTGTTTCCCAACAAGGATGATGGAGCCCTCAACCGATCCACGATCACCCGATTCAAAGACTGGTTGATCGCAGCCCTGATGATATCTGTATCGGTTACAATTGGAACGGCCCCCTTCCTCCTGTATTTTTTCAATCGGCTCTCTCTGGTCGGCCCCATTGCAAACATGGCAGTAGAGCCTCTGGTTTGTTTTTGGAGCCTCCCATTGGGTTTTCTTGCAATTCCTTTAAACTTTTTCAATCCCTCGGTATCGGCCTGGCTACTCCATTTAGGCGCGTTCGGACTTTCTTTATCGTGCAGTATACTGGATTTTCTCCACAAGTTACCTTTGGAAAGTATTTGGCTACCCACGCCATCCCCTTATCTTATGGCTGTGTTCTATGGGTGTCTCTTGCTTCTCTTGATTGTCCCTTCATCAAAAAGAAACATCCGCTGGCCGGCGTTGTCCACTCTTGCAATTGCCCTTTTTTTCTTCAGGATCCCCCCCCACGAACTTTTTAAAAATTTTACTGAATACTCTACGATAACGGTTATCGACGTTGGACAAGGAAGCTCTACTTTAATTGAATTCCCCAAGGGAAAAACAGCTCTTATTGATGGAGGTGGACCCATATCGCCCAGATTTAACATAGGAGAACAGGTCATAGCCCCGTTTCTTTGGAAAAAAGGAGTGACAACCATTGATTCAGTAATTATTACACACCCTGACTCCGATCACTACAACGGTCTGCCCTTCATCATGAGGCATTTCAATCCGACAACCATTTGGATTAATGGGTCGCCCGGCCATGACTCAGGTTACTTCGACCTCTTACAACTTGCAAAGCGATTGAAAATACCTATCGTGACACCGAACGGAGATGAACAGCTGGAATCGGGAGGGAAAGCCTTCCTGACGACGATAGTAAACCCATTAACTGGAAATAAAGCCGCTGACAGTGCCGGTGGTGCCACGGTTTCAAGCAATGACGGGGGATTGGTCCTAAAATTTACAGATGGTGACTTTGGGGCACTGTTTCCTGGGGATATCAGTAAAAGAGTGGAGAAGTTGCTTGTTCTTCAACCTCAAAAGTTACAGGCCGAGGTCCTCCTTTCCCCTCACCACGGCTCTTCCACATCAAATTCTGCGGCCTTTTTGCAAACCGTGCATCCTGCTTTTTTGATCGTATCGGCAAGTTATAGAAAAAAAGGTGTTTTCCCAACCCCGGAATTAGAAGAAAAAGCTAGAAGCTTCGGTATAAAGATGCTCACAACCGCATCTTCCGGCTGCGTTGTCGTGACCACAGATGGAAAGAAATATTGGGTTGTTCAAGGAGATGGTCTATCAAATAATCACATGATAGCCAAAAATCTCGCCACCCAGTAATTTTACATAAAAAACCACTGGAAGCAAGCCAGAAACACAGCATTTTTCTTGTTGCCTGATTCACACCTCAGTAAAATCCGACGGTGCCTTTCGTAAGAATTTTGCAAACTTCGCCTTTTCAACACAATTGGAATACGCCTCATCCGGGCTGATCATCTTCTTATCCAAATATTCCATAATGGCATCGTCCAATGTCTGCATACCGTATTTCTTTCCGGTCTGCATGGCCGACAAAATCTGATAGGTTTTCCCTTCACGGATCAGATTCCGAACGGCCGGTGTGGCAATCAGAATTTCAAGTGCCGCGCAACGCCCTTTAATATCTACGCGTTTAAACAACGTCTGCGAGACCACCGCCTTCAACGCATCGGCGAGGGTGGAACGAACCTGGCCCTGTTGATTGGCTGGGAAGATTTCAATAACACGATCCACGGTTTTCATGGCATTGATGGTATGAAGAGTTCCAAACACCAAGTGACCGGTCATTGCCGCTTCCATGGCCAAGGCAATCGTCTCCAGGTCCCGCATCTCACCGACCATGATAATATCCGGATCTTCACGTAAAGCACCGCGTAAAGCAGCAGAAAAGGTTTTAGTATGCGTTCCCACTTCACGGTGATTGATGATACATTTCTGGCTGGTATGTACAAACTCGATGGGATCCTCGATGGTCAGAATGTGATCTTTTCTTATTTTATTGGCCTCATCCACGATTGCGGCAAGCGTTGTCGACTTACCGGAACCGGTTGGGCCGGTTACCAATACGAGTCCTTTGGGTAAATGGGCGAGCCTGGAGATTACTTTTGGCAATCCGAGTTGTTCACATGTCATGATCTCGCTTGGAATCTCACGAAACACTGCTCCGATACCAAATTTCTGTTGAAAGAAATTGCATCGATATCTGGCAAGGCCCGGGATTTCATAACCAAAATCCACATCTCCGGTTTCTTCAAAAACTTTAATTTTTTCCTCTGGACAGATTTCATAAAGCATGGCCCGCAATTCGTCATTGCCCATACGCTTGAATTTTACCCTCTCCATATCACCACGGATACGAAGGATAGGTTGTTGTTCGGCGACCATGTGCAAGTCGGAAGCGCCTTCGTCATTCATCAATTTAAAAAACGCATCAATCTGGGCCATACCCTCTTCCTCTGTCAGATTTTATACTCGGCCTTATACAACTACCTTATTTTTTATAAAGTTGACAATTTCCTTCGGTTCATCCAATACTTCAAACAAGAAGATATCATCTTTGCTGATATTCCCCATCTTTATCAAGGTATCTCTCATCCAGCTCACAAGTCCATTCCAAAAGGAGCTCCCCACCAAAACAATGGGAAAAGGCTTGATTCGTTGTGTCTGAATTAAGGTAAGAGACTCAAATAATTCATCAAGAGAGCCAAACCCTCCCGGCATGCAGATAAAAGCCATAGAATACTTCATGAACATGACTTTCCTAACAAAAAAGTATTTAAAATTCAACGGAAAATTTGTGTACGGGTTAGCAGCCTGCTCATGAGGAAGGCTGATATTCAAACCAATGGAGATCCCTCCTGCGTTCATGGCCCCTTTATTGGCGGCCTCCATGATACCGGGACCGCCGCCTGTAATCACGCCATACCCTAATTTAGCCAAATCAAAGGCTATGGTTTCCGTCAACTTATAATAGGGATCATCGGCCGGAGTCCTTGCAGAACCATAAATCGTGACAGCCGGAACATCCACGGCCGACATGGCATCAAACCCTTCGACAAATTCAGCCATGATCCGAAACATCCGCCATGAATCACCGACAACCGTATTGTCGAGTATATATTTCGGTTCCCGCCTTATCCTTCTTCTTTCTTTTAATATGGGTTTCTTGTCCATTACCTTCCGCCTAATGCTTATAGAAGGCTCTCTTGATAATCATGCAAAAAAGTGCTGTCATTCGCCACAGTTTTGGCAAACCAGTCTTCCGCCTTTTTTGTTTGTCCTTCTTTTTGATATATCAGACCGCTAATAAATCGAGCTTCGCCCTTTGTCAGCTTGTTCCTGAGACAAGGCCGCAGGTTGTTGCGAGCGGCAACATATTTTCCGCAGGCTGTTTGGACTTTGGCAAGCCGTAATTTCAATCGAAGGTCTGTGGGTGACAACTCTACACTCTTTTCGCAAAGAGACAGGGCGATGTCCCTACCTTCCCCCTCTTCGAGGTAGATCTCACCAAGAATCCCCATGGCTTCCGCATCAAATTCATCAAACTGTAATGCGCGTTGCAGCCATACCATTGCCTCGCGGTTCTTTTTTAAATCATAATATGATGTTCCGAGAAAACGGCAGGCATATCCGGACTTTTTAGTCCCCTTCGACTTCTCATACCACGAGAGAAGAATATCCACAGCCTGCATGGCTGCCCCTGTTTCGCAATACAGTTTACCGAGTCTGAATTGAAGATCTCTTTTTATATCCGCGTTTTCAGAATCATCTGGGTGAATGGCTATTGCTCTTTCAAATCTGGAAATGGCAGATTTCTCCAATCCCAGAAATGTCTCACCAAGACCAAGATTGTAAAGAGCCATAAAATTATCGGGGTCTATGGAGAGCACTTTGTGAAAACATTGATGCGCCTGCTTGTGTCTTTCCATCATTGCATAGGCAACACCAAGGCTGTTTAGCAGATTGATATTTCCTACTTCACAGACCAGTCCTCGTTTATATTCACGTACCGCACTTTCCAGATCGCCTTCTCCATAGTACAAATCCCCGCTGATATTAAGGCTCAGAGCATCAAAGACCGCAACACTCCCCCGACCATAAAAAGCAGCATGTATTAAGGCCTTGCGACAATTATATACAACCTCTGATTTGGAGAAATCAGCGAACGGATATGTGCCTATTCCCACGAAGAACTGGGTATCTCCGGGAATGATTGCCTCTATATTTTTCAACCGTTCCTTTATCCATTCTTGAGCCTGGCAAGCATCAGCTCCATTAATAAAAATATAGAGGTCGTTTGTATCCCGGACAATCACCCCATTATTTTCGGTTTTTAAAATTGTAATGATCTCTGTGAAAAATTTCTTATCCACCTGAAACTGGATTATGGAAAAACACCGAGAATTTATCCATTTCCTTGCTAACTTAGCAACTACAGACCGAGAAGGACGGCGTAAAGGATGATGCTCCGGCCGCGAAAGCGATGAAAAATCACAGAAGCTGAAAGGACCCCGCTTTCCTGCAACCTGTAAAGCTGCCAAGGCTTCGTCGTATAACGGTCGCCCTGGACAATCAGCCGTTTCCTTTTTTCGCCTTCGGCTGCACCCTATATGTACCCGGGGAAAACCGTCTTTACGTAACCAGGAAAGCAAGAGGGGACCGACATCTGAGGATATTTCACCGTGTCCGGCCACCAAGGCGAAAAGCCCGTGGCCAAGATAATGGGTCAAAAAACGATTATCGGAAAAATTCACCAAAGAAAGAGCAGATTTGCGAATAACAGCAATTGCTTCCCGGGAAGATCTGGCCTTGGGATATAATTCAACCAGCATCAAGTCGACATCCGGAGAGTCCTTTAGAATATCAAGAAGGTCGTAAAGATTGGCTGCGTTCATGAGCCCGGTATCCCAATCAATCCGTTGTTTCTTGAGTTGACCGAACTCACGTAAAGCAGTATTTCGTACCTCCAGCAACCAGCCGATGTCAGCTTTCTCCACGATAAACGGGTCCACTCCTAAAACAACGGCGATTACAGTCATCTCCCCTATTGCAAAAGGCAAGAAAAAACCCCACTCTTTTACAGTAATAAAGTCAGGATCATGCTTGGCGTGTTTAAAAGTTTCTTTAACGATTCTCTGGGACTCAGGATCACAAAGTGCCTTTAACGATCCCGCATTGCCGGTCACAAAGATAATTTGGGAGGCTGTTGGAATTTTTTCGTGAAGGATCTTTGAAAACGGGAAAGCAAAACGGACAAAATCATTTTCACAAAGCGGCTCTTTTACAAATACGGGAGGGAAAGAACTCATTACACAAACTACTCCAAACCGAAAAAAGAAGAGATGAGAGAAGACAGCTCATGAAGCTCGCTATCCAATACTGTACGTACGTCAATGAGAAAGCTATCATTCTCTATACGACCGATTATGGGTATTTGCAGATTGCGAAATTCACGTTCAAGAACATTTACCCCCATATTTTTCGGCCTCAATTCCAGTGCCCAACTGGACAGACTATATTCCGGCATGGCACCACCACCCACCCGTGACACGGTGGGAACAAGCTTTATGGGGCACACGTCGGAAAGGAGTTTTCCGACTCTACGCAACACTTTTCTTCCCCTGGCTTTAATTTGGTCGTTGGTCTGAGTCAACAGAGCAAGCGTGGGAACATTTTTCAGAGCAGCAGAAAAATCATAGTAATTTCTGAGAACATTCTCTAAAGAAGCCAATGTGAACTTATCAATCCGGAGAGCCCTGTTCAGCGGGTTCTTTTTCACCTTGTCGATTACTTCTTTTCTTCCCGCGATAATGCCCGCCTGGGGGCCGCCCAAGAGTTTATCACCACTAAAAGTGACGACATCGACCCCCGCTCCTATAACCTCTTGAACTGTGGGTTCTTTTGGCAGGCCATAAACAGAGAGATCAATCAGACAACCGCTTCCGAGGTCTTCCATAACCCAAAGTTCATTTTTTCTTGCCAGCTGAACCATTTCTTCCATCGAAACGTCAGAAGTAAAGCCTATCATCCTAAAATTTGAAGTATGGACTTTCAAAAGAAGGGCAGTTTCTTCAGTAATTGCGTTTTCGTAATCATACAGATGCGTTCGATTGGTAGCTCCCACCTCAACCAATCGGACACCGCTTTTCTTCATTACATCAGGAATCCGAAACGATCCACCGATTTCAACAAGTTGGCCCCTTGAAACGATTGCCTCTTTGCCACTTGCCAAAGTTTCAAGAACAAGGAGAACCGCAGCAGCGTTATTATTGACAACAAGCGCAGCCTCAGATCCGATGAGTTCACAAATTATTTTTTCAACCAGGCTATATCTGCTGCCTCGTTTTCCCGTTTCAAGATCGAACTCCAGATTGGTATAGTGGGATCCGGCCTGAGTCAAGGCTTGGGTCGCTGCATCAGAGAGAAGCGATCTGCCAAGATTGGTATGAATGACGACTCCGGTTCCGTTTATTACCCGTCTAAGATTGCTCTGCAGTTTTTTATCGATTGCACGATGAAAAATATCCCGCCATTCTTGCAAAGATAGTTCCCGGCAAGCCTCATCTCCAGTTAGAATCCGCCGTCTTTCAGAGTCAATACAACTCTGAACCGCAAGCTTGACAAGCAACGCAGGAATTCCTTTTGGCAATTCTTCCGACAGGTTAATAAGACATTCATCGACCTTGGGAAGCTTTTTGAGCAACTCTTTTCTTTTATCCATATCTCATTTAAGGTTTTTCATCTCTTTGCGTGTGGTACCCCAAACAAGTATTAACCAACTGACATGCTACGATTTTCATTGAGGAAATGCAAACAATTTTATCAATAGAGAATTATCGAAACTTTCAAGCTAAGACGATATTTTCCCAGGGCCGGACAAAATATATTTCAGACAACTTTCTTTACAAGCGGCCGTGTCAAATATTATAATGGACGAAGAATGATTTTTCGCTCTTAACGAACTCTTTCTTTAAAAAATCCCAAGTTAATAGTTGACAGTGGAGCAAGTATCGTGTAGTTTGCCGCGGTCTTTGGGTTGCCGGGAGGTAGGGGCATCCTTGAGGCGAGGAAAGTAAAAATGAAGCAAAAAGAGTATTGACACAGAGAGCGAAAGACGTTAGACTACGCGTCTCGTCGTGGCATCCGGCCACGCCGGTTTTTTTATGGACCGGGACGCGATCCTTGAAAACTGAATAGCAGAATACAGCAAACGGGCCCGACGTGTCCTTGGACACAGAGGGTTATCTTTGTACGCCGGTCCGAAGCGGACTGGCGTCAAGCTCCGTATGGAAATAGGGAAACCACGATATTTCCTACGGGTCCTGAATTCAAAGAGAAGCTCTTATATACATTAGCACTATATAAGTAACCGGTCGCAGACCGGTTCAGGATATCAAACTGGAGAGTTTGATCCTGGCTCAGAACGAACGCTGGCGGCGTGCTTAACACATGCAAGTCGAACGCGAAAGGTTTCTTCGGAGACCGAGTAGAGTGGCGCACGGGTGAGTAACGCGTAAGTAATCTACCCCCGCATCCGGAATAACCTACCGAAAGGTGAGCTAATACCGGATACGTTCATGATAGCGCGAGCTATGGTGAAGAAAGGTGGCCTCTTCTTGAAAGCTACTGTGCAGGGATGAGCTTGCGTACCATTAGCTAGTAGGTAGGGTAACGGCCTACCTAGGCGACGATGGTTAGCGGGTCTGAGAGGATGATCCGCCACACTGGAACTGGAACACGGACCA
>JBJKQT010000242.1:0-3312 GCA_046705065.1 Desulfocapsaceae bacterium
AGGTGACTATCAGGCTGGTGGTGACGGACGATTGCCGATCATCGCTTTTGCTACATGTCAATCGGCACGGCTGTGCCCGTAACGACTATCCCGCCTGTAACAGGAATTTCGACGGCAAGCCGACTCGGACGGCCCATGGTTTCTCCTTGGCGGATAAGAATGGTTGCGGGTGCTTCGATGAGTTTGGCCTCACGCAGGTATCCTCCAAGTGCTGCCGCAGCTGCGCCGGTGGCCGGATCTTCCACAACTCCTCCCACAGGGAACGGATTGCGTGAATGGAAAACACCGGAACGTTCCCGCCATATGAGTTGCAAGGTAGTGAGACCGTCACGGAGCATCAATGTCTTTAGCCTTTCGAAGTCGTAGTCCAGTTCGGCCAGCCGGCTCGACTCCGTTACGGCAAGTATCAGGTGCCAGGCCCCGGCGTAGGCCCTTACCGGCGCGATGGAGCCGTCCAGGTCTTTGGCCTGCCATCCAAGCGCCGACAGCGCCTGGCCGACAAGCTCGTCAGGTGCCGGAGTATATTTCGGAGCCACGGAAGTCAGGGATGCCTCGAGTGTTCCTTGTCTCATACTGACTGCAACCGGCACTTCTCCCACAGCGGTTGCCAGTCGATAGATTCCTTCGCCTTCCATTTTGCCGAGCACGACACCTGTTGCTATGGTGGCATGACCGCAAAACGAGACTTCAGCCTTTGGGCTGTAATATCGAACGGTGCGATTCCGGCCGCTGAACGGAGTTAGAAAAGCAGTTTCCGAGTAGCCGAC
The DNA here is from genome assembly GCA_046705065.1 of Desulfocapsaceae bacterium. Taxonomy (GTDB): domain Bacteria; phylum Desulfobacterota; class Desulfobulbia; order Desulfobulbales; family Desulfocapsaceae; genus CAWGGS01. The sequence continues at coordinate 768 of JBJKQT010000242.1, forward strand.
GTCCGCTGCAATTTTTTGCATGACGGCGGAATCCGGCAATGCGTCTCCGATCCAAACCCCGGCTGGATTTCCGCCCTCCGGACGATCGGAAAAGGCCGATAGGCGGTGGAGTATTTCAAGAGTCATGGTGCCTCCTTTTTACTTTTCGTGGGTTTATGCGATAAAAATTCAAATTATCTTTGTAAGAGTATAACCTGCATTACCTCATAAACACTGTGTAAATTTGGTAATGGATGAGTTTTCGCAAAATATGTTGGATCTCTTAACTTTCCGCCAATTGACACAGTGTTTATGAGAAATGCGGGCTGATCGAACAATGCGATCATTGCAGGGATGCATAACAAATGTGTTCCCCTTTAGTTTACAAAAATATATTCATCCTATATCCTAAAACGAGGAAATATTCCCTCTTCCCTCTCAAGGGGCTGAAAATGCCGAAATAAATGAACAAGTACAAGGAAATATTAAAAATTGTAGCTATCTATGCCCTTTTTGGCTGTGGCTGGATTTATTTTTCCGATTCGGTATTGGAGTGGTTTGTCACCGACCCTCGTATAATAACCCAAATAGCCATATTCAAAGGAGTGCTGTTCGTTGCCATCACCTCCGTTTTATTATACTGCCTGATTGCTCGCTTTAGCAGCAGAATCAAAGAGTCCGTAAATGCGCTTCAAAAAAGTCAGGACCGGCAACATTTTCTTGTCAAAAACGCCTCGGATATCCTGGTTATCGTAAATCCCGACGGACGCCAAAGATATGTCAGCCCGGCAGCTGAGAGTATCACGGGATTTGGGGTTTCGGACCTGGAAGGAAAAGCGCTTGATGAAATTATCCATCCCGACGACATAAAAGACATCAAGGATGCATGGAACGAGGCCTTGTCGCATCCCGAAAAGCCAATCACTGTCCAATACCGGCATATCCATAAGACACGAGGGTGGTTTTTTGCCGAAGCTGTAGCACAGAGCTTTCTGGCCGAGCCCTCAATCAACGGAATCATTGCCAGTGTACGAGATATCTCCGAGCGCAAACAGGTGGAAGAGGACATCAAAAATTCCCACAAACTTCTTCAGACCATCATAAATACAGCGCCCATGAGTATTTTTTATAAAAATACCGATCTCTGCTATATGGGTTGCAATACAGCCTTTGCCATGGATGCAGGTGTGGATGGTCCGGAAGACTTGATCGGCAAAAACGACTATCAGCTGACATGGAAGGAACAGGCGGAATTGTACAGAGCAGACGATTTGTCGGTTATCGAATCCGGTGTTCCCAAACTTTCTTATATCGAGCCGCAGACAACACCGGACGGAAAAATCCTCTGGCTCCGAACCTCAAAAGTTCCGCTGCGAAACGATGCCAATGAAATTATCGGCGTTCTCGGTATGTACGACAACATTACCGAAAGCAAGCATGCGGAGGATGAACGGGACAGGCTGCAGACCCTGCTCGAGCAGACTTTTGAGCAATCTCCTGTTCCCATGGTGCTTGTCAGCATGCCCGATGCAATTTTTCGGATCGTGAACCCGGCTTGCAGGGATTTCTTCGGGATATCCAGCGAGGAATCGATTGTCGGGACATCTTTTTTCGACTTCATTCATTTGTTTCAAGAGGTGGACAAGGACAACAAGCCCGTTTCGGAAGGAGATTCACCCCTTGCCCGTGCACTACAAGGCGAGAAGACCACCAACGAAGAGCGCCGGGCTATCTGGAAGGACGGGACAACCCGTTGGCAGCTTGTGAATGCGGCGCCCATATATAACCTTCGCGGCGAAATTCTTGCCGGCTATATGGTCATGGTCGACAATACCGAACGGAAATCAGCCGAGGAGGCAAAACAGAAATTGCAGGCACAGTTGGTTCAAGCGCAGAAGATGGAACTGGTCGGTTTGCTGGCAGGCGGAGTCGCACACGATTTCAACAACATGCTTAGCGTGATTATTGGACATGCGGATTTGGCGATGATGAACATGGATCGCTCCCTGCCCGTTTTCTCCGACCTGGAGGAGATCCGGAAGGCTGCAGACCGTTCTGCGGATATCACCAGGCAATTGCTGGCCTTTGCCCGTAAACAAACCGTTGCCCCCAGGGTGATCAATCTCAACCATACCATTGAAGGCATGTTAAAGATGCTGCGAAGACTTATCGGCGAGAGTATCGATCTCGTCTGGCTTCCCGGTTCCGGACTTTGGCCGATCAAGATCGATCCTTCTCAGATCGATCAGATACTTGCGAATTTATGCATTAATGCCCGGGATGCCATCTCCGGCACCGGCAGAATAACGGTGGAGACGGAAAACCGTTCTCTTGACGTAAAGGATCTTTCAGTCAATCCCGACCTTCCGGCAGCCGGAGACTATGTCCGAATCACTTTGAGCGATACGGGTTGCGGTATGGACAAGGAAACGCTGTCCCACATATTTGAACCGTTTTTCACGACACGTGGGATAGGGAAAGGGACAGGCCTTGGCCTGGCGACGGTATTTGGCGCAGTAAAGCAGAACAACGGTTTTATAAACGTGTACAGTGAACCGGATAGGGG
>JBJKQT010000243.1:0-4182 GCA_046705065.1 Desulfocapsaceae bacterium
TGCATAAAAGCATGGAGAATCTTTTCCGCGAAGAGTTCAGGCAAATGCTGAACAAACACAGTGAGGCTCTGCTTGCGCTGGCCGTATCGAATGCAATGATGATAGTTTTCCAGATTATTCTCGGCGCGACACTACTCTGCCTGCTCTGCACTGTATTGTTGCGCAGGAAAGTAATGACGGGACATTAAGACGCCAAAAGAAATCTCTGGGAATTTGCGATCATCGTATCTATGGTACTTAGGAGGTTTGGAAAGGACGGTAGCGGGTTTGTGCAACCGACGTCACGGCAAGCGCGATAAAGGTCGATGGCGCTTTTAAAACAACAATCGGTATCCATTCAAAAACAAGATATTTCGAAGTGTTCGCTTATCTGTTCTGAATCGAGTGGCGATGGCAAATTTTCCCCTCAGGCATATATTGAATTTTCCGAGGATTAAATTTGGCGGTGCGCTGAAGAGTCAGGGGAGAACAGCCGTTTTCGGATGGACATCAATCAGGGAATAATGAAACTCTACGATACTTATCTTTTCGATGCCGACGGCACCTTGTTCGATACGGTGGACCTGATCTGCCATTGCTTTGATTATATCCTGGAAAAATATGGCGGGAAATCCCTGCCGCGGGAACAAATCATGGCAGGCATCGGCAGTCCGCTTGCCCCGCAAATCGTCAGCCATTTGGGTCCGGGTTTTGATTACGACCTGATTCTCGACGATTACCTGCAGTATCAGTTGCGGGCCATGGACGGGAACGTCAAGCTCTTTCCCGAGGTTGCCGCAGTTCTTTCCGCCTTGCAGGACAGCGGCAGGAAACTGGCCTTGGTCACTTCGAGGAAGCGCGTCAGTCTGGAGGTGCTGCTTCAAACAACAGACACGGCAAAATATTTCGATGTGCTGGTTACACCCGAAGATACCGGCAGGCACAAGCCCGATCCGGAGCCTGCACTGAAAGCCATGGCGCTTCTTGAGGCGGACAGGGACAAGACGGTTTTTGTCGGCGATGCCCATTTCGATATCTGCAGCGGCGCCGGAGCTGGTATCGATACGGTCTTTGTCAAGTGGAGCCATTTCGATCCATCTGCGCTCCCCGTGCCGCCGACATGGACAATCGAATCCATGCAGGAACTGTATCTGGCTCTTCCGGAGAGCGATACGGTCTGAGTCTCTCCGCTCTTCGAACCTTACGCCGCCTGGACTGCGGGTTAACCCGTTCCATAAGCGGGCGCCTTAGGAAAGCGATGAAACTTTTCTCCTCCTCGAAGGGATATGTATTGACTGGACTTATAGAAGAAAGTGGCTTGTAATTACCCGGTTTTTTGAAAATTGAGGTGAGCCAGGACCATTTTGATTTCACCGTAGGAATAGGCATGGCCCAGGTCCTCTTTGACCTTGCTGAGAGACCCATCCGTCATTTGGGCCAGTCGCGCGCCGATAATTGAGCGTCGTTCTTCAGAAATCACTTTTTCAACATCCAGTTCACCCTTTTCAATCCAATATGCCAGATGGCTCTCGATGGTGGATTGAACCAGGCCGCGTCTCTCGGCTATCTGGTCAATGGTCAGTCCTTCTTGGAAAAGAGAGAGACTCATCTGCTTTGTATCGCCTTTTGCCGGCTTGGGTTTTGATTCATCGGTTTCCTGAGCCTCGGGTATTTGTGCGCACTCCTCGATGCCGTGTTTCTCCCGGTAGGCGGAGACGATGTCCACAAGTTCCTTGCCGTAGCGTTCGGCGAGCCGCGGGCCGATACCCTTGATCTTTTTTAAATCCGGGAGAGTGTCGGGCATAGTGACCGCGATTTGAATCAAGGTCTTCTGGTGCATGATATGAAAGTGCGGAACACCTTGCTCGGACGCCTGCTGCGAACGCCATTCCTTCAGGATCTTGAAAAGGTCGGGATGGGCGATGTCGGCTTCGGCAACAGCTGCCGGTTCCTGCTTTTGCTTTGCAGGGCGGAGATCGATGGCTGCGGTGGCAACGGCGTGAAGATACCTTGCAGTTGAAAATCCGTTACGGCAGGATTGCACGCCGGCATACTTTCCGGCTGTTTCTTCCTGCAATGTAGTAAGAGCATACTTGAGCCTCTTTCTGATTTCCTTGTTGTCGGTGTCAACTTGCAGGTCGGCAAGAAAGGGGAGAAGCGTTGCCTCCAGTTTTTCCTGAAAGTAGACGGATGCCTTGTGCGTGCGCTCGATGATAATGGGGTCTTCATCCGGGAGTTTGTCCGGCGACAGAAGATGGGCCAGCTGACGTTGGAAATTTTCGCCGATGACACAGACCTCGTCTCTGGTCTTACGTTCCACTTCGTAGATGTCTCCCACGCCCGATACCCGGACGATGCTGCTGTTGTTTCCCAAAAGCCGGACAAGGTTTTCCAGGTATCTGCTAAGCCCTTGGAAATCGAAGCACCGGCCCAAAAGTTGTTTCTGATAGCTTATTTTGGCCGACATCAGCTTTTCTTCCGACGGCTGGTCGGCCACTGCTCCCTTGACGAAACGCCGGACAACCGAATCGTTTTTAACGGCCTGGGGGGTGAGCGGCGAACTGAGCACCATGCCCTCGAAAGTCCGGCAGCGGCTTAGGGCTACGTACACCTGGCCGTGAGCAAAAGCGGCCTTGGCATCGATGACGGCTGCATCGAAGGTAAGTCCCTGGCTTTTGTGGATGGTGATGGCCCAGGCCGGTTTCAACGGAAATTGGCTGAACGTGCCTATCTTGTTTTCCGTGATCTCCGAGGTTTCAGAGTCCATTGTGTATTGGATATTTTCCCAGATGGTGGGTTCCACCTCTATATCATGATCGTCGCCGGGACAGCGGATGCAGATCATTTCGCTGAAAATTCGAGTAATCTTGCCTATCTTGCCGTTAAAGTACTGCTTTTCCGGTGAAGGATCGTTTTTCACGAACATGACTTGGGCCCCCACCTTCAGTTCAAGCTCTGCTGCGGTGGGATAGGATTGTTCGGGAAAATCCCCCTCGATGACGGCAGAAAACCTATGCGGCTTTTTCTGTAAAGATTTGAGCTTTGAATCATTTATCCCGTCGGCCATTCTGTTGTGGGTGCAGAGCGTGATGCAGCCCTCCGGCGGCTCGAAGTCGGGAAGAAATCGGTTGTTCAACGCCTTTAAAGTGGCAGGATCGAGTTTGTTGTCACGGACCCGGTTCAAAAGTTCGATGAAGCGGGAGTCCGACTGACGATAAATGTGCTGCAATTCGATGGTCAGCATCTCCGTTTGTTGCAGAGCCCTGCTGTCGAAAAAATAGGCGGAATCATAGTATTGCCGCAAAAGGTCCCACTCTGCATCCTTCACCACGGGGGAAAGTTGATACAGATCCCCGATCATTAAAAGCTGTACGCCGCCAAAGGGCAGGCTGCTTCGCCGCAGACGCCTGAGGACATCATCCACCCCATCGAGCAGATCGGACCGCACCATGCTGATCTCGTCGATCACCAAAAGCTCCAGACTTTTGATAATATTGATCTTGTCCTTGCTGAACCGCCGCTGGCTGGTGGAATAGTCGCTTCCCGGGACAAACGGACCAAAAGGCATTTGAAAAAAGGAATGCAGAGTCATACCGCCGGCGTTGATGGCTGCAACGCCTGTCGGCGCGGTGACAACCATTCGTTTGGGCGTTTTTTTTCTCAAATTATGAAGAAAAGTGGTTTTGCCGGTGCCCGCCTTTCCCGTGAGAAAGACATGGCATCCGGTGTCCCGGATGAAGGCGTCGGCAAGCTGCAGTTCGGGATTTGAAAGCATCATGGGCAAATACAGTGGGAAGAGTAGCGTGGACAATCTTTACGCCCACACTCTACCAAACGATACCCTTTTGTGAAAGGCGGTATTTGCAAAAAAGTTCTGCAATCAGGTAAACGGCAACAAAATTCCGAACAAGGTGAGCATCACCCCTGAAACCTTTTCCATGAGATAGATGCTCCTGCCCATTCCCAAATTCAGGAGCTTTTTACCGAAAAGCAAGACGACGCCGCTGTCCCAGGCAAACACGACGATGGTCATCCATACGGCATACAGAAATCGGACAGCAAGTCCAGTCCTGGGCGAGACCATTACAGTAAAAAGCGAAAGATAAAAAATCGCGTTTTTGGGATTGAGGATTCCGGAGAGAAAACCCACCAGAAACTGTCGCCCCATATGGTGGACGTGGAGAAAGGCTCGTGAAGGTTGTT
>JBJKQT010000244.1:0-2691 GCA_046705065.1 Desulfocapsaceae bacterium
TCGTTCTGAACGGGAGGATGAACGCAATGTATTGTCGTCACTCCTGAGGAGAGGAATTTTATTGCTCTTTTCAGGAGTGATTTCTCTATAAATTTAATTTTATGAAGGAGATTGATGAAGAGATAAAACGTCGGCGGTGAAGAGGGCGGATGGAGAAGACGCAAGTTATCTGCAACTCAGCAGCAGAAGAAATCTAGGGCATTGAAATTGCTTTAGAATTAGAAAAATGTCTTTACCACCATCATAAAAGGAGGAGCTGACATGAAGTTTGCTCTGAATAAAAAAGCCCTTATACTTACATTCTTTTTTAGTGTAATGATTGCCTTCGTCGGCACCATCGCGTTTGCTGATCAGCAAGCCATTCAACCAAATGCACCTGCTGCCGTCCATGTTCTTGCACCCGATCCATCCGGTGCAAACACCGGCGGGGTTTCAGATGTGATCGGGGCCAGTGCAGGGGCTCCGACAGCGGACGACCTTAAAACCCTCGGGCCCAAAGAGCCGCTTGCGCTGAAATTGGCTGATACCATTGGTCATAACCGAATCGCCATTAACATAGTCTGGACGCTGGTCGCAGGTTTTCTCGTTATGTTTATGCAGGCGGGATTCGCCATGGTCGAAACCGGATTTACCCAAGCGAAAAACGCAGGACATACAATGGCCATGAACTTTGCCGTCTACGCTCTTGGCATGCTGGGCTATTGGGTCTGCGGTTTTGCCCTCCAGATGGGCGGGGTAGGGGCCGGAGCTTTGTCCGGAGGGACCGGTTTGCTGAACGGTGAATTTGTCCTTCACCTTTTTGGTAAGGATTTCGGATTATTCGGGACTAAAGGTTTTTTCCTTTCCGGAGTAAGCTACGACGCTTCCATCTTTGCACTTTTTCTTTTCCAGATGGTTTTCATGGATACAACGGCAACGATTCCAACAGGTTCAATGGCCGAGCGATGGAATTTCAAGTCCTTTGTTGTGTACGCCTTTTTTGTGGGAGGTATCCTGTATCCGCTCTATGCCAACTGGGTATGGGGTGGTGGTTGGCTCTCTCAACTCGGGAAAAACTTCGGACTTGGTCATGGGCATGTCGACTATGCCGGATCATCTGTGGTGCATATGGTAGGTGGAGTCTGTGCTCTTGCCGGAGCCATAGTCATCGGTCCTCGGTATGGTAAATATAAAGACGGCAAAGTTAGGGCGATTCCCGGTCACCATATTCCCATGGCGGTCGTGGGAACATTTATTCTCGCCTTTGGTTGGTTTGGATTTAACGCCGGTTCTTCCCTTGCCGGTACCGATTTGCGTATCGGCGTCATCGCCACAAACACGATGCTTGCTTCCGCAGCAGGAGCTTTCTCATCCATGGTCTATATGTGGATACGCTATGAAAAACCCGATATCAGCATGATGTGTAACGGTATGCTGGCGGGGCTGGTGGCGATAACCGCACCATGCGCTTTTGTAACGGCACCTTCCGCTGTGTTAATTGGCGCCATTGCCGGTGTGTTGGTTTGTCTCTCGGTCTTTTTTATAGATAGAACCCTCAAAATCGACGACCCTGTGGGAGCCGTTTCCGTACACGGAGTATGCGGCGCCTGGGGCGTTCTCTCCCTCGGGCTCTTTGCAGACGGCACATATGGTGACGGATATAACGGTATAGCAGGAGGCGTGAGAGGCTTGTTTTACGGTGATCCCTCACAATTTCTCGCCCAATGCATAGGTACACTGACCAATATCGTGTTTGTTTTTGTGGTTTCCTATATTTTCTTTCTCTTACTGGATAAGATCATCGGACTAAGAGTTTCTGAGAGGGTTGAAATAGAAGGTCTTGACCAGTCCGAGGTGGCGGTTACCGCGTACCCTGAATTCGAGTTCCGTAAATATCATCTTTAAGATAAGGGGATATCATGAAAAAGATTGAAGCTATCATCAAACCGTTCAAGCTGGAGACCGTAAAAGAAGCCCTCAACGATATGGGAATAAAGGGAATGACGGTTTCGGAGGTCAAAGGGTACGGCCGTCAGAAGGGACATGTTGAGGTGTACCGCGGTGCCGAATACAATGTTGACTTCACTCCGAAAATCAAGATTGAACTTGTTCTTGCCGCAGATCAGGTCGACCTGGTTGTCGAGACGATAAGAAATGTCGCCAATTCGGGTAAAATCGGCGACGGTAAAATCTTTGTCTTGCCGGTTGAGCAGGTTGTCCGAGTTCGAACCGGAGAGAAAGATGCCGATGCAATTTGAGTATTTTGCACGGTGGTCCGTTCGGTTTCACATCCAATTCCGGATTTGGGGCTGATAACAATTCCGGCTGCTTTTTCCTGCAAATCGAGCAACGGTGCCGCCTTTTGGAGCGGCACCGCACCTTGAGATTTGTCGAGGAATGTCTCCCTGCCTACAGGAACAATCTCCTCAACGCGGTTCGGTCGGCAGTATTCGCATCATGCCGGTCAGTTCCATAAAAAAATAATAGTATATTGAACCGCCTACGCCCCCAAAAGAGGGACGCTTCCGGGGAGGGAAAAACGGAAGAGAGCGAAACGAAGCTTGGTCTTTCTTTAACCATTGTCTTTCCCATTATCGATGCTCGAATTGCGTTCAAGCACCCAACATCTTGGATTATTAGTATAACCAATATGTTCGTAATATAAATTGGCTGAGGGCGCGGCAAGAAGTATCAATGTACATTTAGGGCCAA
>JBJKQT010000245.1:0-61568 GCA_046705065.1 Desulfocapsaceae bacterium
CCACGGTGCACAGATGCCGACTAGGAGCCCCACTGGTGAGGTAGATGGTCTCGATGAAGTGATCTGTCCGGTAGATTTTGATTGGTCTGATGAACACGCAATCCGAGACAAAGAATTCAATAGACTCTTTTCTAATATACCCAATGGGGTGGAGTTTGTCTGGATCTCCGACTCTTGTCATTCCGGCGACCTCTGGAGAGCATTTCCTCCAAAAGACGTCAGGAATAAGACGCTCATTCCACCAGCAGATATCAATTGGCGCCTTCAGACAGCTTTAATAAAAAAGATCAATGTTCGCTCAATTGGGAAAGCAACAGCAGGTATCAATACTGCCTTGATCTCCGGTTGCCGTTCAGACCAGACTTCAGCCGATGCAATGTTCAATGGAGTCCCGAACGGAGCATTGACATACTTCCTTTTGTCTGAATTGAAAGGAGCAACAGGATTGACCGCTTCACTCAATGATGTCGTTAAGAGTACAGCCCAAGCAATAAAAAGGAATGGGTTCGACCAAGAGCCACAATTGGAAGGTAATTCTGACATATGTCTGAGTCCTTTCCTTCTGGTTTCTTGATGCATTAAATTTGAAATACTCTTCTCTGATTAATGCAGTCTGCTAAATTTTATGTGTGTGCCGTTTGGTAAAATGGTCGGGGCGGAGTGATTCGAACACTCGACCTCCTGCTCCCAAGGCAGGCGCGCTAACCAGGCTGCGCTACGCCCCGACATCGGTCGTCTTGAACGAGATCCTTTCTTCAAGACACCCGTAGATATGAAAAAAGCCCGATTCGAAAATCGGGCTTGAAGTGTTTGGCTCCCCGGGACGGACTCGAACCGCCGACAGGGTGGTTAACAGCCACCTGCTCTACCGACTGAGCTACCGAGGATTATTGAAATTCCGGCATCTGGAATAAAAACCAAAAGTAAACACATCACAAGCCCGTCAGCCAAGCCCGGATTTCATTGCCGGATTCCCGTAGCGCGTGAATATATCCAGCTGTGGTTACGGTGTCAATATTTTTTTACTTGCCCTCAGGCAATCCTTTCTTATTCTGCATTTTCCTGAGCATCTCCATCGCATGCTCCAATTGTTCGTTGCTCATTTGCTGGGCGTTGTCTTTACCATGCGCAGAGCCGCCTTGATTTATCATGGCATTTGGAGGAACCATTGTTTTAACGCCTTCGGGATTCTTCAACATAGCGATGGTTTGCTTGGCAACGGTTTTTGCCATCTCATCCCCTTGCGGATCGTTTTTCGGAACGATACCCTCTGGAAACTTGAAAACTTTTGCATCGATGGAACCGGTTTTAATGTCGGTGGGTTCCTTTTTCATCGAAACACCCATAATTGATGTGTCTGATTTTAAAGGAATTCCAGTGTTATGGATGGAGTACACAGTGGTTCCCATGACGGTTGCCCGATCGCAATCATAGCCCAGGATCTTCTCGGCGTTCTTTTCGATCTTCCCGTTCAATCCCTTTGTCATGCTCAATCCCATATCTTTGGCATTTTTCCTGACTTGCTCCTGATCCGCCTTAGACAGTTTATTATATTCTTCCACCATATACTTGTGAGGGTTTGTACTTTTTGTCCCAGTCCTGCTCAGCAAATCAAAATGGTAAATCGAGTCCAGAGTCATTATGGTTACCCTGTCCACCTTGGTTCCCATGGTGTTGGTTGTTTTATGATAGGTGGCCATTTCTTTTCCATAATCTCTGATATACAGCGTTTCAGTTCCCTTTTCGCTGCCGCTGAGCACATATTTGATGGTCGCATTCTCGAAAGGCAGCTTGCGCTCCCACGGGTTGCTTTCACTTGCCGAGGCAAGAAGCGGCAGCAAAAGCACCGCCAGTACAGTCAAGATAACGCTCGTTCGTTTCATATTTCCCCCTTGCAGTATTTATTTTTTTATTCTGATAAAAACCTTGGATGCACAATCAAGGATTGTTCACTTGGCAGTCGGCATCATTGCCCGAAAACAAAAAACTTATGCGCCGGTTATTTTTCGCCCTCTTCCCGGTAAATCGGAAACGGCCCCCAGCTTTGCGCCACCGGCATGATCTCGATGGAGTTGATATTGACATGCGGTGGTCTGTTTACCGCCCAGTAGATGCTCTCGGCAATATCCTCGGCTGAAAGAGGCGTCATCCCTGAATAGACTGAATCCGCCCGGCCTTTGTTGCCATGAAAACGAACGAGGGAAAACTCGGTATCGGCAAGCCCCGGTTCGATATTGGTCACCCGTATGCCCGTGCCATGCAAATCGGCGCGCAAATTTCTGGAGAACTGGTTGACGAACGCCTTGGTTCCTCCATAGGTGTTTCCTCCGGGATAGGGCCAACTGCCCGCAACCGATCCGAGATTGATGATGTGACCTTTTTTCCGTTCAACCATGCCCGGCAGGATGGCTCTCGTCAGATAAAGAAGGCCTTTGATATTGGTGTCGACCATGGTCTCCCAATCCTCCAGATCAGCCGACTGTGCAGGACCCATGCCTAAAGCCAGCCCGGCATTATTCAGGAGCACATCGATCTTCCGGTAATCCTCGGGAAGATCCTCGACCATTTTCTGAACCATCCGGTTGTCCCTGACATCGAAGGCGGCCAAATGCACAGGCACATCATGCAGCCCGGCGGCAAGAGCCTTCAGGCGGTCCTCTCTTCTGCCGCAGAGGATCAGCCGCCAATTTTTCGTCGCGAACAATTCGGCACAAGCCTTGCCGAAACCTGATGTCGCGCCGGTTATAAGAATTGTGTTCATTGTAGTATCTCCATTCTCTTTCTGGTATGCATCTCCTGAAGATGGATATGCTTTTTTACGAAAAAAACTTTACAACACCGGGGCACCTTCCTTTCAAAGGGGTTGAAAAACATTTGCGCTTAGAGACTACAAATAAAGTCTCCGATCAAACGATGCACCTTGTCCGAACCTTCCCCATTGACGATAATATGCCGTGCACTGTCCAAAAGACAATAGTGTTTTCCCTTTGAGCCGAGTTTATCGAACACCAAACGTGATCCCCTCCTGTCCACTACCGGGTTATCGTTGGCCTGGAGGATCAACGCAGGTGTCGTCACTTTTTCCAGATTATGGCGGAAATAACCCAAAAAACGTCCCACTTCCATCACGCCGAAGATGGGATTACGGCTATAGCTCACACTGTCGGGATCGGTCGACAGTTCAATAAACTGCTCCTCCAGCGCGTTCCTTTTGATTTTTGCCAGAATCCGATTCCAGACATCGACATTGGGCATGAACATGGTGGAAAAATCATCTAAAGAATGAGGCGGGCATACGGCAAAAACACCGGAAATCTTTTTGACCCTGATCGCAACATCCAAGGCCAGACAGCCACCGACAGCAACTCCGCCCACCACAACATGCTTGCAGATATTGCTTATGATTGCATATCCCGTCTCCACGGAATCCAACCACTGTTCAAATTTCTTCTCGGACAAATCTTCGGGGCTTGTGCCGTGTCCCGTCAAACGCGGAACATAAACCCAGATTCCCCTGCTGCTTAAATATTCCGCCAATCCGCGAACCTGAGCCGGTTTGGCCAAGTAACTGTGAACGAGGACGACCCCGAATTTTCTGGTCGCGCCATGAAGCAGATATGGCGCGCGCTCCTTCGGCAAAGCCTTGCCTTGATCGACATGAAGCGCATAATCTTTTTTAAACTGAGACAGCTCTTTGCGCAAAAGAGCATGAACCACATTTATCTTGATGAGAAACGGGGGCTGCCAGGCAAGAGAGAATATCAATTGCTGCAGCTTTTTCAACGGTTCGACCTCATTGGCGATCACTTCGACGGGATTATCGATTCGCCCACTGTGAAAGTTGAGTAACTCCGAAAGCTTGGACTTATCTTTCACTAAATACCCGTCTTCTTTTCTCAATATTCCCTTCTCCAGAGCCAGATCGAGAAAGTTCCTGTACTTCCCGAACCGGTCGTCAATAAGCAGATGAACTTGATCCGATTTGATTGACCGGTGGACATGGCATCCGGCCTTTTCTTTCTCGGCCATAAGGGTCGCCGCCATAAAGACCCGGCGCTTCAGATCCGCCTCCCGTATCCTCTTCTTCGGATACCATTTGAGAAAAGAGGCAAAGAGATGCTCATGATTGATGGTGGTCATGTTATAAATGGCCTCCATATACCTTTTCATGATCACATCCCCCTGCCGCAGGAAAAAAGTTCTCAATCCTTCCGGCGCGGCAAAATCATCACTTAGTGGTTTTCTCAGCTCTGCAGCTATCTCCGAACCCTGCAAAAAAGTATCGATCCGGATGGGCAGACCGAAACGGATATCCAGGTCCACCCCGGAAAGCAGCATCGTTCCCTCGGTCATAATTTCTTCCACAGCCCTTTCCGGAAGGTCTTTTATCATCTTGCCGATCAACACCGAGGCGAGATTTTCCTTTGCCCGAATAGGATAATACGTCAAATTGACCGGAACGATAAACGTCGGCTTGTCTTTTATCAGTTCCAAGGAATCAATGGAGAATTTTTCAAGAAACCGCTGCACCTCGGAAGGAGTTGTCCTTTCTTTTTCCAGAAGATGCAGGCGGAGAAACTCGGTGCGCAACGCAAGCAGCGCCGCGCCGGTATGCGGTTTATGTCCTCCTTTGTCATAAGAGACCAGGAACTTGCCGTTACTTATGGTCTTTTTGGTTTTGACCATATTCCCTTCAGGATAAATTATCCAATCGGCTTGCCCGGTCAAAAGGCTCTCCAGGATCAACTGGTCGCGCTGCGGGTCTTTCGTGGAGACGACCCCGATCATATCGAACAATTTCCGCAAGCCGCCTTTGAAAAGCGAGGCATCTGCAAGCGACCAGACGGGGACGGAGGTCAGATGATAGATGTAATACGGCAGAAGAACTGTTTCTATCCTTGTGAAATGATTGATAACAAAAATTATCGGCCCTTTAGGGATATTTTCTCTGTCATGTATGGAAACATCCGCCTTGGAAAGGCTGGAGAGGGTTTTAATTGCCAGGTTGGCCGTAAAATATGCGGATCGCTTCATCGAATTTTTAAGAGAAGGTGAAATATCCTTTCCGAATAGCCTGAATATATGGAAATCTCCAAGCCGGGTCAAGGATTCTTCTCGCACTCCCTGCATGGGACGGCTTGGAACATGCTCGGGCGAAGATCCACGATTATGAATACGCAGACGGCTGGCTACGCAAGGCGAGTCATTTGATATTCCCTTTATTTTCCACTACAACAAAAGAAGAAGGCCAATGATGCACTTCAACGAACAACAAGGTCGGACAGAGGGCAACCAAGGGCCGACCGTCCCGCCGAATACAAACCTTTAAGGAGAAGAACATGCGTCTGAACTTCACCTACATCCCGCCTGATTTCACCAGGCCGGAGTATATTGCAAGCCCCTTCGCAACATTAGAGCCTGCACCGGCAGACGGGATCGCCCCGGACCGGTTTCATGCCACGTCAAACTTTCCTGAATATATTCATCTGAAAGGATATGGCTGGGTGCTGGCACCGGAAAGCAGAATGGATGCCGTTTTGAGGGTAGTGGAGGACAGCGTCGAGGTGGTTGAAGCGCGTAGACTGAGAAAAGGTGATCCTGTGGTTGTAGGCCGCACGGAAGACGGCGAGGAAGGGATTCTGGTCCATGTGGATTGTTTCAAAAGAGGTGACAGCGAGAAACAATCCGATAAATTCGCCTTCCGTTCCCGAGGAACAAGGGAAACTCCGTTCTCCCGCTCTTATGACGAACTCTACGACATTTTGAAGCATGACCGGGAGCACGGCCATATCGTCTGGGTCCTCGGCCCCGCCGTTGCCTTCGACAAAGACAGCCGCGAGGCCATGCAAGGGCTGATCGAGAGCGGTTATTGCCATGCGTTGCTTGCCGGCAATGCGCTGGCAACCCACGACCTCGAAGCTGCCTATTTCAGGACCGGCCTGGGACAGGACATCTACACCCAGGAATTACAGCCTTTGGGCCATTATCATCACCTGGATATTCTCAACAAGGTGAGAAAGGCAGGCTCCATCAAAGATGCGCTTACGCCCCTTTCAATCAAAGACGGAATCATATGGGCCTGCGAACAGGCGTCGGTGCCCTATGTTTTAGCCGGTTCCATCCGTGATGACGGGCCTCTGCCCGAAACGATCGCCGACGTATACGACTCCCAAGACCGGATGCGTACCCACGCACGCCTCGCCACAACGGTGATCACGATGGCCACCCAGCTGCACTCCATCGCCTTCGGCAATATGACTCCGAGCTACAGGGTGCTCAAGGACGGCACCGTCCGGCCGGTCTTTTTCTATGTCGTCGATATGTCCGAATTCAGCGCCGACAAGCTTGCCAACCGCGGATCCGCTCAGGCCCAGGCGATTCTAACAAATGTCCAGGACTTTATCGTCAATCTCTGGAACAATCTTTCGGCGAAAGGAACGTCATGAAAAAAACCATCCGTATTATCGGCATCCCGATGGATCTCGGCCAGAAGCACCGGGGAGTGGATATGGGGCCCGTGGCCATCCGATATGCAGGCCTTGCAGGCGTCCTCCAAGGTCTCGGCTACACCACTACCGATGCCGGCAACATCGAAATCCCCGGGCACTACACCTTGGTTGATACCAGTTTAAGCGAGCGGATCATACCTATCCGCAAGGCCTGCGCCAAAGCCTACACAATGGGACGCGACGCCATTCGCAATGGAGAAATTCCAATCTTTCTCGGCGGCGACCATTCATCCTCCATCGGCTCCATCGGCGGAATCACCCATGATAAGCCGTGCGGCCTGATCTGGGTGGACGCCCATGGCGATTTCAACACGCCGGCCACTTCCGACACCGGTAACATTCACGGAATGACGTTGTCCATCCTGCTGGGAAACGGCCCACATGAGCTTGTCGATGTGGGGAGGAAGGGGCCGAAACTTCAAGCGAAGGATGTCGTCATGATCGGAATCCGTGATCTTGACCGGCAAGAGAAAATCATGCTGAAGGAGTCAGGTTGCACAATTTATACAATGCGCGATATCGATGAGTTGGGAATGCACAAGGTCCTCAGGGAAGCCCTTGCCAAAATTGCCCACAGGACTTCTATCCATCTGAGTCTCGATATGGATGCCATCGACCCCCAGGAGGCACCCGGCGTCGGGACGCCTTCTGCCGGAGGGCTGACCTACCGGGAGGCGCAATTGATCATGGAAACGATTTTTGATTCCGGAAAGCTGCAGTCGGTGGATGTGATGGAGATAAACCCGATTCTCGACCACAGAAACAGTACGGCTGAAGTGGCCGTGTCGATGCTGGCCTCTCTGTTCGGTAAATCGATTTTGTAGACGGTTAATGCATTTAAAGGG
Source organism: Desulfocapsaceae bacterium (assembly GCA_046705065.1). Taxonomy (GTDB): domain Bacteria; phylum Desulfobacterota; class Desulfobulbia; order Desulfobulbales; family Desulfocapsaceae; genus CAWGGS01. Next base: position 7,355 of record JBJKQT010000245.1, read on the forward strand.
GGAGACCCGTTTACGTACGAAAACTACCTGTTTTTCAAATAGTTCTGCACATAGCGGATGTGCGAACGCATGGCTTCGCCGGCCTCTTTGGAGTTTCGATTTTTGATGTATCCGAATATCGTGCTGTGAAAGGCGATCACTTTCTCCAAAGACTCCTTGTTTTCGTACATGTGTAATAAATTCTTTTTGATGCCTAAAAAAAGAAAGTCATAAAAATTTCTCATCAGGTAAATAAGAACCGGATTTTTTGTGGCGATGGCAACAGCCATATGAAAAGCGGCATCTGTTTCCGTCCGGATAATATCCGTCGATTCAAACTCCTCTTTCATCTCGTTCAACGACCTTTCGATGGAGAGGATATCCTGTTCGGTGGCCCGCAATGCGGCAAGCTCCGCGGCGCTGCATTCGAGCCCCAGCCGCACCTCGAACAGGTCATCAAGGGTGGCATCCTCTGTGGCCATCACCACGGCCAACGGGTTGCCCCGTCTGCTGTCGGGGGATGAAACAAAAGTGCCTTGCCCCTGCCTGTGCTCCAAAAGCCCTATGGTTACCAACTTGTTGATCGCATTTCGCACCGAGGTCCGGCTGACCTGCATCGTCGCGGCAAGTTCGCGCTCGGGCAGAATCTGTTTGCCGGGCTTAAACTCACCTTTGAATATAAGCTCACGAATTTGTTCGAAAACTTGATCTGATATTTTTTTCGGTTTTATCGGCTTCAGATTCATATCCAGTTTTTTCCTTTACCTTTCATACGCAACAGCCTCAGGATGCCCGACCTCGCTTAGTCTATAAAATATCTGCAACTGGCATAATACGGGTTTTTCCCCGCCCCGTCACCCCCACTCTATTTTGGCAAGTAAATAATGTTACGGGATAAATCACAATATTGCAAATTAAAAGGCCTCTGTCGTATCTCCATATCCTCAGTTGCGCGACATAAACTGCGTTTGCGACTCAGCCGCCTGACACCTAGTGATGCCGCAAGCAATCGTTTGACCGAACGTTCTCTTGGCAGAAAATCCGTCGACTCAACGGCGTCTTGGACAAAAATCAAGGAAACTTTGGTGATACCAATTAATGATTAGCTTTTGCTCCAGGCTGCCCACAATCTCGAAATACTATTATATTATACTGATATATAGCATAAGTAGTATAATTATTTTTTCCTCTTGACATGTCAAAATTATCTGCTAAATAATTGGTACGACCAATTTAGGTCTAACCAATACGCATGCGACGAGTTGGTATTTTTCAGTTCCCGATGGTCGGGAGCTGACCCAAAGCAAGTAGAATAAAGGAGGATAACCGACAGAGGAGGCTTATCGTTATGGGGAAGTACCTCTGCAAAAATGCCCATGTCAACGTATTCAACTGGTAATCTACCCTTTCGTTTTGGAAAAAAATTATCGTTTATGAGGAAAACAGTATGCCTTGGAAACAAGTAGTTGATCCACTTGGCAATATCGGCCTTTCCGCCTTTGTTGCCGCTCTTCCCGTCCTATTTCTCTTCTGGGCCCTGGCATGGAAAAGAATGCAAGGTCATTTCGCCGCATTAGGTGCCGTAATTGTGGCCGTTCTCGTTGCGGTTCTGGCTTACGGAATGCCGGCTAAATACGCCCTTCTTGCAACATTCGACGGGGCGATGTTTGGAATCTTCCCCGTGTGCTGGATTATTATCACCGCACTCTTTATTTACAACATGTCGGTCAAAACAGGCCAGTTCGAGATCATCAAAAATTCCCTGGCCTCAATCACCGACGACCGAAGGATGCAGGCACTTCTCATCGCCTTCTCTTTCGGAGCTTTTCTCGAAGGTGCTGCGGGTTTCGGAACTCCCGTTGCAATTACCGCAGCCATGCTGACGGGTTTGGGCTTTAATCCGCTCTATGCAGCAGGTGTCTGCCTGATTGCCAACACCGCCCCCGTGGCCTTCGGCGCCATCGGCATCCCCATTGTTGTCGCCGGAAAGGTCTCCGGCATACCGGATCTTGCCATCAGCCAGATGGTGGGGCGCACCCTGCCGTTTCTCAGCGTACTGATCCCGTTGTATCTTACCGTCATGATGTCCGGATGGAAAAAAGGCCTTTCAGTCTGGCCCGCCTGCCTCGTCAGCGGCCTCTCTTTTGCCATTGTCCAGTTCCTGACTTCAAATTTCATGGGCCCTCTGCTTCCCGATATCCTGGCGTCCATCGCTTCCATCGTTTCCCTCGTTTTGTTCCTGAAGATATGGCACCCGAAGGAAAGCTGGCATTTTCCTGAAGAAAAGGCAAGCGTTGGTAGAGAAAAGCTTCGATACACTGGGGGTCAGGTTTTCAGAGCATGGGCTCCTTTTATCATCCTGTCCATCTTTGTGGCCGCGTGGGGAATCCCCTCAATTAAGGAAGCCCTCGACAAGTTGTTTCTGGTTAAATTCCAGATCGAAGGATTGAACAACATGATCCTGAAAGGCACCACCCCGCTTCCGGCAGTCTTCTCCCTGAACCTTTTGAGCGCGGCGGGAACTGCCATTCTATTTGCCGGAATTTTCTCTATCCCGGTTATGGGAGCAAGCTTTACAACAGCAGCCGCAGTCGCAGGCGACACAATCAACAAATTGAAATGGCCCATCGTCACCATCGCCTTGATTTTAGGTTTTGCCTTTATTTTCAATTTCTCCGGAATGGTTGTAACCTTAGGTGAGGCTTTTGCCGCAACCGGTGTGTTCTTCCCCTTCTTCGCTCCCTTCCTGGGATGGCTCGGCGTCTTCATGACCGGTTCGGACACCTCGTCCAATGCTTTCTTCGCCAAGCTCCATGTGGTTACAGCTCAGAAGATCGGCGTCGATCCCGTTGTTCTGGTCGCCGCCAACTCCTCCGGCGGTGTTTGCGGCAAGATGATCTCTCCGCAGTCCATAGCCGTCGCCACTTCCGCAACGGACTTGGTTGGAAAGGAAGGAGACATCTTCCGCTTTTCTCTTAAGCACTCCATCATCCTGACGGCTGTTGTCGGGGTAATGGTGACCCTGCAAGCCTATGTCTTCAAATGGATGATTCCTGCATGGGAGAAAACCGCTGAGGTCGTGCCTGCTGCGGTCAAAACCGCCGTCAAAATCATGCACGGCTCGGAGTACCTGATGGGAACGTTCGGACTGGCCTTGCTGATAGCCGTAGTCTCGATGGTTGTCGGGAAAAAGATCCTGGCCCGGGAGGGTACTGATAAAATTCATTTTCATTGATGGACTACTGATTCCAAGAGAGTGGGACCACAACCCGGCCCCACTCTTCAATCTTAAGCACTTGCTGTCAATTCATGCACCAACACTCAACCATTCTCAGCCGGCAGGAAACAAAATGACCACAAGGATAGACCAACAAAGCCTCTTTACGGAAAAAGCGCAGGCCGTCTCCGCGATCGTACAGGTCGTTCCCGATATGCAAACAGCTTTCGAATATGCAGTCGAACTTTGCGAGAGGAGAAGAAAAGACGTCACTTCCGCTACCGAATTCGGTGATTTCGCACCTCCTCCTGAGAAAAAGCGACCGACCATTGCTGCTCCTGCGCTGAAAGAGGCCGACCTCGCACTCCTGAAAAGCATCTGTGATGAAAAAAAAATTCGAGTTGTCAGGGACAACTTGCGCGACAACCTCAAGGGAGTCGATGTGGGCTGTACCTATGCCGATTTCGGCATAGCTGAAACGGGTACGCTGGTCATCAATTCCACCGACGAAAACCTCCGTTTGGCAACCATGATCTCGGACATCCATGCCGCCATCCTCCCCCTGTCATGCATCAAACAGGATGCTGCAGCACTTGCTGAAGACCTTGGAGGCGCCATGGCCGATCCCGCCAATTTCACCGCCTTCATCACCGGCCCCAGCCGGACTGCCGATATCGAACGGGTCCTTGCCATAGGCGTTCACGGGCCCCTTGAATTGCACATTCTTCTTCTCGAGGACAGATAATGACAACTCTCAGCGACAAGAAATCCTACCAACAAAGCGTCAGGGAATCACTGGAGAACGATTTTCTGAGAAAAGCCATGGATAATTTTGCCGTGGCCTATCGAAGCGGAAGGCAAAAAACATTCTGCGATCTCGATTTCGCTGAAATGGCAGGCGACATTGCACGTCTCAAGGACAGTGCCGCCGCAAGGATAATGTCTCTTTATAAAGAATTCAAAGCCCAGGCTGAACGCAAAGGCATCAAGGTTCATCTGGCCAAAACAGCTGCTGAGGCAAATGCGATAATCGCCGATATCGGGAAGGAAAATCTGGTAAAACGGGTCATTAAATCGAAATCCATGACCGCAGAGGAAATCCACCTGAATAGTCATCTGGAAGAAAATGGCTTCGAGGTGACGGAAACCGATCTGGGAGAATGGATCATTCAGCTTCGCCACGAGGGACCGTCCCATATGGTGATGCCCGCCATCCACCTGTCACGTAATCAGGTGGCTGATCTGTTCTCCGATGTTACTGGAAAGAGGCAGGAAACGGAGATCGAACGGCTGGTCAAGGTGGCACGTGCCGAGCTCAGGCAAAAATTCATCGATGCTGATATGGGTGTAAGCGGTGCCAATTTCGCCATCGCCGAGAGTGCGACCATAGGTCTTGTCACCAACGAGGGTAACGCCCGTCTTGTAACAACCGTTCCGCGGGTACACGTGGCACTCATCGGCCTGGAAAAACTGGTGCCGGCCCTCTCCGATGCTTTAAAGATCGTAAAGATATTACCGCGCAACGCCACAGGTCAGGCCATCACCTCCTATGTCACATGGATCACCGGCGCCAATCCGTGCCGGTCCGCTCCCGGCAAGAAAAAAATCATGCACATCGTTTTTCTGGACAACGGCAGGTTAGACATGACCGAAGATCCGGATTTTGCGCAAGTGCTTCGCTGCGTACGTTGCGGCGCCTGCGCCAATGTCTGTCCGGTGTATAGAATGGTGGGCGGTCATACGCTGGGTCATATATATATCGGCGCAATCGGTTTGATTCTGACCTACTTCTTTCACGGAAGCGATAATGCAAAAAATCTGGTGCAGAACTGCATCAATTGCGGCGCCTGTAAATCCGTCTGTGCAGCGGGCATCGATCTGCCGCGTCTGATCAAGGCGATTCACGTCCGGATTCAAAACAACGACGGCCATCCGCTGCAATCGATTCTGCTCGGCAAAGTTTTAAAAAACCGGAGCCTTTTCCATAAATTCCTGCGTACCGCCCGTATCGCCCAAAAACCGGTCACCGGTGGCGGTCCCTATCTGCGACATCTGCCCATGGTTTTTTTCAAAGAGCATAATTTCCGCCGCCTGCCGGCCATTGCGGCAAAGCCGTTTCGTGACACCTGGGAAAAAATCAAGCCCGAAGTGAAAAATCCCGTTTGCCGGGTGGCCTTGTTCTCAGGCTGTGTGCAGGATTTCGTTTATCCCGAGCAGTTGCAGGCGGCCATTAAGCTTTTGGCTAAAAAATCCATTGCGGTAGTGTTCCCCATGGACCAGGGATGTTGCGGACTGCCTGCCGAAATGATGGGAGAGACGGTTGCCGGTAAAGATGTTGCCGCACAAAATGTGAAAGCCTTAGGCACAGACATCGACTACGTCATCTCGCTTTGCGCCTCGTGTGCTTCCCATATTAAGCATGCCTATCCTCGTATTCTCGCCGATACCGGCCTCGCCGACCAAGCAGTCAAGCTTGCCGACAAAACCATGGCATTTTCCCAATTTTTAAAAGATGTCGCCAATATAACCTCGGACGATTTCGAAGGTCCTCCGACTCCCGCCACCTACCATGCCCCCTGTCATCTCTGCCGGGCCCTCGGCATTAAAGAGCAGCCGCATACCCTTATCCAGGATGCGGGCCTCTCCTTTCTTCCTGCTGCGGAAGAAGAAACCTGCTGCGGCTTCGGCGGCACCTATACTGGTAAATTTCCGTCTGTTTCCTCCGAAATACTTAACAAAAAGCTTGATGATGCAGCCGCCACAGGCGCAAAACTCTTGCTCACCGAATGTCCTGGATGTATTTTACAGCTTCGCGGCGGTGCCTTAATGCAAGGCAGAGACTTGGTGGTTAAGCATTTGGCCGAAATTTTGGCCGAAAGATTGAAGAAATAACAAGGAGGGAATATTTATGGTGATCAAGTTTTGGGAAAATCTTTCTTTTGCGGTGAAGACCTTTGTCCTGGTGGCGATTCTGCTGTCATTCAGCATCATTACCGGTGTCAGGTATCACATGTTGGTAAAAAAACTCAGTTCCCTGAGCGTCTCGCAAACTACCGATGTGATGCTTACCTCATACAAAAATGAACTCAAAGACATGGTCGACATGATGGCCGTCAGCCTGGCATCGGCAACAAAAGGCGTCACTGACGAAAATGAAGTCTACCATATCTTTAAAAATCTTGTCCAAACGGCACGATTTTTCCCGGATCAGTCCGGTTATATGTTCATTTACAAAAAAGGCGGTACGGTTTTCGTACTCCCACCGAAGCAGGAGTTGGAGGGGAAAAATATTATGGATCTCAAAGATGCCAAGGGAACGCCTCTCATTCAACAACTCGACCAAGCAGCCCAGAACGGAGGAGGATTTGTCGAGTATTTATGGGATAAGCCCAATCAGGGTGTACAACCCAAGCTTTCCTATGCACGTATGATTCCTGGAGGGAAATATTGGATAGGAACAGGGATATACATCGATGACATTCAAAAAAAGAAAGAGTCGATTTTAAACAACGAGAGACAGTTGACCACCTCGGTCCTGACTTCTCTGTATATCGTAATTGGCTTAGCCTTTGTTGTCATAGTGCTTCCTTTGTCATGGCTGTTGATTAAAAGCATTGTCACACCTGTACGGGAATTGACCGAAGTAGCCGACAAGTTCAGCCTCGGCAAGATGGATCTTGACATCCCTTACACAGACAGAACCGACGAAATCGGTAAAATGGCAAACGCACTCAAGCGGCTCGGCACAAGCGTAAAGATGGCCATAGCGCGTCTGAAAAAGTAAATTCTCGGGGGGGGGATTTACTTACCGAAGACATGATCTTCCAAGATCCGTGAAATGATTTGCTAACGGGTCCCTAACTTGATTTTCGATAAGCCATATATATAATTAAGAATCATCTCACTTTTTTAACCCCTTACCATCAGTCTCGTCAAAAAGGATTCATATTCACATGTTAGAACATCTTTTTTCCCCGGAAACCGTTGCCGTGATCGGCGCGTCGAAAACACCGGGCAAAGTCGGTCATGATATTCTCGTAAACCTGGTAAAAGGTGGATTCGCAGGAAAAATCGTTCCCGTAAATCCCTCGGGCGGAACCATGATGGACCTGCCCGTCTATGCCAACCTTGCAGATTACCAAGGTGATATCGACCAGGCAATAATTACGGTTCCGAAGGGTGCGGTCATTCAGGCAGTCAAAGACGCAATTTTTAAAAAAGCAAAAAATATCATAATGATAACCGCAGGTTTCAAAGAAACCGGCGCTGAGGGAACTGCCCTTGAAAACGAAGTTGTCGGTCTCTGCAAACGCGGCGGGGCAAGGCTTTTAGGGCCAAACTGTCTGGGACTTCTCAATACCAAAAACCACCTCAACAGCTCCTTTGCCGGCGATCTGCCTCTACCCGGCAACATTGCAATCATCTCCCAATCAGGCGCCTTGTGCACGTCGATTCTCGATTTGGCCGCAGGCCGTCATCTCGGCCTGTCAAAACTTGTCAGCATAGGGAACAAAGCCGATATCAACGAGAACGATCTACTGGGCTATTTTGCCGGCGATGACGAAACCAAGGTCATCGTCGGTTATCTTGAAAACATCGTTTCCGGTGACAGATTCATCAAGGTCGCCGATGCCACCTGCTCGAAAAAACCCGTCGTTATCCTCAAATCGGGCACGAGTCAGGCAGGACAGAAGGCAGCCGCGAGCCATACCGGCGTTCTGGCAGGCGCCGACACCGCCTATGGGGCCGCATTCAAACGTTCCGGCGTAATCAGGGCCGATACCTTTGAGGCCCTCTTCGACTACGCAACGGCTCTGGCCATGCAACCCTTGCCCAAGGGAGACAGGGTTCTGATCATCACCAATGCGGGCGGCCCTGGAACCATGGCGGCTGATGCTGTGGAACATTCGGGAATGACGGTGGCCGAACTCGATACGAACACCGCAGCGGCGCTCAGGGACAAACTGCCTGAGGCGGCCAGTGTGGGCAATCCGGTGGATGTGCTTGGAGACGCGCCGCCCGAAAGGTACGCCGAGGCACTCAAAGCGGCTCAGGACGATGCCTCCGTTGATGCCATTATCGTCATTTTAACGCCTCAAGCCATGACGAATCCCACCGAGGCCGCCAGAGCAATCGCCAGGGAAATCAATGGCAGCAAGCCGGTGCTGGCTTCCTTCATGGGCGGCAAGGAGGTCCTTCCGGGAAGGCAGGAACTGGCAGCAGCAGGGCTGCCCGATTACGAATCACCCGAACGGGCCGTAGCCGCGTTGAAAGTGATGTACGAATATGCCACCTGGCTGAGGCGTCCGCCCCGCATCGTTACCCGCTTCAGGGTCAACCGGAGGCGTGCCGCCCGCATCGTCACCCGCAGCCAGCGCAACAAAATCCTGCAGCTCAATGAGGTCAAGGCAAAGAAGATTCTCGATGCTTACGGGTTCAACGTACTGCCCGGCCATCTGGTCACCTCCGCTGACGAGGCGGTGGAACTGGCCCGGCGGATCGGTTTTCCTGTGGCGATGAAGATCGTCTCTCCCGATATCATACACAAGTCGGATATGGGCGGTGTCAAGCTCAATATGGCAAGCGCTCAGCAGGTCAGGGACGGCTACGATCTAATGATGATGAGGATAACCCAGGCGGTGCCCAATGCCCGCATCGAAGGAATCTATATGGAGAAGATGTCGGAGCCGGGCCTGGAGGTAATCCTCGGCATGAGCAGGGACCCGCAGTTCGGGCCGATGCTTATGTTCGGCCTCGGCGGCATTTTCGTCGAGGTTATGAAGGATGTAACCTTTCATCTGGCGCCGATCACTCAGGAAGAGGCCATCCAGATGCTCAAATCAACCCGTTCTTATGACATTCTCGAAGGTAGAAGGGGGCGCAAAGGAGTCGATATCACAGCGATAGCCGGCGGACTGCAGCGCATCAGCCAGTTGACGACGGATTTCCCCCAGATCACTGAGCTGGATATCAATCCCTTTATCGTTGGAGAGATTGGGACCGAACCGGTTGTAGCGGATGCCAGGATCACCCTTGCCTCCATGGACGAGAAATTTGTTCTGTAAAGAGATTGCTGTTTGATCATTACATTCTGCAAAGAAATTCAGAGAAGGAAATACATATGGAGTTTGATAGTAACTGGCAGGAACGCTATAAAGATATGATCAGTACCCCGAAAAAGGCCGCCCGTCAGATTCGTTCGGGACAAAGGGTCTTTATCGGGACGGGATGCGGGGAGCCGACGGAGCTTGTCAAAGCCCTGACGGAACGAGCCGGCGAACTCGCCGATGTGGAAATCATCCAACTGTTTACCAAAGGAGATGCCCTCTATGCGCAGAAGAAATTTGCCGACAGTTTTACGGTGAATTCCTTCTTTATCGGCCAAAACGTCCGGGGAATGATTCAAGAGGGACTCGGCAGCTACACGCCGACGCTTCTCTCGAACATACCGCACCTGTTCAACACGGGGCGGCTTCCATTGGATGTGGCTCTTATCCAGGTGACGCCGCCCGACAAAAACGGGAGGGTCAGCCTCGGGATCTCGGTGGATATCGTCAAAAGTGCTACGGAAAACGCCTCGTTGATCATCGCCCAGGTCAACCCCCAGATGCCCTGGACACTGTGTGACAGCTGTATCGATATTTTCGATATCGATATCCTGGTTCCGGCCGACGTGCCTCTGATCGAGAAGGAAGACGAACCGTTGAACGAGGCCAGCCGCACCATCGGCCGCAATGTGGCGTCGCTCATCCCCGATGGGGCCACCATTCAGTTCGGTCTGGGGAGGATGCCCGGATTCGGACGCATTCCCCATGCTGCAATCGGATTTCTCAAGGACAGGAAAAACCTCGGCATTCACAGCGAGGTCATCACCGATTCCATTATCGAACTGATAGAATCGGGAGCGGTAACCGGCTCCCGCAAGAGTTTCGACCCCGGCAGGATCGTGGTCAGCTTTTGCATGGGTACGCGCAAGCTCTATGATTTCGTCGATCAGAATCCGCTCTTTTGCTTCCGCCCCACCGAGTATGTCAACGATTCCATCATGATCAGCAGGCAGACCAAAATGGTCGCCATCAACATGGCCATGGAAATCGACCTCACAGGCCAGGTGAGTACGGACAGCTATGAGGGTAAATTCTACTCCGGCATCGGCGGCATGGTGGATTTTAACAGGGGCGCGGCACGAGCCAAAGACGGCAAAACCATCGTCGTGATGCCTTCCACCGACATTGATTTGAACAAAAGCCGCATCGTAAGCGCGCTGAGCCCTGGAACCGGCGTTACCTTGACCCGCGGGACGGTCCATTACGTGGTTACCGAATACGGCATCGCCTATTTGTACGGCAAGTCCATTCAGGAGCGGGTCATGGCACTCATTTCCATCGCCCACCCCAAATTCCGTGAACAACTGTGCAGGGAGGCCGTGGAAGCCCACTACATCCGGCCGGATATGGCAGGAATCGGAGACAAGCTGCTGATGCCCAGCGAAGAATCCATGAAAAGCACCCTGCTCCTCGACGACGGCAGCCAAATCAACTTCCGATCCATTCTGCCCACGGATGAGCCGAGCATGCGGGATCTTGTCTACGATTTGTCCCGGGAAACCATCTACTACAGGTTTATGAGCCAGCAGAGCAAGTTCACTCATCAACAGATCCAGAATTTCGTCTATATCGACCACAGAAAAGATGTGGCCATCGTCGGTACGGTACCGGAAGCTTACGGCGAGGACATTGTCTGCGTCGGCCGTTACTATCTCGACGAACGGACAAATCGGGCCGAGGTTGCCTTCGTCATCCGTGACGAATGGCAGAACCGCGGCATCGGCTCGCATATCTTCAGGCTGCTGGCGGACATCGCCAAACGAAACGGAATCGCAGGATTTACGGCCGAAGTGCTTCGCGACAACCAGCGCATGCGCGCCATCTTCAACCATTCCGACTTTAAGGTGACCCACCGCGTGGAAGAAGGAGTGTACAGCTTTGTTATCGACTTTTAATCGGAGTTTGTAGAGTAATAACTGATTTAAGCCTACTCCTTTCTGATTGAGATTGAAAAGGCCCGGTTCTTCCGAGAACCGGGCCTTTTTTCGTTGGGCCACTGGTAAAAAACCAACCGGCGCCTTCCACGGTTTTATTCAAATATTCTCACAAAACCAAACAGTATATTGACCTTTACGCACTCGTCAGCGAATTAAAAATAAATCATATGTGGCAGATATAGTTAGATTAAAATTGTTGGGAAAAATTCTTGACCATCAAAGTCGTTCCCGATAAAGTCATTTCGAGTGATGACGCCTTTTGCATATCAATCACTTAGGGGAGAATTTCGAGCTGTAAACGAAAGCACCGGCTTTCAGGGGAGAAGAGAACATGATAATAACCGAGGATCCTTTAAACAACGTAATCCCTTACAATAAATTTTATCCGCCTCATATCGACGAATCACAATCGTTGTTGCGCACCACACTGCTTTCCAGAAAGCTGCCCCAGGATATTACCACCAAAAAAATAATCCTGATCGAAGCGCAGGCCGGACAGGGGAAAACTACGCTTGCATATCAATTTCTGAGCCGTTCTCGCAGTGATTATATCTGGTATCAAATCGGTTCCGAAGACTCAGACCCGGTCTTCCTCCTCGCCGCACTCCTTGCCGATCTGACCAATAAGTTTCCCGATTTCTCATCTCATCAATTGAGTTATATCTTCGACCAAGGGACCATCGGGCCTCAAGACCTGTTCAGATGCACCAATATCCTGTTGAAAGATCTCGATGAATATCTCGAAAACGATATCTATATCGCCTTTGACGACCTCCATCTCCTCCCGTCCAGGGCGCTCACCAACAGCCTGTTGGGCTATCTTCTCGATACGTCTCCGCCAAAGTTGCATTTCATCCTGATCAGCCGGCATCCGGTCAATTTGAAAAGCAAAATTCTAAGAAACGGCACCGGTATTTCCTATCTGAATACCACCGACCTCGCCCTCAGTAGTGCAGAGATCGAAGATCTGTTCAATGACGTGCTGGATAAGGCCATCAACAGGCAGGAGGCGCTGGAGATAGAAAGGATTACCGGCGGCTGGATCATGGGAATCATCCTTGCCCGCCACCCGGTTTCGGGCCGTGGAAAATTCTGGGACGCCAATGCGGTTCCTGTTTCAACCTCTTTTGAACACGGGCATATGCTGGAATATTTCCAGGATGAAATCTTCTCTCAGATACCGGAGTATCTCTATGTTCCGTTTCTCAGGCTCTCCATCATCAACGACATTCCCATAGACCTGGCAGGTCAGATAACCGACATTCCGAATATGGAAACCATTCTGGCCGAGATGGCGAAAAAAAATTTCTTCGTGTACAGGCTGGACGACAGCGACAGGATCTTCCGATTCCACCATTTCTTTCAAGAATTTCTTCAACTTCGAGCTGGAAAAACCTTTAGCCCGTCGGACATACAGACGATCCACACGATCGAAGCAGAATATTACCTGCAGAGAAACATGTTGGAAAAGGCTTTGGCCTGTTACAGAAACGCGTGCGATTACGCAACGATGAACTCAATTCTACAGCACCAGGGCATACAGCTCATCGAAAAGAACCGTACCTTGTCGATTTTGTCTCTTTTGCAGACTATTCCCCAGGAAATAATACTTCAATACAGCTGGTTGACCCTATATGCCGGTATGCTCCGGATAGATTTTGCTCCCCAGGAACTCCTTCCCTATTACGAGGCGGCAAGAGCAAGATTCATCGAGGAAGGCGAAGAGGTAGGCGAGATCATTGCGCTGGCAGTGACCATTTATGCCCATTTTGCCATATCAGGCCAGTTCATTGTGGGAGCGAAACTCCTGCCGCGAACGGAAGAACTGTATAAAAAAATCGGGTCGGCCTTGCCGTTGAATGTGCGTATAATCGTGGCCCGGAACCTTGCCGTCGGATACAACGTTTTCGTTTTTAACATGGAAAAGGCAAGAGAGTATGCTTCGCTCTCCGTAGAAATGGCCATCAAGCATAACCTGAGGAACTTCACCGCCTATACCCGTTTCAGTTTGAGCTACGCCCTTTTGATGAGCGGCGATTTCTCCTTGTCTTCCCAAGAGGCGGAAAAATGTTTTTCCCTGACCAACGACCCTTTGATTGCCTTTACCAACAGAGCCCTGCTGCGGGTCATGCACCTCTGCTACCTTTCGATGACAGGTGATTTTCACAACTACCTCCGCCAGCAGAGAATGTTTGAACAGAACCTCGATCAGGACGTGATCGCTCAAACCTTGGCGGCGCCGTATCTTTTCATATGGGGATGCAGTTGTTTCATTGCTAAAGGAGAAACCGAAAATGCCCAGGAGCTATTGAACCGGGGAAAAGACATTTCGGTAACCGCCAAGACCCAACACATACAAAGCCAGCTATTACAGTGGCAGGCATTTCTGTTTTCCATGAAAGGAGACATTGAACAGGCCCGAGAAACTCTCGAGGAGGCGATACGATTGAGGACCGTTGCAGGAGGACCCTTTTTCCAAACCTTTCAATCCATTTTGGCCGGTGCGATTTACACCAGAACCGGTGATGTGGAGCTGGCGGCGAAAGCTCTGAATGACGGTATCGAATCGGCCAGATCACTTGCCTCTCCCTATCTCTATGCCTGCGGCTTGCTGCATAGAAGCTATTTTGGCCTGATCAATTCAGGCAAGGCCGCAGCACTGCAGGACCTACAGGAGGGACTGGCCATAATGAAAGCGCATGACTACAAATACTTCTGGAGCTGGGAGCCGGCGATGATGACGAGGCTGCTCGGCGAGAGTGTTGCAGCCGATATCGAGCAGGAATTGGCCTCCGACCTCGCCCGGAAACGGCTACGGATCGCTCTTTCAGCGGACGGAACCATCCTTCCTTTGCTCCAGGTCACGCTTCTCGATGATTTCAGTCTCAGGCACGGAGAAAAGCAGGTCCTCAACATCGATGATTTCACAGTCTCCGAGCGGGAAATCCTTGGCCTGATCGTTTCCACCAAAGGACAAAAAATCGATCAGGAAAAGGCGCAATTGCACTTCTGGCCTGACAGCCCTCCTGAAAAGGCGAGAAAAAAATTCGATACCCTGTTAGGACGCCTCAGAAAAAAAATCTCGGACCATTTCGATGTCTCCGGGCAGAATTACATCGCCTTGAACAAAGGCTTCCTTTGCCTGCAAAATGTTGAGACGGATATTATCCAGTTCATGGAGGCTTGCAACGCAGGTCTTGCCCACAGCAGAAGGAATGAATGGTGGCAGGCGAGCAATTATTTTCAAAAAGCCCTCTCTTTATGGAAAGGAAATCTCCCGACAAATACATTTACAAACGATTATACCCTCTCTTTGGAAATCAGCTTACTGGAAACATTTACCGAAGTCTGCATGACGTGGGGCGACTATCTGGCGAAAACCAACCAGATACCGGGAGCGGTACAAATCCTGGAAAAACTGCTTCTCTCGAATACACTCGAAGAAAAAGCGGTCGTTATGCTCTGCCAACTCTACGTCCGAAACAACATGCCGCTTAAAGTCAACAAAATCATCGAACGGTACAAAACGGCATTAATCCAAATAGATTACACCGAACGGGAAGCGGACAAGATCATAGCCGAAATTTTAGACGGACTGAGAAAGCAACATTCTTCATGACGATTATAGAACTCCGTCTGTCCCGTCCATGAAAACACCGGACCTTGTCGACGTTAAAAAAATCAGTGCATATAGTATTCATACAATCGCATGTTACAAAAGAGTAAAGGAGCATCAGATGATGCCTCTTGCAAAATGGTCTTTTCACCCAAACTCTGCATTGCGCTCAAAATTTTATCTTCGGAATATTCAGTATAATCCTGCGGTAAAATTTTTCGCATGCCTTGATTTTGAACGAAAATCCTCATTTTGCAAAAGGCTCATATGTATGAATTTATTCCTGAACCAAAACGCAGCAAGGAAGTATCATGAAAAAATTACCGCGGTATCAACCGCTTCCGGAACTTGTGACCGTACCTGAGGCTGCAAAATTTCTCGGAGTGGGGCGGAAAGTAGTCTATCAGTTGGTGGAGAACGGCGTACTCAGCGCCATCAGGCGGCAGAGCAAAATTTTTCTCGATCCCTGTTGCTTATATGAATTTCGCGATAAGGGAAGGATGGCCTGAACAGCAGAACAAAAGCCGAAGAGGCATTCCTCCTACGGTACCATCATTCATACCCATCCATCACCTGGACTTCATCTATCTGTTCGATCGGCCGGATGTTCGGATTCTCGTTAAGGATCCGAGCGCAGGTATTCCACCGCAATGCAGCTTCCCCATAGCTCGGAGAACCGTTTTCCATCGCCTGCTCGTAGGCATTCATCGCCTTTGTATACCAATCGAAGGAAATAGCCGCGGAACTCGGCCCACCCTTTTTGTGATGGGATTTTGCCCTTCTCTCGCAGATTATACCCCGGTAATAGTATTTGATGTGATCACCGGAAAGAAGTTCCAATACCTCCAAGGCCTTGTCGAATGCCGGATACAGTTCATCTCGGAATTTGTCGGTACGGGCCAAAAGAAGCATGATGAGAGCATCCTGATTGCCGGGGTCCGCTTCGAGAATATCCAGACAGATGCTTTCGGCTTCGTAGGGTTCGTTTAACAACCGATACCGTTCCGCTTTTTCCAGGGCCGACGGGACAGTCCGTTTGGCAAGTTTTTTGAGTGCAAACATGGAAACCTCCTTTCAGCTGGTTCCCGATTTTGTAAATCGGGCATTCATCGAGTTGTCTGTAAAAAACAACAATGTACAACCTGTCTACTGAATAGAATAAATTTCCCCATCGAAACGGGCAAGGCCCGTTCTTGATCATTCTTTCCGCTTGGCCGCACTTCTCCTCAGGCTGCCTTATCTTTCTTTTTGATAGCCGATTTGATCTGGGTCAGGCATTTAGTTACCGGGATGCCTTTGGGACAGACGTCGGTGCACCATTTCATGGTCTTACATCCCCAAACTCCCGTTTCCTGGTCCAAATCGGCCATACGACTGCCGGAAGCCGTATCGCGTGAATCGAAGAGATAGCGAAAGGCGCGCAGCAGGGCTGCCGGACCCAGATAATCAGGGTCGGCCCTATTAATGGGACATGCCGCCGTACAGGAGGCGCACAGAATACACGCCAGGGCCGGTTCTATTTTTTTCTGCTCCGCCGGGTCCTGCAGTCGTTCATGCTCCGGCGGCGGCTCATCATTGATCAGATAGGGTTTCACCGAGCGGTATTTCTCAAAAAACGGCTCAAGATCAACCACCAGGTCTTTGACGACCTTAAACAGAGGCAGAGGTTCAAGAACAAAATTATTGCCGGTTGTAAAATCCCGGATCAGCTTCTGGCAGGCCAAGGCAACATTGCCGTTTATGACCATGGCGTCCGAGCCGCAAATACCGTGGGCACAAGACGCCCGAAAAGCCAGGCTCGCGTCCTGCTCCCAGCGAATTTTATTCAGACAATCCAAAATCTTATCTGTAGGGTCGGCTTCGACCACATAGGCCTGGTAGTGGGGCTCGGTGTCTTTTTCAGGATCGAAACGATAGATGAGAAAACGGCATTGCATATCAGTATTTCCTCTCTTTGGGTTCAAAACGCGTGATGGCCACCGGCCGGGTCCACAGATTCGGTTGTCCCGCGTCGTTCTGAGTGACCACGGAGTGGGCCAGAAACTTAACGTCGTCACGTTGGGGAAAGTCTTCCCGAAAGTGTGCGCCGCGGCTCTCTTCCCGCCACAGGGCTCCGCGGGTGATAGCATCTGCAAGGTCCAGCATATAGCCAAGTTCGAAATAGTCCATCAACTCCCGGTTGAACCGGTTGCCTTTATCGGTCAAAGCTACCCTTTTGTAACGTGCTTTGAGCGTGTTGAGTGTGTCCAGTGTTTTTACAAGTGCTTCTTTATGCCGGAACACCGAAACGTTATCCATCATGGCGACCTGCATTTCAGCCAGGATGGCGCCAATACGCTCTTTGCCGCCGGTTCGGCGGGCGTCGTCGATCCCTTGCAGGGCCTTTGCTTCAACCGCAGCAGACACCTTCGGCCAACCCACGCTGTGAATGTATTGGGCCATTGTTTTGCCTGCCCGACGCCCGAACACAAGGGTATCGAGCAAGGAGTTGCACCCGAGGCGGTTGGCTCCATGCACCGAGACGCAGGCGCATTCACCCGCTGCAAACAACCCCTCGAATACTCCGCCTTGATCATCTTTGATCACCCGGCCTTCGGCATTGGTGGCAATGCCGCCCATCATATAGTGACAGGTGGGTTGCACAGGAATGGGCTCTTTTGTAGCGTCCACCCCGGAGTACGTTTGGGCAAAGCCAATGATTTCCGCGAGCTTGGCACCGATCTCTTTTTGGGGAAGATGGGTCAGATCCAGATGGACATAATCCTTGCCGTCAATTCCCCGGCCGGCCCGCACCTCCTCGAGAATACATCGCGACACCATATCTCGTGGGGCTAGGTCCTTGATAGTTGGTGCATAGCGCTCCATAAACCTCTCGCCATCCTTGTTGCGCAGCACCCCGCCTTCGCCGCGGGCCGCTTCACTGATAAGGATACCCAGTTTGTAGATCCCTGTGGGATGAAACTGAACGAATTCCATGTCCTGAAGCGGTGCACCTGCCCTGTAGGCAAGCGCCATACCGTCACCGGTGGACGCCATCGCGTTGGATGTGGTTTTGTAAATTTTTCCGGCTCCGCCAGTTGCCAGAAGCAGGGCTTTGCAGTGCAGAATATGGACCTGACCGGTATCGAGTTGATATACGCAGACGCCACAGCAGCGGCCGTCTTCCACAAGCAGCGATACTACATGAAATTCATGCAGGAATTCGATGCCCCGCTGCACACTTTTTTCCCAAAGCGTATCCAGAATGACCCGGCCCGTGCGATCGGCGGCAAAACAAGCCCTTTTCACCGGTGCGACGCCAAAGTCCCGGGTATGTCCGCCAAAGGCGCGTTGGGCGATTTTTCCTTCGGCAGTGCGGTTAAAAGGAACCCCCATATGCTCCAATTCGTAGATAACCCTCGGCGCGTCCTTGGTCATAATCTCGATGGCATCCTGATCGCCGAGATAATCGCTGCCTTTGACCGTATCGAACATGTGCCATTCCCAACTGTCGGCCTCCTCGTTGCCGACGGCTGCCCCGATCCCGCCCTGTGCGGCGCCCGAATGGGAACGGGTGGCAAACACCTTGGTAATCACGGCGACACGAGTATCCTGCCCCAGTTCAATGGCCGCCCGAAGGCCGGCCAATCCAGCACCCACGATAATGACATCATATCGCTGGTCCATACCCCCTCCTCTGTCTTTCTTGTGAGATGATCGGAATTCGCTTGTTCAGCAAGGCTTTCGGAATCATTTGGTTATCTCGGATTTCAGGAGAAATTCGGGATAGGCCGAAGTCATTGCCAAGCTCTATCAATCCTAGTTGATCAATACCATCAATGCAAATTTTTCTTTCAATGCCGGTTTAAACGGCATGGTTTTTTCAAAAAGCCACAAGCCGTCGTATGGGAAAAAGCGGAGATCGCGGCATTCATCTTTGTTCGCCTTCTTGCACTGACGGCCCGGCCATAAACTCTATCACGGCGATGCACTCGAGCCCGAACGGCAGATAGCCCATGTACCCTAAAACAGGCATTTCAAAAATTTTAAACCTGTATACATACGGGATGCTGTACGTCCATTTGGCAAGACTGTAATAATTCCACATTTCCCAGAAAAATCCGCAAACGAGCGCCGCCAGTGCAGCAGAAACAACCGGCCGCCAGTCGCCCTCAGCGATTTTGCTGAAAATGTTGTTTTGTCCAGCCAAATATTGAAGGGAAGTGAGGATAATAAGTGGAGCGACCCAAATCAGGGAAAAAAGCAAATCGGGTCTGAGGCTAATCCCCGTCAGCCCGGCACAGGCGAGGCAAAGCATTGCCCAGGCAAAGAATCTTGCATTTAATGTCGGCAGCGAAGGCAACGGGTAAAATCGCTGCTTAAACCATTTCAGGCCGGAAATCCATGTTCGAGTGGTATAGACAGCCGGCAACACCGTGGAAAACGAGATGCCGGCATGAATGCTGTACGCCAGGGGACCATAATCGACCCCAGTATAATACCAGTTATGCACGAACTGGTTCAGGTATTCGAAATACCACCAGAAAACAGAACTTACAGGGAAGAGCAATAGAAAAAAGACGGGGCGTTTCAGTAAGGGACAATTCCCTGATTGGCTGTAGCAGCAAGCATTTGCAGCCACGATATAAGCGAGCCACAACGGGAAAAAGGTATGCCGCTGAATTGTGTCAAACCCGGGCAATCGTGTCCAGGCAAGAAACCAAAAGACAGCCAACGCAACGAGTGCACCCCATCCCCAAATCGGGAAAGGCCTTTTTACAATCGGCAAATCAGGTTGGCGACCGGACGGTCTTCGGCGGGCCGCCGTCCCGATGAAGCATACAATGGCCGTCTCAAGCAGAAGATACAGGATAAAAACCGGCCAGGAAAAGGGTGTATGTCCTTCTGGCCTTGTCAGAGGAGGAAACGAAACGAACTGCCAAGGCGACCGACCTGTCAGAAAAACACCTGCCAACGGCAAGCCCACCACCAAAATTGTGAAGATAAGAAGAATCGATACTTTTTTCATTGGACGACGTTGTGTTTTATTAGACGCTGAACAATGGCGAGTGCAATTTAAAAATTGATCATTTGACCGCCCCAAGCAAGAAAAAAAGTTGCACCACGGCAACAACTCATGCAATATGGACAATATACGACCGCGCTGTTCGATGACTTCACCTCGCAGATAACGATGTTCTATCGAATCCTTGCCGATACCACCCTGCTTGTACATCTGTTCTTTATCATCTTTGTCGTGATTGGCGGTTTTCTTGCCTTGCGTCAATCCTGGTTGATTTTGCTGCATTTTCCGGCTTTGATATGGGGAGTTTGTATTGAATTCACCGGAAAGATCTGCCCGCTGACTCCCCTTGAAAACTCATTCAATTATCTGGCAGGCATACAAGGGTATACCGGCAGCTTCATCCATCACTACTTCATCGGCATTATTTACCCGGCGGGATTAAGCAGGCAAATGCAGATCATCCTCGGTCTGTCCGTGATCATCGTCAATCTCATACCTTATGGTTTGATCACCTATCGATTTCTGCTTTCCCGCCAGGGACGATGATCACAAAACTTTTGTCACCAAAGCGGTATTTATCAATCGGCGATGGTTCCCTCCCCGAATTGATCTTGCATTCACCTGCCATCCTGCTATAGGCTTATAAATACATGGAGCCGCAGCTCCGATCTTGTCAGTACCTTCTCCTGAAAAAGAAAGCCATCGTTGATGAACGTGTTTGCTTAATCCAAGGCCTCTTTCCGACCAATAAAAGAGGAAATTCGTATTTTTGCAAAGGGAGAGACATATGATCACATTGGATATAAACGGTAAGAAAAAGAAGATCACGGCAGCACCGGACACCCCTCTTCTTTGGGTATTGCGTGACGAGCTGAAAATGACAGGCACCAAGTTCGGTTGCGGCGAAGGACTTTGCGGTGCCTGCACCGTGGAGGTCGGCGGCAAACCGACCCGCTCGTGCATCACCGAAGTGGAAGAGGTAAAAGGGAAAAAGATCGTCACAATCGAAGGAATGCCGGAGAATCACCCCATCAAACGTGCCTGGCTGGAAGAAGAAGTTTCCCAATGCGGCTACTGCCAGCCAGGTCAGATCATGACGGCGGCGGCCCTTCTGCGCGACAAGCAGAATCCCACCGACACCGACATCGATGACGCGATGAACGGCAATCTGTGCCGGTGCGGAACGTATCCGCGTATTCGCAAGGCAATCCACATTGCCGCCTCCGAGAGGAAAGGAGGTGACAAATGAAGGGAATCGTCAAAATGAACCGGCGCGACATCATCAAAACAGGTGTGGCTCTGGGCGGGGGGCTGGTCCTGTCGTATTATCTCTCTTTTCCCGATGCAGGCGAAGCGGCAAAGCATCCTCCTCCCTTCGCCCCCAACGGCTTCCTTCGCGTCGGCACCGATGGATCGGTTACGGTCATCGACAACAAATCGGAGATGGGCCAGGGAGTCTACACATCGCTGCCGATGATCATCGCCGAAGAACTCGATTGCGACTGGCGGAAGGTGCGTGTTGAACCGGCACCGGTTGATCCGATTTACAACCACACCATATTCGGCGCTCAGGTCACCGGCGGCAGCACCAGCATCCGGACGGAATGGAAACGCCAGGCACAGGCCGGAGCCGCAGCCAGGGCAATGCTTATTGCAGCGGCAGCAAAAATATGGAAAGTCGATTCATCAGCCTGCCGGACGGAAAAGAGCAAGGTGATCCATCCCGACGGTAAAAAAAAGCTCGACTACGCAAAGCTGGCAGCAAAAGCTGCGAATTTGCCCGTTCCTGATGACGTGCAGCTTAAGGACCCGTCCCGCTACACGCTTATCGGGCATCCGATCCACCGTCTGGACAGCCCTGCAAAAGTGCAAGGGACCGCAGTCTTCGGCATTGACGTTCAGCTTCCGGGCCTGCTGACGGCCGTTATCGCCAGGCCGCCGGCCTTCGGCGCCACACTCACGACCTACAAAGACGAAAAGGCTAAGGCCGTCCCCGGTGTGAAGAAGGTAGTGTCCGTACCTGCAGGTATTGCAGTGGTCGCCGATGGATTCTGGCAGGCAATGGCCGGAAGATCGGCTCTCGAAATCACCTGGAACGAAGGCTCCTCCGAGATGCTCTCCACCGACGGCATACGTAAACAATATGCGGGATTGGCTGCCACACCGGGGAAAGAGGCCCGGAGGGAAGGAAACGTCCAGACGGCTCTTCCCGGCTCGGCACGTATTCTCGATGCCGAGTATGAAGTTCCCTATCTGGCCCATGCCCCGATGGAGCCGCTCAACTGCTGCGTCGATCTGCGTACCGACGGCTGCGATATCTATACCGGAACTCAAATGCAAACCGGGGACCGCAACGCTGCTGCCCGTGTCAGCGGACTGCCGCCTGAGAAAGTCAGGATTCACACCACGTTCCTGGGAGGCGGTTTCGGCCGTCGCGCCAATCCCGTTTCCGACTTTGTTGTCGAGGCGGTGCAAGTGGCCAAGGCCGTCGGCAAACCCGTCAAGGTCATTCGGACCCGTGAAGACGATATGCATGCGGGCTACTACCGTCCGTTCTGGTATTCGCGAATCGCAGCCGGTCTTGATAACAAGGGGGCGCTGACAAGCTGGAAGCATACAATCGTGGGTCAGTCGATCCTGGCAGGCACTCCTTTTGCCGGAAAAGATCCCAATGCCATCGACGAAACCTCGGTTGAAGGTGCTGCCGACATTCCATATGGCATACCGAATATCCTGGTGGATCTGCATAGCCCGAAACTGCCGGTAACCGTACAGTGGTGGCGTTCGGTCGGGCATTCGCATACGGCTTTCGTGGTTGAAAGTTTCCTCGACGAGGTCGCCCACGCCGGCGGACATGATCCGGTGGCGCTACGGCAAGCACTCCTTGCCAAACACACCCGGCATCTCGGGGTATTGAATCTGGCCGTGGAAAAGGCCGATTGGGGAAAACCGCTGCCTGACGGGCACAGCCTGGGAGTTGCGGTGCATTCTTCCTACGGCAGTTACGTTGCAGAAGTGGCTGAGGTGTCTGTGAACGAGAAAGGAAAGATACGGGTGCACCGTGTGGTCTGCGCTGTGGATTGCGGGCGTCTCGTCAATCCGGACACCATCGCGGCCCAGATGGAGTCCGGGATAGTTTTCGGTCTCACGGCCGCACTCTACGGTGCCATAACCCTGAAGAGAGGCCGGGTGCAGGAGAACAACTTCGACACCTACCCTCTGCTGCGCATGAAAGAGACACCCCGGATCGAAGTACACATCGTACCGAGCACCGAGGCCCCGGGCGGAATCGGAGAGCCCGGAGTTCCACCCATCGCACCGGCGGTTGCCAATGCCTTGTTTGCGATTTCAGGCGCCCGCGTTCGCTCGCTCCCCATGACTCCGGACAAGGTGCTGGCGGCCATGAAGAAAGGGTAAGAGCCATATGACCTTTCTTGCGCCGGATGGCCCTTTCTTCGGTTGGCAAGCCAAGATAATCGCCGAAGAGAGGGCCTTTGGACATCCGCAGTCTACTTCTGTTTCCAATTGGGACTTCGCTTTTCCATAAAGGCGGCAATGCCTTCCTGAGCATCTTCCGTGGAGCACAGACGGGCAAAGGCTTCGTTCATATAATCGAAGGCTTTGCCGTACTCCATATCGGCTGCGGAGTAAAAAGCTTTTTTGGCGTTCTGCAAGGCCACGGGGCTTTTCTGTGCGAGGGTGGCTGCCCATTTTCGAGTTGCTTCTTCCAACTCGGCGTCGGGTACGACCCGGTTGATGAGCCCGATGCGCATGGCCTCTTCGGCTGGTAAAAGATCTCCGAAAAACAGGAGCTCAAGAGCTTTTTTTCTGCCCACGGACCGGGCAACGGGAACCACCGGCCCGATGCAGTTGAGGCCTACATTAATCGCTGTCAGTCCAATCCTCGCACCTTCAGAGGCAATGGCAAGATCTGCAGCCGCCATCAGGCCTGCACCGTTGGCTGCAGCGACGCCATGTACCTGGGCGATGACCGGTTTACTCAGACGGCTGATGGTTACCAGCGGATTTTCCATGCATTCAATCCAGTGCCGATACTCTGAAGTCGTTTTATCGGGTATGAAACTGACATCGATACCGGCGCAAAACACCTTGCCCTCCCCTTTCACGATGACAACCCGAACCCGGTCGTCCATATCGACATCCAGGAGGGCTTGGTTGAGCTCTTTGGCAAGAGCAAGATTGAACGTATTCAATTTAGTGGGACGATTAAGAAGTATTTCGGCAACATAATCGTCTCCGATCCGAACAACAATGTTCTCGTAATTCATACCTGCATTCTCCTTTTGTTTAAAAGCCTGCCTTAAGCCGAGAGATTCGTCTCTGCCGGAATTGAGCGGCACGCCCAAGCGTTGTATCGTTGTCAATGCACTCTAGAATTTACCGGCAAAAGATGGTCCGTCCCTCCCAACGAACCCCCAATGGTCTCCCCTTGGTGTTCAGGTTTCCATTCATATCGCTCCGCTTCCACAGTAACTCGTGTGCATTTTTAGTCAATCGTTCCCTTCTCCTCTCCTTCCCTCCCGTCTATTGTTTTTCATCTCGGCAGGCACAAAATCAGGAGTCCGCGTTTCCATCTATCACCCCCGTATTCCCTTGCAAGTATTGGCGAAACAATTCACCTAAACCTAACTCATTTTTCCGTGACAGATCTATCTTATGTATTACATTCTTTTTTAAGAAATGCACAAAACTCGAGCGCATTTCGATAAACGAGGTACATTAATCGCCAATCAGAAATGTTTAAGCGAGAGCAAACAAACAATTTTTTAAAGGGCCATAAAGGAGATGTTTTGTTACTCACATTGCCTGGTCCACCAACCCCGGCGATACAAAAGCTGTCAGCCAAGTAAAAAGGTAGTATTACCATGATGTTCCAACCCATCGATACCTATCAGCTCTTACCCACGCCCCGCAGTGTCGAAGAAGTTGTCGCACTCCTGTACCAAGATCTTCTCCTCAGAGATAGGATCATTATGTCACAGCTCTCGGAAGAAGAGCTGGATTCCTCCGTGTATCTTGCCTTGGCTAAAAGCATTCGTAAGGAATTCGGTCTGTACAACGACAATGAACCTTTGATTGCTTCCTGTCGCTCCTATCTGGGAAAGGAGTACGATCCGTATGAGGATCTTGCTATGGTCATCATCAAAGAATTGTGGAAAAAAGTTCGACGCAGCAGCCATCCTTTGCGGCTCGTCAAATCGTAGCCGATAATGGCCTGAAAGGTGGCATCGGCATTCAACACCGTTGAATCGGCACCTAATCAGAGTCGTGAAAAAACAGCAGAGTACGAGTAGGAGTTTAAATGAAGAAACCGAATTGCGCCGTCTGTTCATATAAGGCGGCAGAGCGTATTTGCCGAAAAGAAAACGGGAAGTTCCCCGAATCCTGTCCAACCAAAAACCTGAGGGAACTCGTTGAAAGGAGCCTTCTGGAATACCAGGAAAAGCCTGAGGTGTGCGAGTTTGCGAGACAAGCCGCAATCCAAGAGGCGGAAGGCTATATAAACCGTGATCTCGGCTATGACCACGTACGGGCATCCAAGACGCGAATCGAGGAAATCATAGGTTTTGCGAAAAAGATGAACTACAAACGGTTGGGAATGGCCTTCTGCATCGGTCTCAGACAAGAGGCAAAGATCGTTGAGAAGATGCTTTCCGGAAGCGGTTTCGAGGTGGTTTCCGCAGTCTGCAAGGCAGGCAGAATCGCCAAAGATCGCATCGGAGTCGCAGCCGACCAGCAGGTTGCACCGGGTACCGTCGAGACCATGTGCAACCCCATACTCCAGGCGATGATTCTGAATCACGAGCAAACCGATTTCAATGTGCTGCTGGGGCTCTGCGTCGGTCACGATTCCCTGTTTCTCAAATACGCCGAAGCACCCTGCACCGTACTGGCCGTCAAAGACCGCCTGCTTGGGCATAACCCGCTGGCCGCCATTTACAACTTTGACAGCTATTACAGATGCCTTAAAGAAAACACCGACGGCTGATTTGCGGAACCGACATTATAAGGCTTTACCGTTTTCTGCCGAGTAGGGAAGAATCCTGTCCAAAGCTGTGCGAAGCTTGCATTCATAGAGCATGAGGTAAAAGAGGGCAAAGCCGTAGGAAAAAAATGTCCCTCCCCAAACCCCCATGGCCGGGAAAGTCCAATGCACTGCCAAGGAAAAAACGATAATAGCAGGCATGGCAAGCGGAGTGTCTCGGAAAAATGCCGGAACACTTTCACCGCCGTAATGGAAATGAAGAATCATTACCGACGGCAGAATAACGGTGGGAAATGCCGCCAGAAGCCCCGACCAGGAAGGTCCGAGGAAGGATGCAAGGCCTGTCACGCTCAGTATGACAAACGCCGCGAAAACCGCCCGAACAACAATCATCCCCCAAGAGAATGCCGCCTTTTCCTTTATGTTGGATAAGGCTGCTTTGCGAAAGGCAACAGCCGGCAGGAAAAGAAAAAGAACAACAATAAGGGTACGGGCAAGAGGGTTGTCGGGCAGCACAAATCTGACTGCCGTGGCAGTGGCAACATACCCGACAAGACCCAAAAGGCAACTGAGAACAAGAGAGGCCTTTGTATTGACGGCAAAGATTTGAGTTCCCTTCCTGTAGCACCAACAAAAGCCGAGCAAAGCGAGAATTCCCTCGATGCTCCACAGCGAACTTTCGGCGGCAAACCTTGGTCCCTGTTCAATACCAATAAAAAACAAAGTCAATCCGGCTCCGAGGGGAAAACCTACCATCACCCCGGCCAAGCGGGGGCTGACGCGTTCTGCTGTGAACGTGACCGTAATGACCATTCCGGCGGATAGCACGATTTTCAAGACAAAGAGCGGCAACGTTCCCATCAGAGGCCGAAAAGACGGGGGAAGTAGAGAGAAAGGGATGGAAAAGCGATGACCACAACAAGGGCGACCAACATGGTCAGAACCATGGGCCAGACGGCTTTGAAGGTCTTCTCCAACCTGATATCGGCAAGCTGGGTCGTCACATAGAGATTTACCGCCACAGGAGGCGTGAATTGCCCAACTGCCAGATTTAACGTCATGATCACGCCGAACCAGATCGGGTTCCAGCCGTAATGCTGGATGATCGGCATAAATATAGGAAGGAAGATATAAAGAATGCTGACTGCATCTATCAGCATTCCGCCGATGAAAATAATGATATTCAGGACCAGCATTGCCACCCACTGGTTGCTGCTCAACCCGATTAATCCGTGAGCCAGCTTATCCAATATGCCCAAGGTGGCGCCGGCCCAGGAAAAAAGTCCGGCAAAGGCTACGATGAGCAACACGACAGCCGAAGCCTCACACGCATCCACCAGGATTTGGTAACTACCTGTAAGGGTGAGTGTTCGGTAGATGACAAAGCCGAGCAGCAAAGAATAGAAGACGGCAATCACCGCCGCCTCCGTCGGGGTGAAAATTCCTCCGTAGAGGCCGCCGAGGATAATAATCGGCGCCAGCAGACCCCAGAATGCCTCCTTAAATGCCTGCCAGAGGCCGTCCTGCCCCTCCCGGTCTTCCTGCTCTCTGCCATACCCTTTTTTTCTGGCAATCCATATGGCGGGAACAAGAAGAGACAGACCGGCAATAAAACCGGGTACGGCCCCGGCCGCAAAGAGTGCGGGAACGGATGTGTTGGTGATGGCGCCATAGATGATGAGGGCTATACTCGGCGGCACGATAATGGCCGTGGAGCCGGCGGCGGCAATTAATGCGGCGCTGTATCCTCTGCTGTAGCCCTGGGCGCACATGGCAGGGATGAGAATAGCGCCGATGGCCGCAGAGTCCGCAGGGCCGGAGCCTGAAACGCCGCCGAAAAAAACGCAGACGCCGATGGCGACGATGGCCAAGGCTCCTCGCCGCCTGCCCACCAGGATGTTGGCAAAATGGACGATTCGCTGCGAAATGCCGCATCGTTCAAGGATAAAACCTGCCAGAATAAAGAGGGGAATGGCGAGAAGCGGAAACTTGGCAATACCGGCGAAAAAATTCGGGGAGATGACGGGCGTTCCCAGTTTCCCCAGCCAGATTACGAGAAATGACGGGGCACCGATTGCAATCGCGACGGGAGCACCCAAAACCAGCAGGAATAAAAAACCTGCAAACAACAAGATTCCCATCAGGTTTTCCTCTTCAATTCCCGCAACGCCGCTTGAAGGATACGAAAGACAATCAGAAGGCTCCCCACAGGAATGCAAAGTGTGTACGTCCACTGGGGCACATTCAGCGCCTCCGAGGTAATCTCCAGCATACGCTCGTCGAGCAGCTGACGATAGCCGAGATAACCAAGGCATATGAACAGCACGACAGCGAGAAGCGAGAGCAACAGGTTGAGCCACCGGGCGACTTCTACTGGAAGTTTTTCTTGAAAAAACAGCATCCTCAGATGCCTGCCTCGACGAAACGCCGCTGCAGTGCCGAACAATGTCAGCCAGACGAGCCCGTTGACCTCCAGCTCTTCGGTAAAGGCGAGAGGCAGATGCAAAAGATAACGTGCCACCACATTGGCAAAGGCCAGACAAGCCATCGCCGCGAGGAGACCTGCGCCGAGCACCTCTTCGAGATGCTCGGTGATCCAACGTATTTTTGCCACGAGATTCTTGTTTATTTTGCTTTGTCTATTGCCGCTTCGGCCTTCTTAACCAGATCGGCGCCAACGACTGGGACCCATTTGTCGTAGACGGCTTTCGTTTTCTTTTTGAACGCCTCTCTCTGCGCCTCGTTGAGAATGGTTACCTGCATGCCGTTTGCCCTTAAGGTGTCGAGGGCAATCTGATCCGGGGGAATCAATCCCTTGCGAACGATTTTGATTTGTTCGTTTGCAGCCTCGACGGCAGACTCTCGGACGATCTTTTGGTCTTCTGGTGAAAAGCCGGCCATCACTTTGTTATTGACCGTCAGCATGAGCGGATCGATAACGTAATGCCAAATAGTGATATATTTATGAAATTGCCAAATCTTCACAGGGATTTCGATGGCCACCACCGGATTCTCCTGACCGTCGACCACGCCCTGCTGAAAAGCGACCTGAGCATCTCCCCAGTTCATATTGACGGGATTGGCTCCTAAGGCCTTCATGATATCGATGAATATCGGTGTGCCGACAACCCGGATTTTCAGCCCTTCCAAATCGGCAGGTGTGACGATGGGATGTTTCGAGTTGGTGATCTCCCGAAACCCGTTTTCACCCCAGGCAAGTACCGTCACGCCTTTCTTTTTCAGGTCCTTTTCGATTTTTTTTCCAGCCGCACCGTGGGTTACAGCATCAAGTGCCGCATAATCGGGGAAGAAAAACGGCAGATTGAAAAGGTTCAACTCCTTGATGCTTGTCGACCAGTTGATTGTCGAGGCGAAACAAAAGTCGGCAACTCCCTCCCGGTGGAGCAAAAACTCGTTGGTCTGCTTTCCGGCCATTAATGAAGAGGACGTGTAGACCTTGATATTGATCCGGCCGTTGGTCCGCTCGCGAACCAGATCGGCAAATTTTGTCGCTCCCTCACCCCATGGCAATTTCGGGCCGACAACAACGCTTAGCTTGTATTCGTTTTTGTACTTCGCCGCCAAAACATGCTGAGGCAGACAAAGCGCCAGGAGCATCACAAGGGCACACACCAGGGAAAAAACACGCATTTCGTCCTCCTTTCTCAATTGGGCTGGAATAAGCGTCTTAAAAAAGACTCCGCTGCCACCAGACAATAAAAAATTGGAAGGCGTCGGTCAACCGAAAAGCTATTTGCGCGGATTTCTCACAAAAATACCCTTCGAGTGAAAATTTTCCGAAATTGATTGCTCTCTTAACTTTCCTCCAATTCGACACAGTGTCCATGAGAAATGCGGGCCAAATGCCGGGGCAGAGCTTTTCCCTGACTGTAGAGACAGTCTGACAAGGCCGTTATGTCAAACGGCCTTGTTATTTAGGAAGATGATGGTCGTGCGGCGGGAACAGCCATCCGGTTTGTATCAATAAAACGGATTGGCAAAATAATGTTCACCATCAAAACTGGTAAAAAAGACCTGGGGAGGTTTGGGTAAGCCTGCAATTTTCCAGGCTTTCATCGGATCGACGAATTCATCGGTGACGCAATGCGCCGACGGAGCATGGATTTTTTTGCAGACATATTTCAGGATCGGAAACGATTTGTTTTTCTCATAATACTCCCTTAGAAATTCGATAATTTCCCGCTTCGAGGCGGAAAGCTCGCCAATCCCCTCTTTCTTAGCTATCATTTCGGCGATTTCCTCATCCCAATCCTCCGGTCTATTCAGAAATCCATCCGAGTCCACATCAATTGTTCTATCTTTAAAGAGTAATTGTGCCATAACACACCTCCTTGCCTTCAATAAAGCAGAACCTAAAGGTCAGGCAGCAAGCCCATAAACAGTTTTCTTGCTCTCCGGCTGGACTTTACAACATGCGGTCTGCATCCCCGGAGTTTAAAACATTCTGCTTAACTCTTCCTACACTGTAGTAATGGGAAACCGTATGTCAATTTCCTTTGGGATGTTCCCGTAAATTGATGAACATTCGGTTCTTCCGCAACCACTCAATAGTGCTTTATTGATCAAGCGTATCCACCCGAGCAAGCTGGGGAAAGAGGCGAACCCAGACAAAGACCACGAGGAGAGTGCCGAAACCGCCGATTAAAACGGCAGGAACGGTCCCAAACAAGGCGGCGGTAACACCCGACTCGAACTCACCCAACTGGTTGGAAGTACCGATAAACATGGAATTTACGGCGCTGACTCTTCCCCGCATCTCATCGGGGGTTCTGATCTGCACGAGGGAATGGCGAATGACGACGCTGATGACATCGGATGCTCCCAATACGACCAATGAGCCAAGGGAGAGAAGAAAAGATGTTGATACGGCAAAAACCAGGGTGGCCACCCCGAACACCGCCACCGAACGAAACATTGTTCTTCCTACACGATGGCGAAGGGGGAAGCGCGCCAGGTAGACCGACATCACAAGTGCTCCGACAGCAGGGGCCGAACGCAGAAGTCCCAATCCCCAGGGGCCGGTCCGCAGAATATCGCGCGCATAAACCGGCAGCAATGCCGTTGCTCCGCCGAGCAGAACGGCAAAGAGATCAAGGGAAATGGCACCCAGGATTTCTTTTCTGCTGCGGATATAAGAAATCCCCGCAAAAACTGAGGAGACGCTGACCGGTTCATGTTGTGCGGAAAGGCGCTTGATACGCACCAAGCCGATGAAAACGGCAGCCATAAGGTAGAGTATCCCCGCTGCCAAATAGACGGCGGTAGGCCCTGCCGCATAAAGAAATCCTCCGATGGCCGGTCCGACAATGGTCGCCGTCTGCATGGCCGAGGCTGACCAGGCAGCTGCCCGAGGAAAAACCTCGACGGGAACCAGCCCCGGCAACAATGCCTGCAAGGTGGGGCCCTCAAAAGCGCGGGCCGCCCCCACGATGAAAATCATTATCAGTATACTTTCCCTGCTTTGCCAGCCGGAAAAACTCGCCCATGCCAGAACGCCTGCGCAAAGCCCCTCGACGGTCTGGCATACCCGAGCTATGTTTCGCCGGTCATAACGGTCGGCGACTTGCCCTACGACAAGCGTGAGCAGAAACATGGGGAGAAATTGGGCAAGCCCGACAAAACCAAGGTACATCGCACTCGAAGTGAGTGCATAGATCTGCCACCCCACGGCCACCCCAAGCATCTGAAAAGCCATGAAGGTTGCAAGGCGGGCACAGAGAAATAGTGCAAAGGGCCTATGTCCCAAGACGGAGGGAGAGGAAAAAGATTGCATAGTCAAATTCTTCTTAAAGCCGGCCGGTATCGCCAAAAACTATCCCCTGCCATTTCGTCATCGGTACGGTACCGCCTCCTCACCGATAAATTCACGGGCGATGATCAGCTTCTGGATGTGGAATCCGCCCTCGGCACCGACCAGATACGACATCACTCCTTGAAGGGCAGAGCCCAACGGACACTCTTTGACATAACTTGCGGCCCCCAAATGGGTCATACAGCGCTGGACAATCTCGGCGCCGATTTTGGGCGCGGTCATTTTGCAGATGGAGACCATCCGGCTCAGTTCCCGATGGGACATGAAGTCCTTTTCCTTGTAGAGGGTATCGGCACACCAGGCTGTATAACGCAAGTACATACGGAGCTGCTCCAACCGTGCGTGGTCCTCGGCCAACTCGAAGGAAATCCCCTCGAATTTGGCAAGAGGTCTGCCGAACAGAACCCGCTCCTTCACGTAGTCCCGCGAAATCTCGAGCGCCTTTTCCGTCATTCCGACGCAGGCGGAAGACACCAGGATCCTCGCAAGATTAAAGCCTTCCATATTTAAATAAAAGCCCCTGTTCATTTGCCCGAGGATGTGGTGTTCCGGAACTTCGACATCGTTGTAGTGCATGGTCCCGTTGGAAAGTCCCTGACGTCCTATCTCCTCCAGAACAGTATAGGACGCCCCCGGTAGCCGCGACGGAATGAAAACCATGGTGAATCCCTTGTGTCCCGCCTGCGGGTCGGTACGCACAAGGGTGATATGCCCTCCTTCTCTCAATTCGAAGGACTCGCGTACCCCGCTGATAAAGATCTTTTCGCCGTTGATGACAAGTTTTTTACCATTTTTGACACCTCGGGTCCTGATATTGGCGACATCGGAACCACCGGAGGGCTCGGTGGTGGCAATCCCCAGGAAATACTTTCCGGTGACTACTTTGGGCAGTATTTCTTTTTTCAGCTGCCCGGTTCCATATTTGACGATAAGGCTGCCCCATCCCATGCAGAGAAGGGCATACACCGGAAGGGACATACTCATATCGGCACGGGCCAATTCGTGAACGGCAAGGCTGGCGTACACCATTTCCTCTCCAAGGGGCGCGGATCCGCCGTATTCTTCCGGCACAGTTATTCCGAAAATGCCGATTTCTGCCATTTTTTCAAGAAGGCTATCCGGAATAATGCTCTTTTCACTGTCGATCTGTCTTGCAAGCGGAGCGATTTCCTTTTCGCAAAACTCCCTGAGTGTTTGCCGAAACAGCCGCTGCTCCTGACTCAATCTGAATTCCATGCCTGCCTCCGTGGGGAATTATCGAAAAACAACCTTGAAAAGATGACGCCATTGCTAATCCGGAAATACGACACACCAAAATAGCTGAATTCTCGTTTTGCCCCCCATCAATCGCCCTCCATGATCGGCTCAGAATTAGAGGTTATCATACAAAGAAATATGAGCGGCTAAACAATTCCGGCAAAAACGTCACCTAACTCCATTAAATCGGCCAAAAGGCGAAATTGCCGGTGGGCGCGGCGAATATTGTCATCCGGATTTTCAACCTTGAAATAACGGTTCCCATCAAGAAAATCGGTCAGAAAACGAAGTCCCAACTCGAAGCTGAGAAGACACACGGCATCATGAATATAGCTTTTGTCCACAGCAGTAATCAGACTGCCGGCCCCGGCATAATATCCGTTAAGAATTTCCCTGGCAAGATCGACCTCGAAACGAACGTTTTCCGGATCGTCGCCCGTCTCTCCTGCAGGATTGCAGCACGAACGAAGACAATCGCCGATATCGTAATGAAGAAGCCCGGGACGAACCGTATCCAAATCGATCATACAAACCGACAGCCCGCTATTCAGATCAAAGAGAACATTGGATGCCTTCGGGTCTCCATGAATGACATGAGGAATGATCTGTCCCCTCTCCTCCGCTCTTTGAAGAGATCCCACCGATCCCCGGTACTTCGCCACCATTTCCAGGCAATAGGTAAGCTCAGAGGATTTCCTTGATGTGCACAGATCTTTGATGCGGTCAAAATGCGCCAGATACGAGGCGAGGACATGGAAACCCGGTAATGTATCGTAGAGCGAAGATGAAGCGAGTCCGTTGAGAAAACGATGAAAATGGCCCAATGCCAGGCCGACCTGTCTGGCCCGTTCCGGAGAGTCGATGGTCGAAAATGTCGCCGTTTTATCAAGATATGTCTGTGAACGCCAGACATCACCCGCTTCATCCTTATAAAAAGGTTCTCCTGCTTCGGTGGGTATCAAGTGGATATCCCGCCATTGGAAACAATCCTCTGGGGCTCTTGCGGCGAGATGCGCAGTCACCGTCTGAAAGTTTGCAACCACCAGTTCCGGACGGGGAAAAACTTGGCTGTTGATCCGCTGCAGGACAAAGGCCCTAGCGGTGCTGCGGACCAGATAGGTATCGTTGATATTGCCCTCACCCAAGCAACTCAGCTCTATCTCCGAACTTTTCCCCACATACCGGAGAGCCGCCGCCAGTGCACGCTGCCTTTCTCTTTTCATGGGAGGCATTATTGAGACGGCAAAAAGAACCGCCGGCCGAAAACAGCCGCACCGCAGAGAACTGCATCAGGCTTCAGGATCAGATGGATAGGAATTTGAACCATCAAATCTTCCATTTTCTCTTTCCGGAGAAAAGCCTCCGTAAAGCTGGTGAAAGCTATCTTGCCGGCAAGTCTCGGCATCAGACCGCCCCCTATGAAGAGGCCTCCCAACGAATAGAGTTTCAAGGCGAGGTTGCCGGCTTCGCTGCCCAGGATCGACAAAAAGAGATCCATGGTCTTGCGGCAGAGCGGGCAGGGATCTTTTTCTATCGCTCCGTTCACGATCACCGGAGTCCGGTCACGGCTGCTGCGAAGCTGCTCTTTTATCTCATCTCTTTCACCAAGATCGCTGTGTTCTTTGCAGAAAGCATACAGATCGGGAATTCCAAGACCTGCGCAAAGCATCTCATAACTCACCGGCCGCTTTTTTTTGCCAAGCCAAATCAGGAGATCAAGCTGTTCGTCATCCACAGGGGCAAAATCCGTATGGCCCCCCTCCGATCCCTGAGGAAGAAACACGGTTTCGGTTTCTATGAGATACCCCTCGCCCAATCCGGTGCCCGGCGCAATCACTGCTCTAGTCCCTTCCTGATGCGATCCGCCGGGCTGAAGTGTCAGCAGATCGTCTTTTTCCAGGGAAGAGAGCACGGAACAAAGTGCCGTCATATCGTTGATCAGCTTTACACCGGAAAAGGAAAATTTTTTGGCCAGGGATTGCTCATCCACCACCCAGGGGAGATTGGTTATATGTGCCTTGCCGTCCTCAATGACTCCC
The DNA here is from genome assembly GCA_046705065.1 of Desulfocapsaceae bacterium. GTDB lineage: Bacteria > Desulfobacterota > Desulfobulbia > Desulfobulbales > Desulfocapsaceae > CAWGGS01. The sequence continues at coordinate 42,352 of JBJKQT010000245.1, forward strand.
GCCACATCCAGACAGGCATAAGCCGGCGGCACGCCGGTTTCATCAAGAAAATCCTTTATAATCTCTTCGATACCGGTATGGTCGGCACATTGGGTGACGTGACGTTGCATTGGTTCCAAACTCCGACTCTGCAGATCGAAAAGGGCCATGTCGGCCTTGGTTCCACCCACATCGATTGCCAGTAAGCTTTTCATGGTTTTGCTCCCGGTCAGGGCTCTTCAAACAGTCTGATTTCCGAAGCCTCCGTTCGATTGTTTTCCGTATTGGTGACGACGCTGAACTCAAAGATATTGGATGAATCGAGAAACAGCGCATCATTGGCAACGTTTGATTTGGAACAGTGAAAAAAAACACTTTCCGGCAGCAACCCTTCCTTTTTGATCGTGTAATAGCGCATGAATCCGAAGCCCCGGTCGGGATTGTAATTGATGGGGATGCCTCGTTGTCTGTTTTCGCCGTGCGGTACATGCATGGGCAGAAGACCGGGAATCAGAAAGCCGGAAAGGAAATTATCGGCAACCTCCTTGAGGTCGTTGCTGACATTGTTGAAGGCGATGATCTCGACCCGGCACCCCATATTCTGCAAGGCAAGCACGAGACGGATAAAATCACCGTCTCCGGTGAGCAAAATGATTCGATCAAGGTTGCGTGCCTGGAGAAGAGCATCGATGGCCAAATCCATATCTGCATTGGCTTTGGTGGTCAAGATACCTTCATCGTCGATGAAGTGTTTGACATACTTTTTTATAACCTTGAATCCGCATTGGCGCAGCACGTCATGATATCGATACAGCTTCTGCCTGTATTCGATATCCTCTTTGGTTCGGGTGCGATCCTCGGCCAGATAACAGTTGGCCCGCAGAAGAACCGACTTGCCGAGATTGGCCAACTCGACCAGCACGTCGTAGCGCATGCCGTAGCCGCCGCTTAACCGTATATTTTCCGCATCAACATAAATTCCCGTCTTAAGCATGGTGATTGCCCTTCTGGTGGTGAATAGGCTGCGGATCGACGGACCTTGGGGGATCAGCCCGGAAATCGAACGTCCCGCAACGGCAAAAATTCACCCTGATGTCCTGCTACTCAGCCAACGAACTTAAAGTCTACAGTCTGCAAGCCTCCGCTGCTATTCCCATTCAATGGTTGCCGGAGGCTTGGAGGAAATATCGTATACAACCCGGTTGACTCCCCGAACTTCGTTAATGATCCGGCTGGAAATGACGCCTAAGATTTCATACGGTAGTTTGGACCAGTCGGCGGTCATTGCATCGCGCGAGTCCACCGCACGAATCGCCACCACATTTTCATAGGTCCGGCCGTCGCCCATAACACCTACGGTCTGGATCGGCAGCAACACGGCAAAGGACTGCCATACCTTTCGGTACCAGCCGCTCTTTTTCATCTCTTCCAACACAATGACATCCGCCTGACGCAGGATTGTAAGCCGCTCCCTGGTGATTTCGCCCATGATCCGGATACCCAGGCCCGGCCCCGGGAACGGCTGTCTGTATACCGCTTCTTCCGGCAAACCAAGCTCAAGGCCCAACTGACGAACCTCGTCTTTGAAAAGTTCGCGCAGCGGTTCAATCAGTTTAAGCTTCATGATTTCCGGCAGACCACCGACATTATGATGCGATTTAATCGGAGCTTCACCGCGGAAGGACACCGATTCGATCACATCGGGATACAGCGTTCCTTGCGCAAGAAAATCAACCTGGCCAAGCTTATGAGCCTCGTCCTCGAATATTTTGATGAAGCCAAGCCCAATCCGTTTCCTTTTGATCTCGGGATCCACAACGCCTTGGAGTTCTCCGAGAAAATAGTCCGTGGCATCAACATCGATGACTGCGAGCTTGCTCTTCTCCCGAAAAAAACGGAGAATCGATTCGGACTCACCGGTCCGCATCAGCCCGTTATTCACATGGATGCAGGTCAGCTGATCGCCCACAGCCCGATGAACGATTGCCGCAACCACCGAAGAGTCAACCCCGCCGGACAAGGCGCAAATTACTTTGGACCTTCCGACCGTCGCCCGGATCGATTCCACGGCCGACTCGATGAATGAGTGCATGGTCCAATCCGGGTTGCAATTGCAAATACCGAAAATGAAATTGCGCAAAATATCGGTGCCGATCAACGTATGGGCAACCTCCGGGTGAAACTGGACCGCAACAAAAGGCCGTTCTTTATGCCGAAGTGCCGCATAAGGAGAATTGTCACTGACTGCCGTTGCCTCAAACCCTTCCGGTACCACTTCAACCCTGTCTCCATGGCTCATCCAGACCTGATAATGAATGCCGTCCGTCTCCAATCCTGCGAAAAGTCCATCCGTGAAACGGACGGAAAGATCCGCTTTGCCGAATTCACGTTTCACAGCCTTTTCCACCCGTCCGCCCAGTTGCTGGATCATCAGCTGGGCTCCGTAGCAGATACCCAAAACGGGCAACCCCAGATTGAAAATGCCGGGATCGGAGAGCGGCGCACCCTGGTCATAGACCGAACAGGGGCCCCCCGAGAGCACCAGGCCCGACGGTTGCAGCTCCTTGATCCGTTCAAGAGAGATCGAAAAGGGGTGGATTTCGCAGTAGACTTTCTGCTCCCTTATTCTTCTTGCGATCAGTTGTGTTGTTTGGGAGCCGAAATCAAGTATGAGAATTTTCTGCCTGTGAATATTCATAGAGTCAACTCAAAAATAAAAGGGGATCTCAAAGGAACCTTTAATATTTTGCATCTTCGTTCAAATCAAGGGCTTGCAAATGATTTTATCGCGGATAGAAAAGCATTGTTCCCAGGATAAAATTTGCGCATAGCAAAAAGCTTGGACGAACGGGTTCGTAAGAGCGGTCTCAAGCCATTCGATAATTAGGGGCCTCCTTGGTGATGATGACGTCATGGACGTGGGATTCACGAAGGCCTGCCGAGGAGATTCTCACGAATTTCGCCTTGCCTCTCAGGTCTTCAATGGTGGCCGCACCGACATAACCCATTCCGGAACGAAGTCCGCCCAAAAGCTGATAGATCACATTGACGAGCGAGCCGCGATACGGAACCTTGCCCTCGATTCCCTCAGGGACCAGCTTGGATTGGCTTGTGATGTCGGATTGAAAGTACCTGTCCGCCGAGCCTTGTCCCATAGCCCCTAAAGAGCCCATTCCGCGATAGCCTTTATAGGTCCGGCCCTGATAGAGGAAGGTCTCTCCCGGTGTCTCATCCGTTCCGGCGAAAAGGCCGCCGATCATAATGGTATGGGCGCCGGCACCGATGGCCTTAGCCAAATCGCCTGAATGCTTGATCCCCCCGTCGGCAATGATCGGAATACCGTATTTTTTCCCGGCCGCAACGCAATTTTTCAAAGCAGTCATCTGCGGAACCCCGACACCGGCGACGATGCGGGTTGTACAAATGGAGCCGGGTCCCACCCCGACCTTGATCGCGTTGGCACCGGCTTTTATGAGATCTTCAGCGCCTTCGTAGCTTGCCACGTTACCGGCAACAACAGGTAGTTTGGGAAAAGCTCCTTTCACCATCTCCACTGCTTTCATGACGCCTTTGGAGTGCCCATGGGCCGAATCGACCACGACGACGTCGACGCCTGCCTTGACAAGCCTTTGAGCGTGCTCTTCGATATTCACTCCCACACCCAGCGCCGCACCGACAACCAAACGACCGAAACTATCTTTGGTTGCCAACGGATATTTTTTTATTTTTTCCAGGTCTTTGATTGTGATCAACCCTTTCAGGTTTCCGGAATCATCCACGACCAGAAGTTTTTCGATGCGGTGTTCATGCAAAAGCGCTTTGGAATGCTCAAGATCGATCCCGACCTTGGCGGTAACCAGATTTTTACTGGTCATCACATCCGAGACCCGGAGATCGGTGTCGGAAACGAAACGAAGGTCCCGGTTGGTGACGATGCCCACCAGTTTTCCTTCGTGAAGCACAGGAAGCCCGGATATCTTATAGGTGCTCATGATATCCTGGACCTCGGCAACCGATTGGGACTGGGTTACGGTGATGGGATCAATTATCATCCCGGATTCGGATTTTTTTACCTTTTCAACCTCCAGTACCTGCTGGTCGATACCCATATTCTTATGAATAATCCCGATTCCGCCCTCCCTGGCCATGGTGATTGCCGTTCGATGTTCTGTGACGGTATCCATCGCGGCGCTGACCAGCGGAGCATTCAGGGTAAGGGTATCGGTAAGTTTCGTAGCCAGAGAAACCTCATTAGGCAGGACCTCCGAAGCGGAAGGGATAAGAAGAAGGTCGTCAAATGTGAGTGCAAGTTCAATTTCATCCGGTAACATGATCGACTCCTTTTGCAGGGCTTAGGTAAATACAGGAAACCAAATACCCCAATGATTATTGTATATCATTCCGGCAGAAAACCCCAAAGCCTTTCGGACGCCGTATGGGATCCTGCAAAAAGCCCTTGGAAATTCCTTGGGAAAAATGGTATAAAGTTGCGTTTTGTCTCTTGTAATGCTCTACTTGAAGTAGAGGAGAAAGTGCTATGTTTTATTCTATAAATCCTGACAATCCACAGGCACGTCTTATCCAACAGGTCGCCGCCATTTTGAAAGATGGTGGTATTATCTGCTATCCAACCGACACCGGTTACGGCATCGGCTGCGATATATTTGATCAGAAAGCTATCAAAAGACTTATCCTCATCAAGCGGCGCCCCAAGGACAAGCCCTTTTCCTTCATGTGCTCCGACTTAAAAAATATCAGCGAATACGCACATGTTTCAAACACCGCATACCGGCTTCTGAAGAAATGCCTGCCCGGACCTTATACCTTTGTCCTGCCGGGAACGAAACTCGTACCCAAGATCATGGCGACACGGCAGAAAACCGTTGGCATCCGGGTTCCTGCCTCTCCCATCTGCCAACTCCTGCTGGCAACACTCGGCAACCCGATCATTAATACCAGTATTCCAGTCGACGATGCACCGGCCCCCACAGAAGCTTATGAAATCGATGAGCTTCTGGGCAACAGAATCGATGCGATCATCGACGGCGGACCAATTTACCCCGATCCCTCAACGGTTATCGATCTGACCCGAGACACACCTGAAATTCTCCGTGTCGGTAAGGGTGATGTCAGTCCGTTTCGTTGATCAGGGACTCTTTCAGGGACTTGCTCATTGTAAAATGCAAGGTCTTCCTTTCCGGTATGTCCATTACCATGCCGGTCTTGGGGTTCTTGGTGCAACGGGATTTGCGTTTCCGAATGGAAAAACTGCCGAACCCGCGGATCTCTACTCGCCTGTCCTCTGCCAAGGCATCGCTCATGGTCGACAAAATAATATTGACTGCCGTATTTACATCCTGCTTTTGCAGAGAGAGTTCAGAACTTACTTGATTTATGAGGTCTTTTTTTAACATGGTGTTTATTTATTTACGTTATGTGTCAGGTCCTCTATGAGGCCGTTAGGATGCCAAAAGATATAAAAAAAGGCTGTCTTGTCCAGACATTCCGGACAAGGCAACCTTTTTCTGTATTACAATAAGATCTCGGCCGCAAGCACCTACTGCTCGTCCGTCTGGCTCCCGCTTGCAGCTGCCTTGAGCAGGTCGCCAAAGGTTGAGGGAGAATTGTCCGTCGTACTCTCTTCAACCTTCTTCATCTTTTCCACTGCTTCGCCGCCTTCACCTTCACCTTCCAGTGTTTTTATGGAAAGCGCAATCTTTCTGTCTTTCGCCGAAACATTGATAACAATGGCTTTCAAGGTATCGCCGACTTTATACATACCAACCGGGGTCTTAACCTTGTCTTTACTGATCTCGGAGACATGGACCAACCCTTCGATCCCTTCCTCAAGTTTGACGAAGACGCCGAAATCGGTCACATTGGTGATGATACCTTCAACGACGGTTCCGGACGGATAATTATTATAGGCAGCCTGCCATGGATCCGGCGTAAGCTGTTTGATGCCCAAGGAGAAGCGCTCGTTTTCCTTGTCGATCTTGAGCACAACCGCCTGGATGGTCTCGCCTTTGGTGTATTTCTCGGACGGATGCTTGATCCGCTCGGTCCATGAAAGATCGGAGACGTGGATCAGCCCGTCTATTCCTTCCTCAATTCCTATAAAGACACCGAAATCGGTGATATTTTTGATCTTTCCTTCGATGATGGAGCCCACGGGATAGGTCTCGGTGACCAGATCCCAGGGATTCGGCTGCAGCTGTTTCATACCCAGCGAAATCCGTTTCGTTTCCGGTTCGATATTGAGGACCATGATCTCCACCTCATCACCGACGGAAACCATTTTCGACGGATGTCGAGGCTTTTTAGACCAAGTCATCTCAGATACATGGATAAGTCCTTCCACACCTTCTTCCAACTCGACGAAAACACCGTAGTCGGTAATCGAAACTACTTTTCCCTTGGTCTTCTGACCGATGGGGTATCTTTCGGTAACCGTCGCCCAGGGATCTTCCCGCAGCTGTTTGATACCCAAGGAGACGCGATCATGCTCCTTGTCGTATTTAAGAACCTTGACCTCGAGTTCCTGGCCGACTTTATACAGTTTTGCCGGATGAGAAACGCGTCCCCAGGAAAGATCGGTGATATGGCACAACCCATCCATACCGCCCATATCTATAAACAGACCGTAATCGGTGATATTGGTAATCGCCCCCTTGATGATCTGTCCTTCCTGCAACATGGACCGCATCTTCTCTCGCAGTTTGTTGCGCTCCTCTTCAAGGATAGCTCTTCTGGAGATGACGACGTTATTACGTTTTCTATTGAATTTCAGAATTTTGAATTCGAAGCTCTGGCCGATCAGACTGTCGAGGTCCTTGACCGGACGGAGATCGATCTGGGAATAGGGCAGGAATGCAGGAACGCCGATATCAACGGACATCCCGCCTTTAACCCGGCTCTCTATTTTTCCTTCGATGGTCTTTTCGTCTTCCTGAATCTTGGCAATATCTTCCCAAACTTTAATTGCAATCGCTTTTTCCCGTGACAGAAGGAGTCCGCCTTCTTCTTTGCGGCGCTCGACGAATACCTCGAAGGTGTCACCTATCTGAATCTGTGCGTGTTCATCGAGACGGAACTCCGATTTGGCAATATAGCTTTCGGCTTTATCTCCGACATCGACTAAAAAGAAATCGTCGACACTGCCGATGACGGTTCCTATTGCCACATCACCGACGGCAATGACCTTGTTGTTTTCCTCCATTTCGAAGAGTTCTGCAAAACTCAGTTCTCCGCCGTTGGTTTCTTGGGTTGATTGGTTAAATTCATCTGTCATGGATTTCGCTCGTCTTTTTGGCATGAAGCCGAATGGTTGAGGTTTATCTTAAGGTCGCTTTGAAAAAAGTGTGTTTTCAAGCCCCCTTTGTCTTCAGATAAGACAACTTACCGCCTTCGGGTACGCTTCTTCAAAAGGAAGACCCGTTCGGTTTGTAAAAATATAATCTTATATCAGAGAAAAGCCAGTACGACAAGGACTTCTTACAATCCGTCCAAAAAAATCATTTCCGGGAACTTTCGTCATCTCCCGGTTTATCCGTTTTCAAATCTTTTCGGACGCGTTTTTTTCCTTTGCGTCCACTGCGCCCCGGCTCCTGCGCCTTGGCGCGCGGCTTCGGTGCCGGAACCAACAGATCATCTTCGGGAACGATACATTCTATATTTTTTCCCAGGTACTCTTCGATCTGAGGCAGGTAAAACGCACCTTCTTCACAGGCAAAACTGATCGAGATTCCCGCGGCTCCGGCCCTTCCCGTCCTGCCTATTCGGTGTACGTAATCTTCCGGTTCATACGGCAGGGTGAAATTGACGACATGGCTAACATCTTCAACGTGAATCCCTCTTCCGGCTACATCGGTGGCCACTAAGACCGGGACCTTACCGGAGCGAAACTCCTCGAGCCTTCGGGTTCGGTGCTGTTGGGGAACATCACCGGTCAATAGATTGCATCTGATTTCATTTCTTACCAACCTCTCACTCAGCCTTCTGGCCTCATTTTTCTGATTGGTAAAAACAAGGATACGTCTGTCAGGGTTTTTGGTCACCAAATTATAGAGGACATTGTATTTCTCGTCCGTGGTAACCAGATAGACGATCTGTTCCACAGTCTCCACCGCTACCTGTTCGGGCTCGATCTCGATGGTAACAGGATCCTGACACCACTGAACGGTCAGACGCCGCACCTCTTCGGTTACCGTGGCCGAAAAAAGCATGGTATGCCGTCTGACTCCTTCCGGGATTCGATGAATGATCCGCCGCACGTCCGGGATAAACCCCATATCGAGCATACGGTCGGCCTCGTCGATGACCAATCTGGCGCAGTCATCTAATGATATGATGTTCTTCCCGAGATAATCCAAAAGCCTTCCCGGCGTGGCAACTACCACATCACATGGGTTTTCCTGCAGATCCGCCATCTGAGCCCGGTAATTCACCCCGCCGAAGACAGAATGAATCTGCAAATCCGTATACTTGGAAAGATTTCTACCGTCCTTTGCGATCTGCACAACAAGCTCTCGGGTCGGCGCAATGATCAAAGCCCGTGGCCGGCCGTTGCTGCGCTTAGCTCCCGGGTCTTCCAGGAGTGCCGACAATACCGAAATCAAAAAAACGGCTGTCTTACCGGTACCCGTATTGGCTCGACCGACGAGGTCTTTTCCTTGAAGCGCCACAGGCAACGCTTTAGCCTGTATCGGTGTGCAGTATTGAAATCCCAAATCGGAAACGGCATGCAGAATCGCAGCCGGAAGCTGAAAGTCATGAAACCGGGATTTTCCTTCTGCCGGTTCCACCTGAAATTGTGAAATATCCCAGTCTTTTTTTCTTTTGCGGCGTCGTCTGGAAGGTCTCTTCTTTTCGTTGTCGTCTTCTTTCCCGATATTATCAGGTAGAGCAACCGCATCCGAGGACTCCGCTATTTTTGCAGGAGCATCATCTGGGCTATCTGAAGGTGATCCCGCAACGGCTGAAGCCTCGCCGCTTTTTTTCCGCTCGGATCGTAAAAAATTTCGGATCCCCCTTCCCACCGACCGGAAAATTTTCCTCATCATGTTCAATTCCGCCGAATTTCATCGGTCACATTTTTAAACATCATCGTCCATGATGCCGCAGCTCTTCCATAATCGGTCCGAATAGTTCCTCGTATTCAGGAATCGCCTTTCTGAGAATCACGGCGAATTTCGGAACTTCGCTGTCGTTGACCACAAGATTCGCCGAATAGGTCAACGCCTGAAGGTTATAGAATGTCTTGAATTCCTTGCCGATCAGAATATAGAAGACAAACCTTCTTTTGCCCATGTTCATCGTGCACATGTGCCGATGGAAGGCGTTGGTCATGATTCCATTTGATTCATAAAGGGAGTGGAGAACAATACAGGCATAATCGACGAACTGTATTTTTTCTACCGCCTCCTGGATGGACTCCACCAATTCCGCCTTATAACCGATCCCCTCCAGCGCATCGATGACATACTCACGCTCCGGACCTTCGTTCATAAGAATAAGGGCCATTGGAACATCTTCGATGATATCCTTCCCTTCATAGCGTCCATCCTTAAGCCATGATATATCGGGAGGAGGCGGTGGAGCGACGAAGCGGCTCTTTTTGTCGTCTTGTTTTTTTCCCGGTGCCGCCTTTAAAACAGATTGGGAAGCTGACGAGGCCATTGACGCAGATAACGGAATGCCGCTTGAGCATTGCGGGCATTTGACGCTGATGCTTTTCCCGTCGGTAAGCCCCTTGACGGTTTCCTCTATTTTCGGTGGAAGTTTCAACTGTTTTCCGCAATTTGGGCAGCTAACTATCATTTTTCCCTCTTATCCGAGTTGGATTGTTTCATCAAGCCTCCTACACTATAGTACAGTTATCTTCTCCGATAGGGATCTTCGGCCTCTTCCTCCATGGCCAAACCTGAAAGCGTCGAGGTGGCCTCGCCTCTCTCCGATTTCAACCTGTCGAGTCCGCGGCTGACCTCATTGCGATGCGAGCAGTATTGCATAACAGTATCTTCGGTAATAATCCCGTTGGCATACATCTCAAGTATGTGTTGATCGAAGGTCCTCATATCCTGCGCAGAACCGCTTTGAATAACATTATAGTAGGTCTTATCTTCCGTTTCTCCATTCAGAATTAAATCCTTTACCCGTAGGCTTGTACAAAGAATTTCCATTGCTGCAACCCGACCTCCGCCGATTCTTGGCAACAGTCGCTGGGCCACGACCCAGCGAATCGTATCGGCAAGACGGTTCCTAATCTGAGGCTGCTCGTCCTGTTCGAACATACCGAGCATACGGTTGATGGCCTGACCGGCATCGATGGTATGCAGTGTGGACAGAACGAGATGGCCTGTCTCCGAGGCGGTCAAGGCGATTTCCATGGTATCACGGTCACGGATCTCACCAACCAGAATAACTTTCGGTGCCTGACGCAGGGCGGCACGCATGCCGGTGGCAAACGAACTGAAGTCGTTTCCGAGTTCACGTTGATTGAAGGTTGCCTTATCATGCTGATGGACATACTCTATGGGATCTTCCAGGGTGACGATATGTACTGATCGCTCATGATTGATCCGATCCAATAGCGCGGCAAGCGATGTTGTTTTACCGGTACCGGTTGCACCGGTGAACAGGACGAGTCCGTTGAGTTCTCTTGCCATCTTACCGAAGGCGCCTGGAAACTGCATGCCCTCGATACTCGGAACCTCTGTTTCCAGTTTCCTGAGAACAATGGAGAAGCTTCCCTTCTGGGTGAAAATATTTACCCTGAAACGCGCCTCCTCTCCCAGGGAATACGAGAGGTCGCAAGAACCGGTCTCCACCAGATTTGCCAGCAACCGTTTATTATTTCCGATCAGATTCATGGCAAAGGTTTCGGTCTGAAACGGCGTCAATTCCTGTACGGGCGGCACAACCTGCACGGGAACAAGCCTGCCGTCCGACTCCACCTGCAACGATTTCCCCACCGTCAGGTTCAAATCCGACACACTGTGATGGGATCGAAGCATTGCCGTGATCCAATAGTCGATTTCAGTCTTTTTCATTATCCTCTCCCGAAAAAATATGCTATACCGTTCAATTTCATAGTATATTGTCACAAAAGACACAAGAAATTCCAGCGAATTTTTCAAATAAACCCACTTTTAATTGTCATAACGGGTGGGTTTCAGACGTGAAGGAGTCAAAAATGGCCATATCATTACGCAGCGCAACGACGACCCAAGGACGGAAGATGGCAGGTGCCCGAAGCCTGTGGCGGGCTAACGGCATGACCGAAGAACAGTTCGACAAGCCTATTATCGGCATCGTCAACTCTTTCACCCAATTCGTACCGGGACACGTTCACCTGCACAATATCGGACAGCACATAAAAAAACTCATCGCCGACATGGGGTGTTTTGCAGCTGAATTCAATACCATCGGCATCGACGACGGTATTGCCATGGGCCATTCGGGCATGCTCTATTCCCTGCCTTCGCGCGAGCTGATCGCCGACAGCGTGGAGTATATGTGCAACGCCCATACGGTGGATGCGATGATCTGCATCAGCAACTGCGACAAGATAACCCCCGGCATGCTGATGGCGGCCATGCGCCTGAACATTCCCACTATTTTCGTCTCCGGCGGACCCATGGAGGCCGGACGGGACGGGGACAAGAGCTATGATCTCATCGATGCCATGATCATGGCCGCCGATAAGACGGTTGAGGATGCCGACGTCGAAAGAGTAGAGCGCCTGGCCTGCCCAACCTGCGGCTCCTGTTCCGGCATGTTTACCGCCAATTCCATGAACTGCCTCAACGAGGTCTTGGGCCTCGCATTGCCCGGCAACGGCACCGTTGTAGCCACACATGCCAACAGGACCAAACTGTTCGAACAGGCGGCACAGCTCATTGTCGCCATGGCCCATGCCTGGTACGATAACGAAGACGCATCCGTGCTGCCGCGATCCATTGCATCAAAGGCGGCTTTCATGAACTCCATGACCCTCGATATCGCCATGGGCGGCTCGACCAACACCGTTTTGCATCTGCTGGCCATCGCCCAATCCGCTGAAGTGGATTTTACCATGGACGATATCGACCAACTCTCCCGCAAGGTCCCGAATCTATGCAAAGTGGCGCCTTCTTCAACTTATCATGTCGAGGACGTGAACAGAGCCGGAGGCATCATGGGTATTCTAGGCGAGCTCGACCGGGCCGGCTTAATCGACACCAGCGTGCGTCGTGTGGATGCCCCGAGTCTGAAGGAAGCTCTCGCAATCTGGGACATCCGCCTGGAATCCTGCTCGCCCGCGGCCCGTAATCTCTACTTGAGCGCCCCGGGCAATAAAGGCAGAAATCTGGTGATGGGTTCCCAGGAAACCATGTATGAAGAGCCCGACCTGAACCGGGCCAAAGGCTGCATCAGAGACATGGAGCACTGCTACTCCAAAGACGGAGGTCTGGCCGTACTGTACGGAAACATTGCCCTAAACGGGTGTATCGTCAAAACTGCCGGTGTCGACCCTTCCATTTTTCAGTTTGCCGGTTCGGCCAAGGTTTTTTCTTCCCAGGAAGGGGCCTGCGATGCGATTCTTGGAGGAGCGATTAAGGCGGGGGATGTGGTGATCATTCGCTATGAAGGCCCGAAAGGAGGACCGGGCATGCAGGAGATGCTCTATCCCACCTCCTATTTGAAGTCGGTGCATCTCGGCAAGGAATGCGCCCTCATCACCGACGGTCGTTTCTCAGGCGGCACCTCGGGTCTTTCCATCGGCCATGTCTCACCCGAAGCGGCTGCAGGCGGCGCCATCGGCTTGGTGAAAGACGGCGACCGGATCGAAATCGACATTCCGGCAAGAACCATCCGTGCGGCAGTCAGCGAGGAGGAGTTCCAAAAACGCCGTGAGGAGGAAGAAAGGAAAGGCGCCCTTGCCTTCAAGCCTTCGGACCGCGACAGGCAGGTTTCCCAGGCATTGAAAGCTTATGCGCTGTTTGCGGCATCTGCCGACAAAGGAGCCGTCCGGGTCCTCCCCGAAGATTGATAGGCACGAAACGGCAGCATACCATAGACAAGGAAAGAATATTGTGCCGACACCTCCCAAGGTAAGAGGGGCCGCGACCATACATTACGGATGGCTCATCGTTGCCGCAGGAACCTTCTGCATTTTCGCCTGCCTGGGCTTGGGAAGGTTTTCTTTGGGGATGCTCCTGCCTTCAATGGGTGCGGCTCTCCATCTTTCCTATTCGCAGATGGGACTGATCAGCACCGCAAACTTCGTCGGCTATCTGACGGGCGTGCTGATCAGCAGTACTTTGATGCGGTATTTCGGCGCCAGACGTTTGATCGGCGGCTCGCTCCTCTTGGTGGGAGCCTCGATGATCCTTGTAGGTCTCGCAACCCATCTTGCTCTGTTGGTTTTTTTCTACACGGCCACAGGCATCGGCAGCGCCATGGCCAACATTCCGATCATGGCTTTAGTTTCTGTTTGGTTCTCCAGCCGCAAACGCGGCAAAGCAGCCGGTTTTATCGTGATCGGCAGCGGCCCCGCCATCGTCCTTTCGGGATGGTTGATCCCAATGATAAATGGTTTATATACAAACGGTTGGCGAATAAACTGGTTCATACTTGGCACTCTGGTTATTCTCATAGCGGGGTTTTGCGCACTCGTAATCCGCAATTCGCCCCAGGAGATGGGACTTGAACCGGTGGATTCCAAAAATGAAGGCCATGAGAACTTTAAAAGCCGTTTTTTCGATGTTACCCCAAGGTCCCCGGTGATTCTTCACTGTGCTGCAATCTACTTTCTCTTCGGTTTCACCTATGTGATTTACGTGACGTTTATCGTTACCACCCTGGTACGGGAAAAAGGCTTTCCCGAATCCGTCGCCGGCCATTTCTGGTCCTGGGTCGGGCTGCTCAGCATTCTGTCGGGACCGATTTTCGGTACCTTTTCCGATCGCTTCGGCAGGAAGGCCGCTTTGATGGTGGTCTTTTCGATCCAGGCAATCGCCTACCTCTTTATCGGCCTTGCTCTTCCCGAGATCTTTCTTTACCTCTCCATAGGCTTATTTGGTATCGCAGCTTGGAGTATACCGTCGATCATGGCCGCACTCGTCGGTGATTATGCCGGTCTCCACCGTGTCGCAGCAATTTTCGGCTTTGTGACGTTCATCTTCGGTCTCGGACAAATTGCCGGTCCGTACCTGGCAGGCGTCATGGCTCAATCAACGGGTAATTTTTCCGGAAGTTTTCTCATGGCCTGCGGCATGGCATCCTTTGCCGTCTTGCTTTCCTTTCTCCTGCCCGGCAATGAAGGGGGGAAGGCGCGTTCATCGTTATGACTTGCCAGGCGAGATGGGCATCCAAGGAAAAAAGGGCTTCGAAACAGATAAAAAATGTGATTTAATACCCCTCGATTACTGTGCTGTGAAACATGCGGCATACCATGGACGGCATGCTTTACCACTCAACCTTACGAGATACACAATTGAAACCGACAGATATCAAGAATCCGGAATATTTTCATAAGGTCATCGATTGCCAATTTGCCTGCCCTGCTCACACTCCGGTTCCCGAGTATATCCGGCTGATTACCGAGGGTAAATACTCTGAAGCCTATATGATCAACTGGCACTCCAACGTCTTCCCCGGCGTTCTCGGCAGAATCTGCGATCGACCCTGCGAACCGGCCTGCCGCAGGGGACGGGTGGAGAAGGCCCCGGTGGCCATCTGCCGCCTCAAAAGGGTTGCTGCAGATTTCAAAGAAGACATCAAACATCGGCTGCCCAAAATCCCAGCTGAAAAAAACGGCAAAAAAATCGCCATGATCGGAGGCGGTCCGGCATCACTTACCGTTGCCTGCGATCTTATGCCTCTTGGCTACGAGGTCGATATCTACGACGACCAGGAAGCCGCCGGAGGTTTCATGCGCAGTCAGGTTCCTTCCTTTCGTCTGCCCCTGGAAGTTCTCGACGAGGAAATCAATTATATCCTTGATATGGGGGTAACGACGTTTTTCAACTGCCGAATCGACAGCATGAAAGAGTTCCTCAAGAAAGGGTATGACGCCATCTTCATCGGAACAGGGGCCCCCCGTGGACGCGATCTGATATTGCCGGGCCGGGAAGAAGGCAGGGAAAATATTCATGTCGGAATAGAATGGCTGGCGGGCGTGGCCTACGGCCATATCGACAAAGCGGGCAAAACCACCCTGGTCATCGGCGGCGGCAACACAGCCATGGATTGTTGCCGGACCGCAAGGCGTCTGGGCGGCAGGGATGTACGGGTTATCATCCGCGGCACCAGGGAAAAGATGAAAGCCTCGCCCTGGGAAATCGAAGATACACTACGGGAAGATATCCCCATAGTCGAAAATCTGAGCCCTCTGGAATATGTGATTCGCAACGGCAAGCTCGAGGGAATGCTCTTCCAGCAGGTTGGGCAGGGAAAGGATCCCTTCTTCATCGCCTGCGACGAAGTGCTCCTGGCTGTAGGCCAGCAGAATGCCTTTACCTGGATAGAAAAAGACCTCGGCTTAAAACTGAAAAACCGTTGGCTGCCCGTAATCGATGACGTGACCCTCCAATCCACCATCCCCCATATCTTCTTCGGCGGGGACGCCGCCTTCGGTCCGGCCAACGTTATCACAGCCGTTGCCCATGGCCACGAAGCGGCTATTTCAATCGACCTCTTCTGCCGGGGAAAAGATCTTAAAGACCGGCCTGCGCCCAATGTCAAGCTTTCCAACCAGAAAATGGGCTACCATGACTGGATTTATGACAGCAAGGTTACCGACGATGCCCGCCAGCATGTTCCCCTCGTCGAAAAGGTCAAATCAATCCGGGACAGAATGCTTGAGGTGGAGCTGGGTTTTGATAGACAACACGGAAAAATCGAGGCAGAGCGTTGCCTGAACTGCGACGTCCAAACGGTTTTTTCCCATAAGGACTGTATCGAATGCGATGCCTGTGCCGATATCTGTCCGACAAGCTGCATCACCTTTACCGACAACGGCGAGGAGGAAAACCTGCGCGGCCGGCTGACCATGCCGGCCAATAACACCAGCCAGGACCTGTATGTTTCCGAAAACCTCAAGACCGGCAGGGTAATGATCAAGGATGAAAATGTCTGTCTGCACTGCGGTCTCTGCGCAGAGCGCTGCCCGACCTCAGCCTGGGAAATGGTGAAAAGTTTCTATAAATGCGCAATAGCAGGTCAAAAATGAAAAAAATCGAAAGTATCAACGATTGCGTCATCCGTTTTGCCAACGTCAACGGTTCGGGTTCGGCCAGCGCCAACAACCTCTTTGCCAAAGCGGTTTTCCGCCTTGGCGTTCCCGTCAGCCCAAAAAATATTTTCCCATCGAATATTCAGGGATTACCGACCTGGTATGAGGTCCGAATCAACGAGGCAGGCTACCTGGGCAGGCGCGGCGGATACGATATGGTGGTGGCCGTCAACGGCCAGACCATGAATGAGGACTACCGGGATGTTCTGCCCGGCGGCTACTTCGTTTATGACTCCACAAGGTCTTTGCCCGAGGATTTTCAGCGAACGGATATAACAGTGATCGGAATTCCCATGACCGATTTGTGCAACCAGGAAGTCGAAAATCCCCGCCTCAGGATGCTGATGAAAAATATCATCTATATCGGGGCGCTGGCACATCTGCTGGATATGGGCACAGAGGTCTTTGTCGAATCGCTGAAAAAGCAAT
This sequence comes from Desulfocapsaceae bacterium, assembly GCA_046705065.1. Lineage (GTDB taxonomy): Bacteria > Desulfobacterota > Desulfobulbia > Desulfobulbales > Desulfocapsaceae > CAWGGS01. The sequence continues at coordinate 59,039 of JBJKQT010000245.1, forward strand.
TCGGCAAAAAGCCTCATCTGGCGGAACCGAATATCAAGGCATTGCAGGTTGGTTTTACCTACGCGAGTCAACACTATCCCAATGCCTGCGGCCTCACCGTCAGAGCCGCTCAACATACCAGAGACATGATCCTGATGGACGGCAACAGCGCCGCCGCCCTTGGTGCCGTCTATGCCGGGGCAACAGTAGCCGGCTGGTACCCCATTACGCCTTCCACTTCGGTCATCGACGCTTTTGACAGGTTTACGAAAAAATACCGCACCGAGACCGAAACGGGCAGAAGAAAAGCGGCCATCATCCAAGCTGAAGATGAACTTTCGGCCATTGGGATCGTCATAGGCGCGGCCTGGAACGGTGCACGATCCTTCACTTCCACCTCAGGGCCTGGGCTGTCGTTAATGAACGAGTTCATCGGTCTTGCCTACTTTGCCGAAATCCCCGTGCTCCTCGTGGACGTGCAGCGGGCGGGACCCAGCACCGGTATGCCGACAAGAACGCAGCAATCAGATATTCTTCTTGCAGCTTATGCTTCCCACGGTGATACACGGCATGTTCTTCTCTTCCCCAGTGATCCGAAAGACTGCTTCGACCTGATGATAGAAGGTTTCGACCTGACGGAACGCCTGCAGACGCCGGTGATCGTCATGAGCGATCTGGATCTCGGCATGAACGATCATGTCAGCGCACCGCTGCTTTGGGACGACAGCAGACGTTACGACCGCGGCAAAGTCCTGACGGCAGCCGAACTCGACAAGTTACAGGATTGGGGACGTTATCTCGACATCGACGGCGACGGGATATGTTATCGAACCTATCCCGGCACTCATCCGAGCAAAGGATCCTATTTCACCCGCGGATCTTCTCACAATGAATATGCTAGTTACACAGAGGAAGGAGCCACATATGAGCGAATCATGAAGCGGATGCTGACCAAATGGGAAACCGCCAAGGGCTTGGTTCCGGCTCCGGAAGAGACCGTCGCCAACGCGGAAAGCCGAATAGGCGCTATCTTTTACGGAACCAGTGCCCACGCCGTCCGCGAGGCCATCGATCTTCTGGGAAAAAAGAACATATCTATTAATGGCCTGCGCCTCAAAGCTTTCCCATTTCACCGGGAAGTCACCGACTTTATCGACAGATGCGATACTGTCTTCGTAATCGAGCAAAACAGGGATGCTCAGATGCGAAAACTCCTGTTGAACGAATGTGATATTATTCCGTCGAAATTAGTGCCGGTTACACACTTCGATGGCCTGCCCATCACAGCGGATTCCATCATGGAACAGATTAACACTGCCCTTGCGGCTCAACGAGGATAGCCATGACGTTCACTCGCCCGAAATTCCGTCACCCCGACCTTCCCCCCAACGCCTTGGGGTATACACGGAGGGACTACGAAGGCTCTATTTCCACTCTCTGCGCAGGATGCGGACATGATTCAATAACCAATGCCATAATCCAGGCCTGCTATGAACTTCCGGTGGAGCCTCACCGGGTCGTAAAGATGTCGGGAATTGGCTGCTCATCTAAAACGCCGGCTTACTTCCTTGGTCGATCCCACGGCTTCAACGCCGTACATGGGCGGATGCCGTCCATAGCCACGGGAGCCAACATGGCCAATAGAGACCTTGTCTATTTGGGAGTCTCAGGCGACGGCGACACCGCCTCCATCGGCTTGGGACAGTTCACACATGTGATCAGACGCGATCTAAATATGGTCTATATCGTGATGAACAACGGCTGCTACGGGCTGACAAAAGGTCAGGATTCCGCAACAACCGACCGGGGCTCGGCCGGAAAAAAAGGCGTGCCGAACCCCTTTGAATCCATCGACCTGTGCGAATTGGCGATACAGACCGGCGCCACCTTCGTCGCGCGCAGCTTTTCCGGCGACAAACAGCAGCTGGTTCCGCTTTTAAAGGCCGCCATCAACCATAAGGGTTTTTCCTTGGTGGATGTGATCTCTCCCTGCGTCACGTTTAACAATACGGCGACCTCCACCAAAAGCTACCAATATGTCCGGGATCATGCCGAGGCCACCGGCACGTTGGACTTCATCCCGCTCAGACAGGAGATCACCACGGAATATCCTGAAGGTGAAACCACGGAAGTGACCCTCCATGACGGCAGTGTGATCTATCTTTATAAGGGAGAGAGCGCCCGCGATATCACCAACCGTAAAGCGGCCATCGACAGCCTGGAAGACCACAGGGCACAAAACAGGATCCTCACAGGCCTGCTCTACTTCGCGGAGGACGTTGAGGATACCCATGAGTTGATCGGCACTTCCCAAAAACCGCTTAACAGCCTAACCCAGGAAAACCTCTGCCCCGGCAATGCCACTTTGCAAAAGATTATGGAGGGGTACCAATAACACACTTTCCGATTCAGAGTAACCGTCATCATTTGTTCTTGCCCATTAAAAGAATCTGTATATTGAGGACAGCGCCTTGAAAAGGCTTACTCCGGCACGATCTTCCGGTCTCCCGGACAGGATTTCCGGAAATCATAACATATTTTAGCAGGAAAT